>NMUI01000431.1 GCA_002221445.1 Phenylobacterium zucineum | reverse complement strand
TCGTGCACGGCAAACAGGCCGGCCTTGCCGTTGCCCTGCGCGCCACCCACAGTGAGGTAGCCATCTTCGGCGTCGGTAGGCACCACGGTAAGCATGGGCACGGCAAACAGAATCGCAACCGCGATGGCTCCGTGGCTCATCTGCCAGCCACGCTTGCCTTTTCGCCAGTTGCGCAGGCTCTCGAGAATGAGCACGCTCGTGATGACGATGATTAAGGTGAGCATTCCCATGCCGCCGAAGTAGACCCACTTGGCTAGCGGCGAGTTTGACTGCGAGATTGCGAGGCGCGCCCACGGGAAGCCGCCGTATGGGTAGTCGCTCGCGATCCAGTCGCGAAGCATCCAGATGCAGGCAACCGCGAATGGCGGAACGATGTGACGCCAGACTCCCTGCAGGCGTTCATCCAGTCGTCGCCACACCACCGCGATGATTCCGAGAAAGAGGCCCATCAGGAGGCCCTCGCCACCGGCGAGAATCAGCAATGGGCGCGGACCAAGGTATTGGCTGATCCAGGTTATCTGAGCCGCGTAGAAACAGAAGCCCGCAACAATACCTACGAAGACGCCGGTGGAGAATTTCGCCCCGCGAATCGAATACAGAATGACGGGAACCGTGACGAAGATCATGGGCCACAGGGCAGGCGTAGGGTATGCCAAGTACGAACTCAGGCCACCTATTGCGGCCAGAATCACTCGCCAGTACCAGCGCAAAGCGACCTCCGTGTCGGGAACTGGTTTAAGCCTAAGCGCTAGATGCCCGTGTAGTACGAGTACGCGACGATTCCGCGCTTAACTTTGTCAATCGCGTTCTTGGCGTTGTCGGCCACGGATCCAGTGGCGCACTGAGCAATCTGGTCGAGCAGGTCGATTACCTGTTTGCTCCAACGAATGAAGTCGCCGGCCAGCAGGTCGGCCTCGTTGAGCACCGTATCGAGTCTGGCGCCAGATGCCCATCGATACATCGACATGCAAAACGACAAGTCAATTTGGGATGTGCGGTCGAGGCGATATTCCTTGGCCTTGTATTCGAGGTCTTCCCAGAGCTCGATCGTCTGCGTGATGACCATCTCGAAGTTGCCCTTGGGTAGTTTCGGCCGAAACTCGTCATCATCTTTGCGGGCCTCGTAGACCAG
>NMUI01000139.1 GCA_002221445.1 Phenylobacterium zucineum | reverse complement strand
GCCTATGACGACTTCATCCTCGCCAAAACGCTTTAGAGTGCGTTCCGATAAGTGGGAACCGGTTATCGGATCGAAACGCACTCTAACATCTTGAATGAGAGCCTGTGACAATTGCGTGACAAGAGCCTGATTCGCACGCCCCGCCTGGGAAATGTCTGCGAAATCACCTTCGGTCAGACGTTGGCACGGGGTCGCCCGCCCGTTAAGTTGCCCCCAAACGCGATTTGAGGCTTGGCATCCCAACCCATCGCAAACAGCAACCGGCGCGATCAAATCCCTGATCGGCTGATTATAGTCTACAGGAAGTGCGTATGTCCTTGGAGAGGTTTGCCGAAGCCGAGGCCGCCATGGCCCGGGGGCAAAGAGATGAAGGCATACGCCTGACCGCTGAACAACTAACCTTGGACCCCAAGGCCCCCCTGAACGTCTACCGAAATTTCAGCGCCATGATGGTTCGGCTGAAGCGGTATGAAGATGGTGCCAAGTGGGCCCGGCAGGGTACAGAAGTGTATCCCAAGGACTCGCAGCTTTGGAACAATCTCGGCGTGTCCCTGCGACGCCTTGCCCGTTTTGATGAAGCCCTGGCAGCCCTTCGCCAGAGCCAAAAACTCGACCCAAAATCCAACTCAGCCCCGATCAATATGGGCAATGTCTATAATGACATGAAGGACGGCAAACGGGCCGTGGAAATCTGGACCAAACTGGTCCGCAGCGCCCCGACAAATGCGGAATTTCAGCGCAGTCTTGGACGGGGTCTGCTGCATTCCGGCGAGCCGGAAAAAGCCGAAATGCGGTTTCGCCTGGCCGTGAAACTGAAGCCCGATTATGAGGATGCCTGGCTGGATTTGATTAATCTGACCACGGACCCCCTGGATCTGCTCAGTGTTATTCCGTTGATTGATCAGGCCCTGACGGCTGTGCCTAGTCTGACTAAGCTGTGCGAGACCAAGGCAGGACTTTACCGACGGCTTAATCGTCACAAGGACGCAGAGGCCTATTTGCTGGGTCTGATCCCAATCTATGGGGATGTGCCTTGGCTGCACAATATGATTGGGACGACAATCTCAGAATGGGATCGCGAGCGCGCCCATATCCATATGCGGAAGGCGATTGAACTGGATCCCACCAATGCCGCCTATCACATGGCCCTGGCCGAAAGCCTTAGCCGTACCCGGGGACCCAAGGAGGCGGACTATCTTGAACAAAGCTATCATGTACTGAAGGGTGCAGCTGGCCTACTGGAGCTCAACCCGTCTGAACTCAAGGTCGCGTCGGAAGTGTACACCCGGTTGGGAGACTATGATGCCTCAGATGCCCTGGGTACCTTCAAAGACATCGGCCGTAAATTCTCTGAAAACGGCAAACATACAGCCCTCCTGTTACACCTCAGTCGAGTCAAAACAGAGGAAGACCGTCACGAACTTCTGACTCAACACAAGATTTGGGGTGACAGCATTCAGGGTCAGGCTGAAAAACAGAAACTTGCCTTTCCAGCTCCGCGACCAGCCACGGAAAAATTCGCCTGGGCTTTATGTCGTCTGACCTTCGCGGACACCCGGTCGCGTATTTTGCCCTGCCCCTGCTTGAACATTACGACAAGAGCCGGTTCGAGATTTATTGTTATTCCTATTATCTACAGGAGGAAGACAATCTGCAGAAGCGCATCACCGAAATGGTGGATGGCTTCCGCTGGACGAAAGAAATCACAGATCGCGATGCCGCTCAGATGATCGCGGATGATCAGCTGGATATGCTGATCGAACTTGGCGGCACGACCCACATGAACAAGTTGGTCGTCATGGCTTTCAAGCCCGCACCGCTGCAGGCCAGCTGGCTCGGTTATCCGCATTCGGCGGGGCTGACCTCTATCGACCACTTCATTCTCGATCCGTTTGTGGTGCCTGAGGATCGGACCCTTCTGATCGAAGAGCCCCTGCTTATGCCCAAGAGCTGGATTGCCATGGGTGAACTGGCTTTCCCTCAAAGGCCGATCACTCCTGGTACACCGGAATCGCGAAAAGGTTATCTGACCTACGGGACTGCGAATAATCCTTACAAGTATTCCAAAGCCATGGTGCAGACCTGGGCCAAGATTGTGGCTGCGACACCAGATGCCCAATTCCTGTTTGTCAGACCCGAGGCGGGATCACCCACCTTCCGCGCCCATATCGAAGCTATTTTTGAAGGTGAGGGGGTCAGCAAGGATCGCGTACGGTTTGAAAGCATTCGCGGCGCACACATGCCTTTCTATAACGAGATCGATATTTCCCTGGATACCTTCCCGCAGACGGGTGGGACGACGACCTGCGAGTCCCTGTTCATGGGGGTGCCGGTGATTTCGCTGGTAGGGCCGACCGTTTTCGAGCGCCTAAGCTATTCGATCCTGAACAATGCCGGACTGGGCGATCTCTGCACCTTCTCGCGGGAAGAGTTTATGCAGACAGCTCTGCGCCTGGCCGCCGACGCACCGAGACGCGCCAAGCTGAGGCATGAATTACGCGAGATGCTTAAGCAATCGCCCCTGGGTCAAACGAAGGCGTTTGCAGAGGACTTCTTCGCCATGGTCGAAGGTGCTGTCACCAAGTCGAGATCAAAAAAGGCAGCTTAGTTGATCAGAAAGTCCGGTCGAGCGAGTATATCGGCGATAACGGTAACGGCATCCCTTGGCGTGACACCGAGCTGTTTCAGACGGGTAATATCGCACCGGGGTTGAGGCGCCGGCACATCCTGTCCGGTCAGAGTAAGGCCACGCCCGGCCTGCCCGAATACGTCGATCAATTCACGATTCAGCACAGGCCTCCCGCCAGCGACATTGTAAATGCCCGGTGCTTCTCCGGTCGCCAGGACCATAAGAGCGTCTACGGCATCGGCCACATGAATATAGTCCCGCCCGCTCATAGGCGATGCCGGAAGGGTGATGTCTGCCTCCTGGCGCGCCCTGCGGAGCAGGTCAGACAAGAAGCCTCCGGCCTTATCATCTACGTCGAACACATTCGAGAGCCGGGCAACACAAGCCCGTCCGTCGCTATTGTTCAAGCAGAGGTTTTCCCCGAGCGCCTTGGACAGGTCATAGACATTGCGTGGCAGCGCGGGATCAAGCTCAAGGACATCGGATTCCAAACCGCCTCGGATTGACAAACTGTCATAGACCCGTGTGGACGACAAATAGACCAGACGCTCGAAACGACAGACTTCAAGAATGTTGCTGATCAGGCTCACATGCGCCTCGACCGTATCAAACGGGCGCTGCAGGAAATCGCCCGTTAGGCCAGCACAATAAATGACGCGGCCAAGGTCTTGGCCCTGAAAGTTTCGTTGCGCTCTAGGCGGTCTAAAAACGACTTCGCCACGCGCGGTCAAGGCCGCAGCGACCCGCGACCCGACAAAGCCGCCAGCACCGATGACGGTAAAGTGTGTCATGGGGCTCTCGAACCCACCCGTTTGGCCGGGGTGCCTGCATAGATCGACATTGGCTGAAGGACTCCCCGGACCACCGACCCGGCGGCCACTATGGTACCCCGGCCGATTACAGCGCCATCGAGCACAACCACATTGGCCCCTAGCCAGACGTCATCATCGATAATAATGCCGCCCCGGCTGGGCTGAAAGCCCTGATCGCGGATACGTCGGTCAAGGTCAGCAAACGCATGATTGGTCGGGGCCAGGGTGCAGTTGGCGGCGATGAGGACGGCGTCACCGATACGGATTCCGTTGCCGGTATAGAGCACGGTCCCCGAATTCAGAGCGCAATCCGCGCCGATGATCACGTCGCCTGCCCCGCCAGCTGGTTTAATTTTCACAAATGAGTCCACGACGGTCCGGGCACCGATACTGATCTTTGTCCCTCGGATTGACAGCTCGATATCGGCAAGGGCGGAAATCTTAGCCGTCGGATCAATGATCAGCATGGATTGTCTCAAAGACCCGTGAATTCAGGATAGGTGGCATCCCGCTCGGATATGACCGTCGGCAGATTTGGCCATTCGATCCCGAAAGCCGGATCATTCCAGCGCACGCCGCGCCCATGGCCCGGCTCGAAGAGGCGGTTGATCTGATAGAGGACATCGCTGTGATCCTCTAAGGTCAGGAAGCCGTGGGCCATGCCCTCGCCAATCAGCAAGGCCCGCCCAGATCCCGCGTCAAGCTCAATCCCGGTCCAGGCTCTAAAGGTCGGGCTTGTGGGGCGCAGATCTATGGCAACATCGAAGATCCGACCCTGGGTCACCCGCACCAGCTTGGCCTCGGTGTGGGGAGCGTCCTCATAGTGCATACCCCGAAGCGTTCCGGCCTTCAAATTGCGCGAAAGGCTGGTCTGCTGCGGACTGAAGGCATGACCGGCCCGGGCAAATTCCTGCGGACAATGAAGCCGCGCAAAAGACCCCCGGTCGTCAGACACAGGATCGAGATCGACCACCACGACGCCGGCTATAGCGGTGGGGGTAAAGCGCATCAGTCAAAGACCTGCGGCTCAGGGGCAGCGGTCACAAATTTTCCGCCCCAGGATCGAATACCCGCCATCTGGCCCATGATTTCGGTTTTCAGATTCCAGGGCAGGATCAACAGATAGTCCGGCTTGATTGCATCGACCCTTGACGGTGCCAAGATCGGGATATGGCTGCCCGGCAGGAAGCGATCCTGTTTGTGCGGGTTGGCATCGAAGACTGCGACAATGTCTTCGGTTCCCACCCCCGCATAGTTCAGGAAGGTATTGCCCTTGGCTGCTGCGCCATAGGCGGCAACCCGTTTGCCCTCAAACCTAGCCTTGGCCAGAAAGGCAAGGAAGCTGTTACGCACGACCTCAACCCGGGCCGTAAACCCGCCATAGGTCGACAGGGTGTCCAGCCCTGCCTCATGCTCCCGGGCGCGCAGGGCGACCAGAGCCGTCGTCTCTGCATGATCTGCGGCTTCATGACAGCAGAACAACCGCAAGGACCCCCCATGGGTCGCCAGAAGCTCCACATCAAAGGGGCGCAGACCCTTGGACCTCAATACCTTTTCCACCGCCAGCAGGGACAGGTAGGAGAAATGCTCGTGATAAATGGTGTCGAACTGAACCTGCTCAATGAGGTTCAGCAGGTGGGGAAATTCGAAGGTCAGCACCCCCTGCGGCGCAAGGACCAATGGGAAGCCTGCAACAAATTCGCCAATGTCGGGAACGTGGGCCAAGACATTGTTTCCTGCCATCAGATCGGCGGAAACTCCCCGAGCGGCCAGAGCACGTCCAGTATCGGCATTGAAGAAAGACACCTCGGTGGGAATACCGATGTCCATGGCGGCCCGGGCGGTATTGGCTGTGGGTTCAATGCCCAGGATCGGTATGCCGACCGCCTTGAAATGCTTGAGCAGATAGCCGTCATTGCTGGCCACCTCGATGACCAGGGACTGAGGCCCCAGACCGAAACGGGCGATCATAGCCTCAGCATAGCGTTTGGCGTGGGCGACCCAGGACTCCGAATAGGACGAGAAATAGGCATAGCCGTCATCGAAGATGTCGCCCGCATCAACGGGATCATCAGCCTGAACCAGAAGGCACTCAGGACAGACCCGAGTGTGCAGAGGATATGATTTCTCCTGTCCGGCCGCCAGCTGCTGGGAGGTTAGAAAAGAGTTCGCCAGGGGCTGTCGACCGAGATCCAGAAAGGTCAAGGTGAGCGGGGTCTGACAAAAGCGGCAGGATGGAGTCGTCATAAGAGACTTTCGTAACGTGCCAATTGGGCCCTGCAAAGGGCCAGAGCGTCCTCGCCGTCGGCCTGACGGCGATACCAGTCCATGGTCCAGGCCACGGCGTCGGGGGCCGCAAGACAGCTCTCAAAACCAAGAATCGCCCGGGCTTTTGAGGCATCAATACCCAAGGATTTGGCCTCTAGGGATTGAGGGTCGGGTTCATGCCGCCAGGGTCCGGCACCGAGGGCTTGAACCGCTCGGGTCGCTAGGTCACCGACCGTCACCTCCGGGCCGCCGGGTCGGGGTCCGAAATTCAGGGCGCGAGGTATTGCAGGGTCAATGGCCAACCGCTCCAGATAGATCAGATAGCCCGTCGTGCAATCGAGCACATGCTGCCAGGGTCGAGTGGAGTCGGGGTGACGTAGGACGGCAACATCCTGGGTCCGACCAGCCCGGACAATATCGGCCACCAGCCGGTCCTGGGAAAAGTCGCCGCCACCGATGACATTGCCCCCCTGGCCGTGGCCACAGCCACGCCGGCCTTGTCGAAATAGCTCCGGGCGAAGCTCTGGGTGACGATCTCGGCGGCCGCCTTAGAGGCTGAATAGGGGTCCTTGCCACCCAGGGCGTCGGTTTCGGTGAAGGCCCGACCCGTCTCGGCATTGGCATAGACCTTGTCCGAGGTGATCACCAGACAGGCCTTAAGGGTCGTCTGTGCCCGCAAGGCCTGCAACAGATGGGCCGTGCCCATAATGTTGGAGCTGAAGGTGCTGATTGGGTCGGCGA
The DNA here is from genome assembly GCA_002221445.1 of Phenylobacterium zucineum. Taxonomy (GTDB): domain Bacteria; phylum Pseudomonadota; class Alphaproteobacteria; order Caulobacterales; family Caulobacteraceae; genus Phenylobacterium; species Phenylobacterium zucineum_B. The sequence goes on along the minus strand of NMUI01000139.1, from coordinate 3,957 downwards.
TGGCGGTGCGGACAATCGGCTGAGCGGCCATGTGTAGAACGAGATCAAACGCCCGCCCCGCCAAAGCAGCCTCCACCGCCGCCGGATCCCGCAGATCGACGATCAGCGACTCCGCCAGGGTCTCAATCTGCGCCAGATCGTAAAGCGCCGGGGTTTGATCGGGTGGCAAGGCCAGCCCAGTGACCAAAGCTCCCATTTTCGCCAGCCAGACGGCGGTCCATGCCCCCTTAAAGCCGGTATGACCGGTCAGCAGAACCCGCTTGCCCGACCAGAAGGCGGGATTGGGTCGAGTCATGACCACAGCCGCCAGGGGGCCTCACCCGACGCCCACAGGGCTTCCAAATTATTCTTGTCCCGTAAGGTGTCCATGGCCGCCCAGAAGCCGTCATGGCGATAGGCCATCAGCTGACCGTCAGCGGCCAGGCTCTCCAGAGGCGCGGCCTCGAAGGGGGTATCATCACCGGTGATCCGCGACACCACATCGGGGTGGAGAATAAAAAACCGCCATTGATCAGGCCGTTATCACCAGGGGGCTTTTCGATAAACCGCTGAACACCGCCGTCGATAATCTCCAGCGCCCCGTAACGGCCGGGTGGTGACACGGCTGTTACGGTTGCCTGTCGGCCATGACCTGCATGAAAGGCCCGCAAAGCTTTGAGATCCACATCAGCCACACCGTCGCCATAGGTGAAGAAGAAGGGCTCGCCCGGGGTTAGGTATGACGCCACCCGCTTCAGGCGGCCACCGGTCATGGTCTCGGCCCCCGTATCCACCAGGGTCACCTTCCAGGGTTCATGATTGGTGGCGTGATATTCCACCGAACCCTGGGCCAGATCCACGGTCAGGTCGGCATTATGCAACACATAATTGGAGAAATACTCCTTGATCACATAACCCTTGTACCCCAGGCAGACGATGAACTCATTGAAGCCCGCGTTCGAGAACAGCTTCATAATGTGCCAAAGGATGGGCCGTCCGCCGATCTCGATCATGGGCTTGGGCTTTAGGTGGCTTTCTTCGGAAATCCGGGTTCCAAGTCCGCCGGCCAGGATAACGACCTTCATAGCAACCTCTTAGGCGATGCGTTTGACGAAGGCATCAGGCCAATAAGTCACCCGCCCGGTGACCACACCCTCATTAAACGGGAAGGTCGGCTCTTCGACGATGAAGCGCTTGTCTTCGGCCACGAAGTCGTGGATGGCCGTGAGGGGGTTATTCCAATCCCAGTCTTCACCCGTGCGCGGGGCCCCCTTGACCTGGGCCATAATCCCATCTGTGGCGACCACATAAGACCCGACGCCGATCAGGTCACCATAGGCCCGCAGTTCGTCGAGGACATGGGCCTTGGTGTGGTTGGAATCCAGCACCACCAGCACGGTCTCGCCGGGTTTGATCAGGGCCTTAACCTGGGCCAGGACCTCCGGCGCCGTCGACGAGCCCTCAATCAGGTCAATACGCTTTTTCATGGGGTGGGCTTCGATCGCCTGCCGGTTATGCGGGCGGATTTCGATATCGACGCCGACCACCCGACCCTTACCCATGGCCTCGAACAGCGAGGCGTAGAAGATCAAACTGCCGCCATGGGCCACCCCGGTTTCCACCAGGACGTCCGGTTTCAATCCCAGATCACTTCCTGCAGACGGACCATGTCCTCCGGCAGTTGGATAATGGGCCGCCCCATCCAGGCGAAGGAATAGACATATTTGGAGTCCCAAGTCGCTCGGACCCAGGCCTTTGACGCCGCGGCAAAGCCTTCGGCGGTTGACAGGCTGTAACGAATTTCGGTCTCGCCGGTCTTGACGATGACCTCGCCGCGCTCTTCATCAATCGTGGTAATCAAAGGTCTCGCCTTATTCGAAGGGTGGAACAACCCCGCCCTGGTTCCTCTTATCCCGTGTTGACTCCGTGATGAAGCCGTATCCGGCCCATAGACCCACCGATTTCAAAGAATGGGCCCCCGATTTGCCGGTATCCCGATCATGAGCGAGGATCATCGCATCGATTTTATCATCATCGGTGCTCAGAAGGCCGGGACTACCGCCCTTTTCGATCACCTTTCAGACGACCCCGCCCTCAGCCTGTCCAAGGTCAAGGAAGTCCATTTCTTCGACAATGAAACCCTGGACTGGGGCTCCCCCGACTATAACCTCTACCATAGTCAATTCGACTGGACCGGGGCCCCGATTCGGGGTGAGGCGACGCCGATTTATTTCTATTGGCCTGGGGCTCTGGAGCGGATCGCGGTCTATCGCCGGGACATCAAACTGATTCTCCTCCTGCGCGATCCGGTGGAGCGGGCCTGGTCCCACTGGCGGATGGAGCACACCCGGGGTGCAGAAACCCTGCCCTTCGGCCAGGCCATCCGGCGCGGGCGCCAGAGATTGTTCCAAGCCGAGCCCTGGGGTCATCACCGAGTGTTTTCCTATGTGGAGCGCGGCTTCTATGCCGAACAGCTGGAGCGGCTATTCGGGATTTTTGGGCCTGAACAGCTGCTGATCCTACAGTCCGATGACCTTTCGCAGGACCCGGACACAGTCCTGACGAAAATCAACGCTTTCATAGGTGCCCCGCCGCCGCCAAAAACGACGCCGCGACAGGTGCATGTGGGACAGGATATGGGTCAGATGGATGAGAACGACCGCGCCTTTCTGACGGCGATCTATGCCCGGGATCAGGATCGCCTGGCCACCCTGCTGGACTCGCGTCTATGACAGGCACCCGACGGATCACCTTGATGGGGCTCGGTGCCCTCGCCGGGGTGGTCGCCCTGCCCCACCCGGCGGCGGCACAGGCGGTCAGATTCAGTCTGCCCCTGGCCTGTCGTGGCGGCCTGACCTGCGTGGTGCAGAACTATGTGGACACCGATCCCGGCCCTGGAACCCGGGACTATCGCTGTGGTGGTCAGACCTATGACGGTCACAACGGCGTCGACATCCGTATCCCGGATATGGCGGCCGAACGCCGGGGGGTGGCGGTTCTGGCGGCGGCTTCGGGGACGGTTCTGCGCCTGCGCAACACGGCCCCTGACGTATCAATCCGGGCGGCGGATGCCCCCTCGGTGGTCGGCCAGGAGTGCGGCAATGGTCTGGTGATCGACCATGGGGAGGGATGGGAAACCCAGTATTGCCACCTGGCCCAAGGCAGTCTTGTGGTCAAGCCGGGACAGAGGGTCGAGCGGGGTGCCATCCTCGGTCAGGTCGGACTGTCGGGCATGACCGAGTTTCCCCACCTGCACCTGACTGTGCGCCACAACGGAAAGGTGGTCGATCCGTTTGGACCAAACCTCGCTCCAGGTCGCTGCAATTCGACCGCCATCGGGAATTTGTGGGACCCGGAAACGGCGCAGGCCCTGGCCTATCGCGCCGGTACGGTCCTGAATGCCGGGTTCTCCAGCGGGACGGTGACGATGGACGAGGTGGAGCAAGCCACCCCGCCAAGGCCGGACCTTAAGGGTGCCTTTCTGGTGGGCTATGTGCGGGCCATCCACCTGATGGCCGGGGATGTGCAGGTTCTGACCATCACCGGACCTAAGGGCGATATGGTCGCCCAGGCCAAGCTACCACCCCTTGATCACGATAAGGCCCAGACCCTTGTCTATGCGGGTTTACGACGACCCGCGATGGGCTGGACAATTGGAGTTTATGACGGGCGGTATCAGGTGTTTCGGGGCGGGCGTGAGGTTGTATCGAAGGCCTTCGCCACACGCCTGTGACTTCGGACCTATGATTCTTTGCGGTCGTCAAAAGATTTAGAAAGTCTTACTTCACACGAATCGAAGATTCAGCTAGCTCTTTCGATCAGCCACTCCAGGGCTGTTGTCACGTCAGGCCGGGTCGCGAGTTGCCCAACTCGCATCCCGGCCTTTGTGTTTCCGGCCCCACCCAGATGGTGCTGGCCTAGAGTGCGTTCCGATAAGTGGGAACCGGTTATCGGAGCACTCTAACATCTTGAATGAGA
>NMUI01000138.1 GCA_002221445.1 Phenylobacterium zucineum | reverse complement strand
GATCAAAACACACTCTAACTTTTTGAATTAGAGCCTTTTTTATCCCTTTAGACGATTCCGCCTAAAGGGAAAGGGCTCTAGCCATTTAACCCGCGGGATGCGAAGGTCCCGGCGATCAAACCGCCTTCAACCCCTTGATGGGGTGAATAGGCTCATTTCATTTCGGAGATATTTTATGCGCGAAGCCGTGATCGTTTCTTATGCCCGTACAGGTCTGGCCAAGTCCGGACGCGGCGGCTTCAACATGACACCGACCGTCAGCATTGCGGCCCATGCCGTCAAGCACGCCGTCGCCAAGTCTGGCATTGAGGCGGGGGCGGTAGAGGACGTCTATCTGGGCAATGTCGCCCACGGCGGCACCAATCCTGGCCGTAATGCGAGCCTGCTGGCTGGACTGCCCATCACCACCTCAGGCGTGACGGTGAATCGATTCTGCTCTTCAGGTCTGCAGACCATCGCCATGGCTGCCAACTATGTCCGCAATGATGGCTCTGACGTGGTGGTCGCAGGCGGGGTCGAGTCCATCTCCATGGGCGGCGCAGGTGCCGCGGGTGCGGGCGGGTTTGATCCGGAACTGACCGCCCAGTATCCGGCGATCTTCATGCCGATGATCGACACCGCCGACATCGTCGCCAAACGCTATAATCTCAGCCGGGAATACCAAGATGCGTATTCCCTGGAATCACAGCGCCGCATGGCGGCGGCGCAACAGGCGGGTCTGTTCGCCGATGAAATCGTACCGATGAAAACCAAGATGAAGGTCGTCAATAAGGAAACCAAGGAAGAGTCCATCGTCGATTATGTGGTCGATCGCGATGAATGCAACCGCGCCGACACCACCCTCGAAGGCCTGACCAAGCTGGCTCCCGTGCGCGGCGAAGACAATTTCGTCACCGCAGGTAATGCCAGCCAACTCTCCGACGGTGCTGCAGCGGTGGTCATTATGGAAGCCAAGGAAGCCGCCCGTCGCGGCCTATCGCCCATGGGGGCCTTCCGGGGATGGGCTGTGGCCGGTTGCGAGCCTGACGAAATGGGCATCGGTCCGGTCTTTGCCATTCCGCGCCTGCTAGAACGCCACGGCCTTAAGGTTGATGACATCGACTTGTGGGAACTGAACGAAGCCTTTGCCAGCCAGTGCCTCTATTCCCGCGACAGGCTGGGTATAGATCCGGCTAAGTACAATGTGAATGGCGGCTCCATCGCCATCGGCCACCCCTTCGGCATGACCGGGGCCCGTCTGGCCGGACACGTCCTGCAAGAAGGCAAGCGTCGCGGGGCCAAACATGTGGTTGTATCCATGTGTATCGGTGGCGGCATGGGGGCTGCGGGCCTGTTCGAAGTCTACTAAGCGACTGACCGATTTTGGATTTCTGGAGGGCTCTCTCCTCTTGAGAGGGCCCTTTTCCGGTCGGGTAATTAAGATGACCTGGTCGCTGTCTCGTTGACATCAGGGGGGGCGATGCTTAAGTCTCGCCCGCCCCGAAAAGAGCGGAATTTCCGGGTCGGCGTGGGCTTTCCGCCCTGACCGCCCCAGCCCCGCCACAGATCCGGACCTGCCCCTTGAGCTTTTTTCAACGTATATTCGGCTCTTCCAATGACCGTAAGGTCAAGGCCATGTCGGCGCGCGTCGCCAGGATCAATGCCCTTGAACCTCAGATTCAGGCGCTGACCGATGAGGCGCTTCGGAACAAGACCCAGGAATTCAAGTCACGGCTTGCTCAGGGCGAAACCCTTGATCAAATTCTTGAAGAAGCCTTTGCGGTGGTCCGGGAAGCGGCCCGTCGGGTGCTGGGTCAACGGCATTTTGATGTCCAACTCGTTGGCGGCATCGTCCTGCATCAGGGCGGCATTGCCGAGATGCGGACCGGCGAAGGCAAGACCCTGGTGGCAACCTCACCGGTTTACCTAAATGCCCTGGCCGGCAAGGGCGTTCACGTCATTACCGTCAATGACTATCTGGCCCAATTGCATGGGGACTGGATGGGTCAAGTTTATCGGTTCCTGGGCCTCAGTGTCGGTACGATTATTCACGGTCTGAGCCAGGGCCAACGCAAGGCCGCCTATGAGGCCGATATTACCTACGGAACCAATAACGAATTCGGCTTCGACTATCTGCGCGACAATCTGGTCTATGAAGCCAATGAGATGGTCCAGCGCGGCCATAACTTTGTCATTGTCGATGAAGTGGACTCCATTCTGATTGATGAGGCGCGGACACCTCTGATCATTTCGGGCCCTACGGATGATCGCTCGGAATTCTACAAGACCATCGATGTATTGATCAAAGACCTGATCAAAGACCCCGCCACCTACGACTTCGACGAAAAGCAGCGCCAGGTCATCCTCACCGAGGAGGGGGCCGAACGGATCGAAGAGATCTTGATGGAGGGCAAACACCTAGCTGAAGATTCAGCTGGGCTTTATGACGCCGCCAATGTGTCTGTGGTTCATCATGTGAACCAGGCCCTGCGCGCCAATGTGCTCTACACCCGGGAAAAGGACTACATTGTCCGGGCGGGTGAGGTGATCCTGATTGACGAATTCACTGGTCGGATGATGAATGGTCGTCGCCTGTCCGAGGGCCTGCATCAGGCGATCGAGGCCAAGGAAGGTGCCCATATTCAACCCGAGAACCAGACCCTGGCCTCGGTGACGATCCAGAACTATTTCCGCCTCTACACCAAACTTTCGGGCATGACCGGCACGGCCTCCACCGAGGCTCAGGAATTTGGCGACATCTACAAGATGGACGTCCTGGAAATTCCAACCAATCGCCCAGTGGCCCGGATTGACGACGACGACGAGGTCTATCGGACCGAAGCTGAGAAGAACCACGCCATCCTGTTGCAGATTCAGGACTGTTATGTGCGCGGACAGCCGGTGCTGGTGGGCACGGTTTCCATCGAAAAGTCTGAGGCGCTCTCGACCCTGTTGCATAACCACAGCTTCGAATACGAGGGCAAGACGGTGAAAGGCATTCCGCACAATGTGCTGAATGCCCGCTATCACGAGCAGGAGGCGGCCATCGTCGCCGATGCCGGTATTCCCGGGGCGGTGACCATTGCCACCAATATGGCTGGTCGCGGCACGGATATTCAGTTGGGTGGCAATATCGATATGCGGGTCCTGAAGTGGCAGGATGAACAGCGCGATCTCGGTATCGAGGTAACACCCGAACAGACCAAGGCCCGCAAGGCCGAGCTTGAAGCCGAAATTAAGGACCTCAAGGAAAAGGCCCTGAACGCAGGTGGGCTTTATGTGCTGGGCACGGAGCGCCACGAAAGCCGCCGTATTGATAACCAGCTACGCGGTCGCACAGGTCGCCAGGGTGACCCCGGTCGGTCCAAATTCTTCCTGTCCTGCGAGGACGACTTGCTGCGGATCTTTGCCGGTGAGCGTCTGGACGCCATTATGCGCACCTTTGGCGTCATGGAAGGTGAGGCAATTACCCACAAATGGCTGAACGGAGCCATTGCCACGGCTCAGAAGCGGGTGGAGCAGCGGAACTATGAAATCCGCAAAAACCTGCTGAAATACGACGATGTGGTAAATGATCAGCGCAAGGCGGTGTTCGAGCAACGCGCTGAATTCATGAATTCAGACGACCTGTCGGAAATCATCGCTGAAATGCGCCAAGACACGGTTGAGGATCTGGTGCTCCGCCACCTGCCGCCCAAGGCCTATGCCGAGCAATGGGATGTGGCAGGGCTGGATGATCACGTCAAAGCCCTGCTTGGCCTGGACCTGCCAATCGCCCAATGGGCCGCTGAAGAAGGCATTGCCAACGAAGAAATCCAGACCCGCCTGCTGGATGCGGCAAATGCCCGGGCCGCCGAACGGGAAAGCCTGCTGACCCCTGATTATATGCGATCGGTGGAAAAGAGTTTCCTGTTGCAGATGATTGATCTGCAATGGCGCGAGCATCTGATGCACCTGGATCACCTGCGCAATGTGATTGGTCTGCGGGGCTATGGCCAGCGCGATCCGCTGAATGAATACAAGACCGAAGCCTTCAGCCTGTTTGAAAAGCTATTGGTGGACCTGCGTCAGAACACCACCCGCTGGCTAATGACCGTGGAATTTAGGGTAGAAGAGCCAAGTCTGGAACAGGTCTCGCCCGTCGGCAACTGGAGCGAGGTTCATGTGGACCCCCTAACCGGCGAAAACCTGGCCTCAGGTGCCCCCGCGGCCCTGCCCCCCGGCTGGGAGAGCACAGGCCGCAATCAGGCCTGTCCCTGCGGATCGGGCAAGAAGTTCAAACACTGTCACGGGGCGCTCATCTAGAGTGCGTTCCGATAAGTCGGAACACACTCTGAGGGCCTCAACTCAGGGTAACGAACAGTTCCGACTCGATCATCCACTGGCCCGACACCTTGCGCCAGGCGGCCAGATAGTCGCCATGAACCTTGGGTGTGCCGCGCCATTCTGCCGTCCAGGTTCCCCGTTCGGCGGCCCGAGTCCCCATAGTATCTGCACAAACCTCCGAAGGTGTGCGTACATAAGTAAAGAAATCAGGATCGCGGATCTGGGCCGCGAAGGCCTCCAAAACAGCGGGCGCACCCAAAATCAGGCTGCCGTCACCGACAATCACCTTGATCTGCGGATCAAGGAAGGGGCGCAAACGCCCGGCATCATGTGCGGCGATGATCTTATTGGTCAGGCGGCGACGGGCGCGGATGGCATCTTCAGGCGGGATCATAGCGATGGTTCAATTCGCATCTTACCGGAAAACGCTTCATGACCTTTCCCATCACGCCAGGGCGGCCAGGAGATTAATGGATAAGGCCAGGACCACCGTATTGAAGGTGAATGCGATCAGGCTGTGGACCGTACCGATCCGCCGCAAAGACTTGGAGGTAAATTCAATATCAGCGGTCTGCGCGGCCGTTCCGATCACCACGGCGAAGTGCAGAAAGTCCCAATAGTCGGGGTCCTCGCCCCCTGGAAACTTCAGCCCGCCGGCCCGCCCGCGCAGGCCTGGCCTATCGTCAGGCGAATAATAGAGGTGGGCATAATGCAGGGCAAAGACCAGCTGCATGATGAACCAGGACACCGCCACTGTGCCGCCTGCAAGACCAATTCGCATCAATTTGACCAAGCCGTGCGCAGACTTAGCGAGGCTGAGTTCGGCAGTAATGGCGACAATACTGGTGACGCAGGCGATCATCACCACCGCCAGGATCAATCCACGCCCTTCATCCTGCAGGTCGGCTGTGGCTTCCATATGAGCAACCCCAGACCCGGTCATATGGCCCAGCATGGCGATCATGAACCAGGCGGCACCGGCGTCCCAGGACAGGATAGCCCGGGTGCTCCATCGCAGGGGGGCGGGCATCAGAAAAAGGCCTAGACTCACCCCAATGCCGACGCCAATCGCCGCTAAAAGCGTCGGGCGATTCAGCCAGATACGCGCCCATTTTTGCAGAGCACCTCTCAAAGCAGGGGGCAAGACGGCAGGGGTCATGGAATGATGATATGCCCATTCTGGGGTGCCGTGCGGCCCTCGATAACTGCCCTATAGGCCTCCACCAGACCGTCTGGCCCCTGATTATAGACAAGAGTCAGCCAAGGATTACCCGAAACGAAGCCCGCCAGCGCGCCCTCAAACCGGCTTTGAAGGATTTGCGGCCCCCATTCCGCTGACCGCTTGCGGATCTGATCTGGAGCAAAGAACAGGACCGGGGTCGGGCCTGTAAGGCCTTCCCTCAGACGCGGGGCCTCCCAATGGGTGCCACCAACGATCAGGCTGCGGGTTAGAGCACCGCCGAGAGCCGCATGAACCTGACCGACCACGGCACTATTGCCCGCAAAATCCACAAAGGCCACCGGCCCCTCAAGCTGAAGCGTGGTCAGCTGATCATAGGCCAGCACATCCCCATAGAGATCGAAACGAGACAGGGCCGATTGGTTGGCCGATGAGGTCAGGCCGACGGTCTTCATACCCCTCTGCCCGGCAAACCAGGCCAGCCCCATGGCGGTCTTGCTCGACGCGCTGGATAAAACCAAGGTTTGCAGGCCCTCAATCTCCGCCAGGAAGTCATCCAATAAAAATGAGGTCATCAGCAGGGGACGTAACAGGGCGCGATAGTCATCCATGGGATCGGAGGGTGCAAGATTATAGGCGTTATAGGTCGGGGGTAGGTCGGCCCGGTGGGCAGCGACATCAACCAGGCCCTGCCGGGTCTTCACCAGAGACATCACCACATGCGACGACATGGGCAGATAGCCGAAAATCCGCTGCCCCGGGTCCACGTCCGGCGACTTCGACGCAAGCACGGTCGCAAATCCCCAAACCGGAATGCGCCCCAGTCCCTCGGGAGCCGGGAAGAATCTCCAGTAGCCAAAGGCATCACCCATCGCGCCGTAGGTGATATTGTTCGCCGTCAAGCTAAAACGGTCTACGGCCAGCAGAACCTCCCCTGGTGCCAAATCGGCTGAGGTCCGGTCGGGCGTGGATCGGATTTCGATCTCGCGGAGGTCAGATTTTAAGATCAGAGCATCCCAGAACGTGATCATATGACTTCCGATGATTTTTACGTTGTAAATTTATTTCGTAAGTCCTACCAATCCGCAAGTGTTTTGTTCCAGTTGAGCCGCATCCGCCGGAACGGGGTCTGAACTTTTGAATGAGAGCGTTTTAACTTCAGGTCGTTTGGCCGAAGTCAAAGGGCTCGGGGAGTAGGTCATGCCCCGCGTACTGTCTGCCGCCGACGTGGCCGATTTTCGCGACCGTCTCTGTGAAGCGGCCGAACGACTGTTTGCCGAGCACGGACCGGCAGCTGTAACCATGCGTCAGCTGGCGGCCGATCTTAAAGTCAGCCCGATGACACCCTATCGCTATTTCAAAGATAAGGACGATATTCTGGCTGCCGTCCGTACCGACGGGTTCAATCGGTTCTCAGACGCCTTGGAGGCCGCTTTTGCCGCCACGGAAGGCGGGCGAGCCAAAGGAGCCGCCGTCGGTGAGGCCTATCTGAAATTCGCCTTCGAACATCCCCAAACCTACAAACTTATGTTCGACTTGGACCAGCCGAACGAGGATCAGTATCCGCACCTGGTGGCCGCCGCCCAAAGGGCCAGAGACACTCAGACCCACTGGGTGAAGAGTTTGATTTCAGAAGGGGTTTTCGAAGGCGATCCGGATCAGATCGGTCATCTGTTCTGGGCCGCTACCCACGGTGCCGTGGGCTTAGAACTAGCCGGGAAGATACCGCCGGGGGCCGCACGCAAATTGCACAGAGACCTCAATCACGCCCTGGCGCGGGGCCTAAGACCCTAAATTCATTCAGGTAGACCGATCATGTCCCGTTATGACTTTGCCTCCGACAATACCGCTGGGGCGACACCCGAAGCCATGGCGGTACTCCTGGCGGCTAATGATGTCGGCCCGACACCGGGTTATGGCACCGATCCTGTCACATCGGAGGCCGCCAATGCTGTGCGCGCCTGGCTGGACGCTGATGCCGAGGTGCGTTTCGTAGCTTCCGGCACGGCAGCCAATGCGATTTCCCTCGCAACCCTGTGCCGGCCGTTTGAAGCCGTGTTGGCCCATGAGCACGCTCATATCACCACCGATGAGACCGGTGCCCCCGGATATTTCGGTCACGGCCTGGGGATTATCGGGCTGCCGGGGGCCTCGGCCAAGATCGATCCCGTGAGCCTCGACTTCGCACTTTGCAGGCAGGACACCCCGCATAAGCAGTCCCCAGCCGCCCTCTCCCTGACCAATGCCACCGAATATGGCGGGATCTATACCGAAGAGGAACTGACCCGGTTGACCACCCCGGCCCAGACCAGAGGATGCGCCGTACATCTGGACGGTGCCCGGCTGGCCAATGCCGTGGCCGCCGGGTTTGATCAAAAAGCGATTGCCGGGGCCGGGGTCGACATACTGGTCCTGGGCGGAACCAAGGCCGGAATGCCACCAACAGAAGCCGTGGTGATCTTCAACAAGCCCCTCGCCCGCCGATTTGATGCCCGACTCAAGCAATCAGGACAATTACCATCCAAGGGGCGGTTCTATGCGGCACCGTTTATCGGGATGCTACGGGACGGTGCCCTGGAACGTCATGCCGCCCACGCCAACGCCATGGCCCAACGCCTAGCTGAGGGTATGAGTTTCGATCTCAAGCACCCAGTGCAGGCCAATGGCGTGTTTGTCGACATGCCGCAAGACGCCCATGATCGGCTCACGGCAACCGGTTGGGTCACCTATCGCGGCCTGGACAGCTCCGTCAGGTTCATGTGTTCCTGGGCGACCAAACCGGAGACAGTTGATCAGGTGTTGGCCGCGATTGCGGCTATCGCTTAGGGCGGGTTCCGACAAGCTGGAACCGTTTATCAGATCATGCTCTAGGGTTGAAACCCGATCAACCTCTTGAAAGATATATTCCTGTTGTGATTCAGTCTTCGAAACGGAGGTTGAATCGTGGCTGGAGAGTTTTGGTTATCGGATCGGCAGTGGGCTGTGATTGATTCTTTGTTGCCGAAGAACCAGCCTGGCGCGCATACGGTCGACGACCGGCGGGTGATCAGCGGCATCATTCATGTGCTGAAGGTGGGCTGCCCTTCCTGCGGCTCGGCGG
>NMUI01000430.1 GCA_002221445.1 Phenylobacterium zucineum | reverse complement strand
TGTTCCCTTTAGACGGAAACGTCTAGAGGGATAAAACAGGCTCTCATTCAAGATGTTAGAGTGCGTTTCGATCCGATAACCGGTTCCCACTTATCGGAACGCACTCTAGAAGATCGCCTCGGAGGAAGCCCCTATGACTGCCAACCGCCAGATTCATCTCGTCAGACGTCCATCTGGCCTGCCCCAGCCGGACGACTTTGCCATTGTTGAAACCACCACCCCCGACATCGCCCCTGGGGAGATCCAGGTGCGCAACCTTCTAATGTCGGTGGACCCCTATATGCGGCCCCAACTGGACGCGAACCAGCCTCTCAATACCCCTTTGCTGGGCGGCGGCATCGGTCGGGTGACCCAGTCGGATAATCCCAAATTCGCGGTCGGTGATATTGTTCGTCATGGGGCCGGACAGCAGGAGGTCTTCAACAGCGATGGGCGCGGCATCCAGGTGATCAATCCGGACCCGGACCTGCCCCTCACCGTCTATATGCACGCCCTGGGCGGCACCGGCATCACCGCCTATGGCGGCCTGTTGGAGGTCGGTGCGCTTAAGGCTGGGGAACAGGTCTTTGTCTCGACGGCAGCAGGTGCCGTTGGGTCCGTGGTTGCTCAGATCGCCAAGATCCGGGATTGCTATGTGGTTGGTGCCACTGGCTCTGCCGAGAAGAAGGCCTGGCTGCTGGAGGAGGTCGGCCTGGACGGAGCGATCAATTATCAGGCCGAACCGCTCTCCAAAACCCTGAAAGATCTTATGCCCAGGGGCATTGATGTCTATTTTGAGAATGTCGGCGGAGCCATCTGGACGCCGCCCTGCCCCGGATGAATGTCCGCGGTCGTATCCCGGTCTGCGGCATGATCTCGACCTATAATGGCGGCGGCGAAGGCGTCCGCAACCTATCCAACATGATCTATAGCCGGGTCCGCATCGAAGGCTTCGTCGCCAGCGACTTTGGCCACCTGAACGCCCAGTTCCAAGCCGACATGACCAGCTGGCTGAAGGCGGGTAAAGTCAAATATCAGGAAACCGTGCTGGACGGTTTCGAGCGCGGCCCAGAAGGCTTGATCGGTCTGTTCTCCGGCAAGAACAACGGCAAAATGCTGATAAGATTGGGGGAATAGAGGTCAGTTCTGAGACGGATATGCCATTGCTTTTCCGATACGCGGCTCAAAGACCGGCGCTCTAGCGTGCGTTCCGATAAGTGGGAACCGGTTATCGGGATCGAAACGCACTCTA
>NMUI01000137.1 GCA_002221445.1 Phenylobacterium zucineum | reverse complement strand
GTCTAAAGGGAACAGGCTCTAGCTCAGTATTTTAGCCAGGAAATCCGGGTGAAGGGACCAGCCGAGAAAGCCAGCCAAGCCCATAGTCACGCCCAATCCACCCGCGAGCCATGCGCCATAGAGCAGTTTTCGGGTTTCGACCAGTGCGGCCACGGCGGCCAGGGATACGGCAATCGAAATTAGCGCATCAGACATATCGAATTGATCGTCATGAACATTAAGCGCGTCATAAAGCGCCTCATTCCTCTTGGCTTGATCCTGAACTTGCGGAGCCTCTTTTTTGTATTTGGTGATTTCCGAATCCAGTTTCTGAAGTGCCGCGGAAACTTGATCTCCCCGGGCGGTCAGGGCGATTTCCAGGCGCGCCGTCTCGGCGATATGCAGCTTGGTTTTGACGGCTTGATATTCGGACCAACGGTCCACAGAGTCTGCCTTGGCCTGCTGCATGGCCTGCACCAGGTTGTCGTCCTTGACCTTGGACAGGCCCATAAAGACCGACAGGATAACAACGGTCATGGCCACTAACCGGTTTAGGGTCTTGTCCGATCCGCCTTCTGGAAGGTCAGTTTCCATAGGTCTCACCTATTTTCAGTTACAAACGGGGAAAAGCATGGCTCAAAATCGCCGCGACAGGCCCAGATAGACACCCGTCCTGGGGGTGGCCTTGTTCAAGCCCAGATTGAGCCCTGTGTCCCACTGCAAATTGCTGTTCCAGGGCGGACTCCAGGCAAGGCCAAAGTCAGCCGATACCTGATGAATTGTGCCGGAAGGGTCGTAGTTGGTGTCACCCCAGATTTCGGCTGAAAGGCTGGTGCTCGGGGTTACCGTTTTGGTCAGGCTAACAAGTCCGGCTGCATTCAGGTGTCGTCCGCTACCACCTTGGTTCTCAAGGGCGTCCAGTTCCGGGTCAAGCAGCAGCTGAACATCATCTGCCAGAGCAAACTGAAGCGGGAGGATGACACCGCCCTCGATCTTGCCATTTCCCAGACCCCGCCGAGCTGTGGGCAGTTTGATAAAGGGGCTTATGGCTATGGCAGCTTGACCGTTCATGACGGTTGATTTCAGGCGCAGGGTCGTATCACCCATTCCGGAAAGGGTTGTCCGCACCCCATTTTCCCTAATCGAAACAGAAATATAAGGTGAGGAACTGAGCTCGAGGTCCAGATTTGGGGTGAACCCAAACTTGAACGTAGGGCTGACCGCGACCCAAGCGCGTGTGCGCGCACTACCGACCTCTTGCGAGGTCAGGTCGGCGAGGTCTGTTTCAACCTGCCAATGCCCCTCATCCACGGTGCACGGGCCTGTGGATTTCGTCGGTCGATCCGTGCAGAGCGGTGACATGGGAGTCTTGGGTAACTCCTCGGCCCAAGCCGGACCAGCACCGAGGATAAGAAGGGCCAATAGGCGTCGGTCAAAGGGCAAAATAGGCGCTCTCCCGTCATGAACGTGGCTTTGGTCGTGACCATCAGAAACCTTACGGCGGGTTAGACTCAAATCACGGCGAAATCTTGGTGCGTCGGGACGTCGGCCGGCTTGATACGTTCTCAACCCATCGGCCGAATGGGGTGTTGATCCTGCACCCAAAAAGCGCACCATAGCGCCCACATATTGGGCAGTTCTTGAGGGTTGGGCGCTTTCTAGGCAGTTATCGGAATTGAGGCGTTGTCTATCGTCGTTCCAGACCCCTGTTGGGCCTCATTATCAGTTGGATGGTGGTGATATGCAGTCAGATTTTGGTGGCGGACGCGGTTTTTCCCGCCGGGCTTTTCTTGAAGGTTTAAGCAGTGTGGGTGGGTCCGCGCTCCTATTGGCCGGGATGACCGCCATGGGCTTTGGCATTGCCTCAGCTCAGGCTGCGCCGCCTAAACTGACCGGTGGCGGGGGCAAGAAGATCGTGATTCTGGGAGCTGGGGTTGCGGGCATGACCAGCGCCTACGAACTCTCAAAGGCTGGATACGATGTTACCGTTCTTGAGGCCAGAAGCTTTGCCGGTGGGCGTTGCCAGACGGCTCGAAAAGGCTTCAAGCTGACGGAGCTCGGCGGCGAAACCCAGATCTGTGATTTCGATGACGGCCACTACATCAATCACGGACCTTGGCGGATACCCTATCATCACCAATCGACCCTGCATTACACTAAGGAATTCAACATTCCCCTGGAGATTTTCGTCAACGATAATGACAATTCCTTTGTCATGTACAATAAGGGCAAGGGGCCTCTGAACGGCAAGCCGATCCGCAAGGGTCAAGTGGCCGCTGATGTCCGTGGCGGGGCCGCCGAGATCCTGGCTAAGGTGGTCAAGCAGGGGGCGCTGGACCAGCAGATGACCGCAGATGATCGGGACAACCTGATCGCCTATCTGGTCCATGAAGGTTATCTGACCAACGATCTTGCTTACAAAGGCACGGACGGGCGTGGTTTCGACGTTTATCCTGGCCCTGGGGTGGATCCGGGTCCGGGTAAGCCCTCAACACCCAATAGTTTTAGCGACGTGCTGGCAGGCGGGGCCTGGAAAACGCTTGGTTCGGTGACCGGTTATGAGCAGCAGCGCACCATGTTCCAGCCTGTGGGCGGCATGGACCGAATTGCCAAGGGCTTTGAAGGGGCCGTCGGCCACCTGATCAAATACTCGACCCAGGTCAAATCCTTCAAACAGAATGCCAAGGGGGTTGAGATCGCCTATACCGACGCCGACGGTAAGCCGGGGGTGATCAAGGCCGACTATTGTGTCTGCACCATTCCCCTGTCGGTTCTTCGTCAGATGGATGTCCAGGTTTCTAAGAAATTCAAGGACGCCATCGGTGCGGTGTCCTATGCCCTGGTCGGCAAGATTGGCCTGCAAATGAAACGGCGCTTCTGGGAAGAGGATCACCAGATTTACGGAGGGCACGTCTATTATGACGACCCTGAAATTCAGACCATGTCCCTGCCGTCCTATGGCTGGCAGGGTAAGAAGGGCGTGCTGTTAGGCTATTACCATTTTGGCGCTCAGGCGGCGAAGATCAGCGCCCTGTCTCCGGCGGAGCGGGCGATGGTGTCAGGGCGCGCGGGCGATCGGGTGTTTGACGGCTTCTCATCCAACATCGAGACCTCATTCTCCGCAGCTTGGCATCGCATTGAGCACAATCTGGGCGGCTGGGCGCAGTGGGATGATGAGGGGCGGGCTACGGCCTATCCCATTCTCTGTGAACCCGATGGTCGGCTCTATCTGGCTGGGGAGCATCTCAGCTATATCACCGGCTGGCAGGCGGGCGGAATCGAGAGCGCATGGCAGCAGATCAGCAAGCTGCACGCCCGGATCAACGCGGCCTGAGGAGGTAAATGGTGTCTGTTGTTTTGCGTCTCGCAGTTGGGGCGTTTGCATTTATCTTGGCGACGGCTCCGGTCGTCGCTGTCGCTGCGGACGGTCAGACTTTGTTCCTCGACAATTGTGCAGCCTGTCATCGCCCCAACGGGGTCGGCGTTCCGGGGGCCTTTCCATCATTGAAGGGCAGCAAGATCGCCCAAGGCGATCCCAAGGAACCGATCAGCCGGGTTCTAAAGGGTAGGGGAGGTATGCCTTCCTTCCAGACGGAACTGACCGATCAGGAGATCGCCACCATCCTGACCTATGTGCGTGGTGCTTGGGGAAACAAGGCCTCTCCTATACTTCCGGCACAGGTCGCGGCACAGCATGGCGGTCATCGCGATAACGCCAAGGCATCGTTGCTGGCGCACTGAGACCTGTTCCGAATTTGCCGTGCCGCCATCTTGGCGTAACCGTGTTGGCGGTTATTCCTTACCCCAGACGGTTTCTTCGACAGAGCTCAAGCTAGCCTCGAAATCATGAAGTATATCAATCACTTCTTCTACCGGTGCCATTAGGTCATCGGGATCGGAAAACCGATAACGCCAAAAACTTGCGATATGTGATATGACGCCGATCCGCTCTCCGATCAGGAGAAACATGGTGGGGGCGTTCATGAGAAAATCACGGAAAGCCATAGGCTTTCCGTTTTCGGTCAGGTCGCGATAGGCGTCATCATAGACCTTCAGCGCGCCAGCGACTTCAGTATTTCTCTGTTTGATGGCTTTTATGATTCTTCGGCGGGAATCATCAATATATTTAAGTTGATCTGCGTTTCCGCAACCTGAAGGACGCAATAAAGGTAACTCCCGAATAACTTCGGCAAGTTTCGGCACAATATCACTTAAGGCCCATTTATAATATAGAAACCCTTTCCAGCTGAATAGACCTTCTCTGAACGTTGAAAAATCTAAACGCATGACAGGACGAAGTAGATCTAGCCTTTCGTCAGAGCTGTTTCCTAGAATTGCGACTGCAATTTTTCCGGTTTTGGCGTCCGCGTTGTCTGGAAAAGCCATATCAATCAGTCGATAAATCTGCGCGTTCACATAGCCCTGCATACGCGTCATGTCGGCTTCGGATATTCCAAAATAGCTCGAAGCGATTTCAAAACCGCGTCGTCGCAGGTGCTCCCGTAAAATAAAAGGATCCAGGGAGGGAAGTTCATCTAGGGCTTCAAGCAACAGAATATCCCGGGCAAAATCTTTGCCTTCGCGCGCCAAACTCTGAAGCATTTCGATCCAAAGGGTTTGGCCCACAAAGAAGGAGCGCCCTCCGAGTTTCAAGTCAGATTTCTCAAAAGGAATTATGATTTTAGTTGCGACGTGCTTCTTGCCCTTGAACACATATTGCTCGTCCGAACGAACCCTGTGTTTGAGCACCAGACTTTCATTCAGTGTGAGATTCAGAAAGAACGGTTGGGTGATATAGTCCGGCTCATTGCCGTGTTGCATTCGCACGGACAGCAGATTGAGCACCCGACTGGTCGATGCGGTCTTCTGGAGGTCACCGAGATTGCGGACGAGGCGGATTGGACTGGTCGGCAAGAACGCCCCCAAACAAAATTGGCGATAGCAACTGCAAGGCGTCGACTAAGACTGCTGTGCCAGAATCTGGATAGAGTGTCCTAAGCCGCCCGGCTGTGGCAAGATACCGGGCGTTATTTTGACTCCAACTGTTTCATCGCCTGACATCTGACCGGTCAATGGTGAGGCTTCTTTCCCAGGTCATTTGGACAGCCGTGATTGATCAGATCGACCTTTGGTGCCGATACCAAGAAAACATCATAGCTGATCCCGTGTTGTGCAGAGGCACCGCGAACAATCTGGGGCATTGCCTGGACTCGGCCAAAACAGGTGAGGAGATCTCTGGCATTAACCCTACGATCCAGATCGACAATGAGGCCTGGCCGGGTTTGGTCGGGCCCCCGATCGGACTCGGGATAACGGTCCCGCTCGATGACCTGAAGCAGGGGGGCCTTGATCTGTCCGGTATTGGCTAATTGAGCGGCAGTTCCATAGCCCACAGTACCGATCCACTCGGCACCGGCCTGTCGGCGACGGGTCTCGACACGATCAGCGAAGGCTGTCCAGTCGCGGAGAGTCAGGACGGGATCTTTGGTCCCCAAGGCGGGCGCTGATCCAAAGGCGATAAACAGGATCAAACCCAGGCTTACCAGATAGCCCGCACCTATAGCCCAGGCGCGCCGATTCCAGGTGCCCGAGGATTGGGTCTCCTGCTCTGATTGCAAGGCTGCAGAGATAACCAGGCCCGCAAACAAGGGGACAGGCCAATGGGCCTGGACGCGATCATGCAGGGCATGAAGCATGAGATAGGCACCGAAAGGTAGACTTGTGAGGATGGGTAAGGCGAGAGAGCCCGCACGATCCTTCCAAGCAACCGGGATTGCGCGAACCGCGAGGGCGGCGATCATCGGATTGAGCAACAGAACCTGAGTTACAATGAAGTCGACTAGATGTTTAGGGTGGAGGCCGTCAGGGGCGACCCGCCCGAACTGTTTGCTCATAGTCAGCCAATGATGCTGGGCATTCCACATGAGGTTGGTCGAGAATATCGCACCAGCCAGCAGGGCGGCGATCCAAGGCCAGGGCGTTTGCAATCGCCTCCGCCCCTCCGACGATGACCCAAGCCACAGAAAAACGCCGGGTGCGAGAAAGAGGGAGGAGTATTTCGAGATGCAGGCAAGGCCAGCAGTCAGACCAGCAACCACCCACCATTGCGGAGTCCGCCCTGCCTGAATGCGTCCGAGCGCCCACAGGGTGAGCACCCAGAAAAAGGTCGTCGAGGCATCGGGTGAGGCGATTATGCCACCGAGGCCGATGGTGATGGTTGCATTATACCAAAGGCTTGCGCGAAAGGCGGTGGCGGGAGACCCGCCCAGATCACGGGCTATTGCAGCAATCAGCAGGGAGCTGCGCCGGTACCTAGGATTGGAAGCAGCCGAACACCAACCGGTCCTGGGCCTGCCAGCCTCTGCCCGGCCGCGATCCACCAGGCCACCATCGGCGGGTGATCGAAATATCCCAGGCGGATATGTTGAGCCCAAAGGCGATAATAGGCTTCGTCTTCGGTCAGCGGAATGACCGTGGCTGCTGCCAGGCGTGACACCGTGACGGCAAGGACAAAAAACCACAGCCGAAGGCGATGACCTCCAGACTCTGCGGTCACCAGACCGCCTTCGACGTCGTCACATAATTCCAGGCCGCAGCGACCACCGCCCCGGCGATTCCGGCCGCTGCCCAAGCAGCGCCACGCTCATAGACCACAGTCCCTACGGCGACATTTGCCGCCAGAGGAATGCTGCATAGCAGGCAGAATTTGAAATAGCCTGCGACGAGGCCAAAGCCACGCTTACGGCGATCGCGATATGTTACGGCGTTATTGATCAGATAGTTCGATGTCATCGCCCCCACGGCGGCCAGGCCTTGCGCAGTGGCAAACCCTGAGCCCAGGTTGAGAAGGGCTTTCAGCGTAACCAGGTGAACACCAACCCCGCTGGCACCGACCATGGCAAACATAAGAAACCTCGGGGAGATCGCGTCTCGGGTCAGCTTAGCCGTAAGAAGCCCGAGGTATTGAACAACTACGCCATTATCAAGCTTGGAGTCCCCAGCCTCCCGCGCCCTGAATGTATAGGGAAGCTCCAGGGTCCGAAGTGGTTTGGTCTGGCAGGCAACGATGTCGAACAAGATCTTAAAGCCGTCCGTGGCGAGCTTAGGGGCGACATCATCGACTTTTTCACGACGGATCATGAAGAAGCCGCTCATCGGATCACTGAGTTTTACCTGTAGCACCTTCTGACCCAGCCAGTTAGCAAACCGGCTTCCGGCTTCGCGGGTTGCCCCAAGGGCAGAAGCGTCAGCATCTTCACCCCCCACATAGCGGCTGCCGACCACAAGATCAGCTTCATCGGCCTGCAAGGCCTGTAACATCATCGGCAAGAGGCGCTCATCATGCTGCAGATCGCCGTCCATGACCGCAACGAAGGGCGCAGCACTGGCCAGGATACCCTCAATAACAGCACCGGCGAGACCGCGTCGTCCCATGCGGTGCAGGCACTGAACCCGGGGGTCCTTCGTCGCTATAGCCTTGACCTCTGCGGCGGTACCATCCGGCGAGTTGTCATCGACGAAGATGATCTGCCATTGCCTTCCGGTCAGGACCGCACCCACCTTACTCACCAGCTTCGCAACATTGGCGCGCTCGTTAAAGGTCGGCACAACGACCGTGACCTCCAGCCGATCATTGGCGGTGGCGGGATTGGTCTGAGCTTTTTCTGTCAACGGAATTTCCTCATACCTCCGGTTTACAGGGTTGGTCGACTCGACGCCACACCTTGGACACGGAAGCGGGTTAACTTGCAGGTGAGATGTTTATCTCTCAAACGATGTACTCAGGAGTCCATAAAGATGAGCCGGGTTCGCAGGGCAATCATGGCAGGGGTCTTTTTCACATTCGCAGCATCGCCGCTTTGTGCTGCTGGGACAGCTGAGGGAAAACCAAAGCCTGGGTACTGGGAAGTTGCCGAAACTGCGACCTTGCTGTTTTCAGCCAAGAAAATCGAACATCGCTGCCTTGTCGGATCCGAAATCGCCAAATTCCTCAATGGTCCCAGCAATCGCCACTATGATTGCACCTACCCGATCCGGTCGACCGCAGACGGTCGTATTCACTTGAAGGGAAGTTGCACCACCAAGAAGGGCCAGATAGCCAATGTCATGGCTCAGGGGAGCTATTCCCCAGTCAGCTTCAAACTGGTGATGGCGATCTCCACGAAGATCGGGGGTATTCCGTTGTCTGGAAAGGCAACGACCGAGGCCAAGCGCCTTGGAGATTCCTGTCCGGCGGAGGCCTTGCGCTCGGATGAAGCCAAGGCGGTGCTCGGTTCTGGCACTATCCCGGAATAGCTTCCGGCCTGACGATTTGCCCTCCGGATCAAGAACATAGCCTGAGCATCAATGAGATACTCAGGTCAGGGCGCAAATTTGTCCCGCCTGGGCGGTGCTGTAGGTTCCATGCGACCAAGCGATCTGACCATTGACGATAACGGTTTCGACTCCGATTGAGTCTCGGATGTAGCGCATACCGCCGCCGGGCATATCGAATACCGGTCGCTCCACACCCCGATCTATGGTTGCCGGGTCGAAGATCACCACATCAGCCGCAAAGCCCGGCCGGAGTGTGCCGCGATCTTTCAGTCCCCAGATTTCGGCCGGATCGGATGTGATCTTCTTGACGGCATGTTCCAGGGTCATAGCACCCGCTTTTCGGACGAATTCGCTGAACAGATAGCCGGTATCCCCATAGGTCGAAAATGAGGTGAGGTGAGCACCGCCATCGCCGGCCCCGATATGCACCAGAGGATTTGCCAACATAGGCCCTATGCGGTCGGTGGAGTCATGGCCGCCATTGGCGGCAAGGAAGGCGATGTCGAGGTCGTTTTCCAAGGACAGATTGATCAGAGCTCTGGCTGGAACTTCGCCTCGTGCAGTGGCGATGTCGCTCAGGGTCCGCCCCACCAGATGATCCGGCGCTTCGCCGCCGCCCCTGACCACCAGCCGCCCCATCAGCCGTTCGCCGCCGTCCTCACCGACATCTTTGACCAGTTTATCAGCCGTTGACGGATCTTTGAGGGCTGCAATCCGATCAGCCAGGGGCAGGCGCAGGACTTTGATCCAACTCGGCAAGCGGGCGAAGAACAGGCTCGGCCGCAAGAGGGAGAAGCTGATGTCGATAGGACGGGTCTGCATTTGTGGCCAGACTCGAGCGCCTCGGGCAATCTGCTCTTCAATGCGCGCCAAGGTTCGCGGGACATTGTTCGGCGATTGCCGGTTGTCAAAAACCGGTGAAAGAGTCGTCGGGATATTGTGCTTCAGCGACAACTGGGCCAGCTGATCAATCCGGGCAATGGTAAGGTCCGTGTCGAAAAACTCCGGCACGATTTGAAGCATCCGACCGAACTCGCCCAACACGGCGCAGAGGGCATCGAGCTCCTGGTACTGCGCAAACCGGCTGGGTACAGGACGTGCGTTTTCATCCACATCGACAAAACTGGTCGAAAGCCCCACCGCCCCGGACTGCAAACATTCTCTTAAGAGCGTCTGCATGGCGAGGATTTCATCGGGGCGAGCGGCTCTTTGCTGGGCGTCCGCTCCCATAACCCAAAGGCGGATCACACTATGTCCGACCAAGGGGGCGACATTGACGCTCAGAGAACCTTCGATCGCCGCGCGATAGCCCGCGAAATCTTCCCAGGTCCAATCGAAGGCCTCGGTAAAGGCTTCAGGCGGTAGCTCCTCTATCTGCTGGAACATGCCGACCAGCGTCTTCCTGTCCTGGGCTTTCAACGGGGCCAGGGACAGCGAGCAGTTTCCAGGAATAATTGAGGTGACGCCATGCTCCAGGGCGGGCTTAGCGGCTCCATCCCAGAGAAGTTGCACGTCGAAATGGGTGTGCGGGTCGATAAAGCCGGGTGAGACCGCCAACCCGGCCACATCAAGACGGGTTTTCCCATCCTCCTGAAGATCCATACCGACCGCGACAATCTTGCCGTCTCGAATGCCGACATGGCCCTGGAAAGCTTTTTCGCCTGTGCCATCTATAATCAAACCGTTCCGAATAAGGATGTCGAACATTCAAACCCCCTTCAAGATGTCACGCCAAGGCCTACCAACAAGATCAGCCGAGTTTGTAGCGCCACAGGACTGCATAACGTCAAAAGCGGAGTTTGCATCCAAGGTGACAGTGCCGACCACGTCGTTCTCAAAACGAACCGTCACCACTAGGTCAGCCTCGCCATCATGGCCCGCAGCAATCTCTGCCCCAAGGACGATGGCCTCATTCATGACCGAGGCGGTTCAACAAAACCACATCGCCTCCGAGGAGCAGATCACGGGGACGCCGCATAAGGAAGATGTGCAGGTTCCATCCGCGAATGTGTTCGACAGCTTGGGCTAAATCCAGATGTGGAAGAGCGCGGGCGGCGAGGGACTCCAGGGTGTCGTCCGGCTCAGGGGTGGTGAACCGGCGTTGCGGCGAAAGTGTCATGTCTTGACCACCTATTTTACCGCCCTTGTTTTGGCGAGTAACCCCGCTCTACAATTTGTGGAGGCCTGACCCGGAATCGAACCGGGGTACACGGATTTGCAGTCCGCTGCGTAACCACTCCGCCATCAGGCCAAGTTCCGACAGGGTCGGAAGGCAGCGATGGCTAACAGAACCAATCTAAACCGGCAATCACCTTCGCGCCTTTGCATTGCCTTCTTATCGGAGGCAGACCTATAAGCGGCGGGAGTCGCCGAGGGATTTTCCAGAATCATGACTGATCTCGCCGCAGCCCGTTCAAACATGGTCGATCGCCAGGTGCGAACCGCCGACGTTACCGATTTACGGATACAGGACGCCATGTTGACCCTTCCGAGGGAGAACTTCGCGCCGGTTGGCAAGGCCTATCTGGCCTATACAGACACGGCCTTGGAATACGCACCAGGTCGCGCGCTTTTGAAGCCTCGAGATGTGGCCAAGCTGTTGCAGGCGGCCAAGCCGGTGGTCGGCGAGAAGGTGTTGGCTATTGCGGCACCCTACGCGGCAGCGGTTCTGGCAAGTATGGGCGCAGGTGTGGTTCGCTATGACGGCGATGATCTGTTGGCAATTCCAGGCGGACCCTTTGATCTGATTGTGGTCGAAGGCGCGGTGGCGCTTGCACCCAAGGCTTGGCTTGACGCTCTGGCTTTTGGAGGGCGTTTGGCTTGGTGGAGCGGGACGGGCCGGTTGGAAAGGCCTGTATTTATGTGCGGAGCGCCGATGGTCTGGGGCGTCGCGTGCTGTTTGATGCAACGCCGCCGATTTTGGCGGGCGGTGAAATTTCGCCAGGATTTACCTTTTAGACACCGACACAGTCTCTAACTCAGTGTTAGGTGAAAAAACTTAAGATGACGCGTCCTGGCTGGCGGTCATAAGAAGCTCAGCCTTCATCTCGCTGTGGTCGGGGATTGTGAATGACGACTAGACCTCGCGGCGCGCCTGTCGCCGCAGCTTCGACGGCTATCATTATCTTGAGCCTTGCGTCCGGTCCGGTCCACGCCGAGACCCTGGCCGACGCGATTGCCTTGGCCTATGCGTCTAATCCGACCCTTCAGGCTCAGCGCGCCACCCTCAGAGCCCTTGATGAAACCTGGGTGCAGGCCCGCAGCGGGTTCCGCCCGACGATCAGCGGTTCAGTGACCGCAAGCTATAGCGAGACCCGGGTTCCAGCCCTAGTTGGCAATTCCGAGTCAAATTCGGGTCGTGCTGTACTGTCTCTCAACCAGCCGATCTATACCGGTGGTCGTGTAGGTGCGGCTGTGGCTGCGGCACGGGGCGACATATTTGCGGGTCGTGAAGCCCTGCGACGGGTGGAGGCCCAGATTCTTGGGAGTGTTATCCAATCTTATATGGATGTGCGCCGGGATCAGGAGGCCTTGCGGGTTCAATCCGAAAATGTCGCTGTTTTACAACGGCAACTTGAGGAATCCCGGGCGCGGTTCGATGTGGGTGAAATTACACGGACAGATGTTGCGCAATCAGAGGCTCGCCTCGCAGCCTCGGTGGCCTTGAGGCAGTCGGCTCAGGCGCAACTTGCTGTCAGTCGCGCCGGCTACGCCGCGGTGGTCGGCCAGGAAGCTGGTGAATTGGCACCCCCGCCTTCGCTTGATCCGCTGATCCCCGATACAATTGATGGTGCGTTGAACATAGCTGAAAAGGACAATGCCCAAATTCGGGGCGCGCAATTTACCGAAGAAGCCGGTCGAGCGCGGGTCGCTGGTGCACGCGCCGAGCGTCTGCCGTCCATTTCATTGCAGGCCAGCTTGGGTGAAAGCGGTATCGCTCAACCGCTCCACACGAATACCTATACCCGGAGCGTTTCCGGGGCTGCTGTGGTGACGATTCCGCTTTTTGCCGGTGGCATAACCAGTTCTCGAATCCGGGCGGCCATTGAGCGTAATAATGTCGATCGAATTTCTGTGGAGATTACCCGGCGCTCGGTCATTCAGTCGCTTACCCAAGCCTGGAGCTCGTTGATTGCGGCCCGGGCAAACATTATTTCGACGGAACAACAGGTCAAGTCAGCTCGACTGGCTGCTGAGGGCGTTCATCAGGAACAGCAGGTTGGACTCAGGACCACCTTGGATGTTCTAAATGCCGAGCAGGAGCTTCGCTCCGCTCAATTATCGCAGATCAGTGCGAACCATGATGCCTATGTCGCGGCTGCAACAGTGCTTTCCCAGATGGGGCATTTAACAGCCGACCTGCTTCCAGCCACCCCCCGATACGATGCAAAAGCCAATTTTAACAAGCTTCGCATGACTTGGGGTTGGGTACCTTGGGAAGAACCGATTGCTCTTGTCGATTCGGCGCGGATACCTCAGTCTCACGAAAAGGTTCCGGTGCTAAGGAGAACCCCGGCAAAATAGGCCTAGAAGTTTGGACTCCATCGCCGTATTCGCCTGACACACGAATCTGCCCTTGCTTATGGGCTCGGAAATTGCAGGATCATGATCGCATCCCAGCTGTAGGAGCTGGGATTCTTTTCTCTATAGTGACGGTTCGCCATGCCTGACGCTGAATCCCAAGAACCGACCATGGAGGAAATTCTGGCCTCCATCCGCCGGATCATTTCGGAAGACGAGGCCCCGGCAGCGGAACCCCCGCCTCCGGTTGATATCGAACCGCCGCCAGCTCCGTTGGTGAAACCGGCACCTGCCCCGGTCCTAGATATTGAACCACCGCCGCCTCCGCCTAAGGCCGAACCTGAGCCCGTGATTGAAGAAGATGTGCTTGAGCTTACCGAAAAGATCGAAACGGTAGGCGATCTGGAGGTTTACACCCCGGCTTCACCGCCGCCGCCCGTCGAGTATGACCCGGGTCCGGGTCTTGTCAGTACCCCGGCCGCCAGCGCCGCTGCGGCTGCGTTTGGTCACTTGTCATCGACCCTGCTCATGCCCCGGGATGGGCGGACCTTGGAGGATGTGACCCGGGAACTGCTTCGCCCCCTCCTAAAACAGTGGCTCGACGACCACTTGCCACGAATTGTGCAAGAGACTGTTCAAGCCGAAGTTGACCGTATTTCACGCGGTGGTCGTGGTTGACGCGGTTCATCGCATGGCCAAAGACGGGTGTCTAAAAGACGCATCCGGTTTGGGCTAGGGGGCGTGGATTTCTCCGGTTGTGCCTTTCGCAGGCCTAACCAGGCGTGTATTCACCGCCCATAGGCGAGCCATGCTAGACAAAAATTTCGATCCAAAAACCGCAGAACCGCGTCTCTACGCTCAGTGGGAGTCGTCCGGTGCCTTTGTGCCGACAAATGACCCGGCGGCAGAGCCGTTTTCCATCGTGATCCCGCCCCCCAATGTGACAGGTTCCCTGCACATTGGTCATGCCCTCAACAATACGCTTCAGGACGTACTCATCCGCTTTGAGCGAATGCGTGGCAAGGCTGCCCTGTGGTTGCCGGGAACCGATCATGCAGGCATTGCGACCCAGATGGTGGTGGAGCGCCAACTCGCGGCAGCGGGTAATATGACCCGCCGGCACATGGGGCGTGAGGCGTTTATTGCCAAGGTCTGGGAATGGAAGGCTGAGAGCGGCGGAGCCATTACCAACCAACTGCGTCGCCTTGGGGCGTCCTGCGATTGGAGTCGTGAACGGTTTACCTTGGACGAGGGCCTCAGTGCGGCCGTTCGGAAGGTCTTTGTCACCCTCTATAAACAGAAGCTGCTCTATCGCGATAAGCGCCTGGTGAACTGGGACCCAGCGCTTCAAACCGCAATTTCAGATTTGGAAGTCGAGCAGAAGGAAGTTGATGGCCATTTCTGGCATTTTGCCTATCCGCTGGAGGACGGATCTGGCGAAATCGTAGTGGCGACCACCCGCCCCGAGACCATGCTGGGCGATACTGCCATTGCTGTGAATCCTAAGGATAAAAGGTATCAGCATCTGATCGGCAAGGCCGTGCGGCTGCCCATTGTAAATCGACCGATTCCGATTATTGCCGACGATTATGCCGATCCTGAAAAAGGCTCGGGTGCTGTGAAGATTACCCCAGCTCACGACTTCAACGACTTCATGGTCGGTAAGCGCAATAACCTGCCGATGATCAACATTTTCGACGCATTTGCGAAGATCAACGAGAACGGTCCCCGGGAATATCAAGGCCTGGATCGTTTTGCCGCCCGCAAAAAGGTGGTGGAGACTTTTGAAGAACTGGGCCTACTTCGGGAAATCGAGAAGACGAAACACGCCGTACCCCACGGCGACCGCTCTGGCGTCGTGATTGAGCCCTACCTCACTGATCAATGGTATGTGGACGCTAAGACCCTGGCCCTGCCGGCTGTGAAAGCGGTGGAGGAGGGACGGACGGTTCTGGAACCCAAGACCTGGCAAAAGACTTATTACGAGTGGATGCGGAATATTGAGCCCTGGTGCATTTCGCGCCAACTTTGGTGGGGGCATCGCATTCCGGCCTGGTACGGCCCAGACGGCAAGATCTTTGTTGAGGAAACCGAAGCCGAGGTCCGTGCCGTCGCCCGCGAACACTATGGCCGTGATGAGGACCTTAAACAGGACGAGGATGTTCTCGATACCTGGTTTTCCTCGGGGCTCTGGCCGTTCTCGACCCTTGGCTGGCCGGAAAAACCGCCGACCTGGCACGATTTTATCCAACCCATACCCTGGTTACAGGCTTTGACATCATCTTTTACTGGGTCGCCCGGATGATGATGATGGGCTTACATTTCACTGGCGAGGTCCCGTTCAAAAGGGTGTTTTTCAACGCCTTGGTTCGCGATGCCGCCGGTAAGAAAATGTCCAAATCCAAGGGCAATGTCTTGGACCCTCTGGAGCTTGTGGATGAATACGGGGCCGATGCCCTTAGGTTCACCCTGACGGCCATGTCGGGACAGGGACGGGACATCAAACTCGCAACGCCTCGCATTGAGGGGTATCGCAACTTCGGTACCAAGCTCTGGAACGCGGCCCGTTTCTGCCAGATGAACGGCTGTGCCCGGGCTGAGGGCTTCGACCCGGCTCAGGTCAAGGGGGTGCTCAATCGCTGGATCATAGGTGAGACTCAAAGGGCGTCTGTCTCCGTAACCGAGGCCATAGCCAGCTGCGGCTTCGACGGTGCGGCCACCACCCTCTACCGATTCATCTGGAATACCTTCTGCGATTGGTATGTGGAGCTGTCCAAGCCTTTGCTGACCGGTGCGGACCATACCGCGAAGGCGGAAACCCAGGCCGTCGCTGCCTGGGTTCTGGACCAGATCCTGAAACTGCTACACCCGATCATGCCCTTTCTCACCGAGGAGTTATGGACGCAGACGGCTGATCTCGGTGCAGTTCGACCCGTGGGGTTGCTGATTACCGCAGCCTGGCCAAACCTTTCGCCAGACCTGATCGATCTCAAGGCTCAGGCGGAGATCGACCTGATCATCGCCGTGGTCACTGAGGGGCGCTCGGTCAAGGCCGAGCTCAATGTGCCACACGCGGCCCGGCCGCCGCTGCTGGTGATCGATGCCACAACCGACCAGCGGGCGATACTTGAAGCGAATGCCGCCGTCATTGTCCAAACCCTGCGGGTTGCGGACCTGAGGTTCGAAACCGAGGCCCCCTTGGGGGCTATTCCGTTTGTGGTTCAAGGGGCAACCCTGGCCCTGCCTGTGGCCGACTTCATCGATCTGGCCGCTGAAAAAGCGCGGTTGATCAAGGAGATTGCAGCACACGAAAGTGACATCACCCACGTGATGAAGAAGCTCGGCAATCCGGACTTCCTCGCCCGTGCAAAGGAAGAGGTTGTCGAAGAAAATCGGGAACGCCTCGCCGAAGCAGAAGCCGCCAAGACCAAGCTGCAGGGGGCCCTGAAGCGCCTTGAGGCGGTCGCCTAATCCCCACTTGAGCCCTGGAACCGCCTCCAAAATTCTTGAATGCTTTTGCCAGCCAGCAGGATGTCGATCATGCGTCGTTTTTTAGGTCTCGTGGCCGTAGTTTCGCTCGTCACCTTCGCCAGTCCGATCCGTGCGGAGGAGGCGTCAAAGCCTGAGGTGACCAAGATTGATTTACCGGCCTTCCCGGCGGATGCTTCGATCAAGCAGGTCACGCATGTAGCGGGAAAGGCTGTGGCTTATACGGCGACGGTGGGGTCCCTGCCGGTCCGCGACGAGAAGGGCAAGAAGATCGCCGAGGTGGTTTTCACGGCCTACACCCTGGACGGTCCCCGCGATCCCCGACGGCCTGTCACCTTTGCCTTTAACGGCGGTCCAGGTGCCGCTTCAGTCTATTTGAATCTGGGGGCCATCGGCCCCAAGCGCATCCAGTTCGGGGCCCAGGGGGACTCGGCTTCCGATCCTGCGGCCCTGGTGGATAACCCAGGCACTTGGATGGATTTCACCGATATGGTGTTTATCGATCCTGTGGGTACGGGCTATTCCCGCAGCCTGGTGGATGAGGCCGAAACCAAGAAACGGTTCTTCCAGGTTAAGCCCGACATCGAATATCTTTCGCGGATTGTTTTCGACTGGCTGGTCAAGAATGGTCGCATGGCCTCGCCGAAATATGTGGTGGGCGAGAGCTATGGCGGCTATCGCGCACCCGCCATCGCCCGGTATCTACAGGCGGAACTGGGGGTCGGCCCTTCTGGTGTGGTCATGGTTTCGCCCTATCTGGATGCGCGAACCGGTGTGGCGGAAGATCTCTCACCGATCCCTTGGATGATCAGTCTGCCATCCATGGCCGCGGCGAATTATGAGCGGCAGGGCAAGACCCTCTCCCCCGAACGCCTGGCCGAGGTTGAAGCCTATACCCGAGGCGAATTCGCCGTGGATCTCTTGAAGGGAAGGGCCGACCCTGCTGCCGTCACCCGCATTGTGGACAGGGTGACGGCCTATACCGGCCTTGATCCGGCCTTGGTCAAGCATATGGGCGGTCGGGTCGATACCCGAACCTTCCTGCGGGAACTCTATCGGGATAGCGGAAAGCTGGCCTCGGTTTACGATTCAAACGTAACCACCTGGGACCCCTTTCCCTGGCGAAATGAACAGAATGCCGGAGATCCCATTCTCGACGCCATCATCGCACCGACTACCAGTGCCATGGTGGAATTCACCACCCACACGGTGGGCTGGAAGGTCGAGGGGCGCTACAACGCCCTTTCAAACGCTGTCAATCAGGCCTGGGAACCCGGCTATTACAACACCATCGAGTCGGTCACCGATCTGCGCCAGTCCCTGGCCGCGGATGGCAAGCTCAAGGTCCTGATCGTCCACGGCTATGACGATCTCAGCTGTCCCTTCTTTGCATCCCGGCTGATCGTCGATCAGATCCCACCCATGGGCTCTGCCGATCGTGTGAAACTGACCCTCTATCCCGGCGGCCACATGTTCTACTCACGCCCGGAGAGTCAGGCCGCCTTCCGCAAGGATGTTATGGCGCTTTACGGCGTCCGCTGACCGGCGGCTGTGGATAATTTTACCTGGAGGACACCCCATGACCGACACGACCTTGCCCCCAAACTGGCCGGCCATGTCCCTTGCCCAAGCCCATGCGGCGCTGACAGCGCCGGGTACACCCAGGGAAATGGAAGAGGTTATGATCCGCGGGGTGAAAACCAGGGTCTGGAAAAACCTGCCACCCTCCCTGCGTTCCGTGGTTGAGCTGTCTCGGGTTCACGGTGAGAAGATATTCCTGGTCTATGAAGATGAGCGGGTATCTTTCGAAGCGTTTCATCGGGCAGTTGCCGCCTTGGCGATCCGGCTTCGCGCCGACGGTGTCAAAAAGGGAGACCGGGTCGCTGTCATCATGCGCAACCTGCCGGAATGGGTTGTGGCCTTTTACGCCGCGGCCTCCCTCGGCGCGATTGTCACCCCCTTGAATGCCTGGTGGACAGGGCCGGAGCTGGAATATGGCCTGACCGATTCCGGCACCAAGGTTGTCCTCATGGATAATGAGCGGTTCGAACGTATGACCGAGCATCTGCCCAACTGCCCTGATCTGACCAGGGTTTATGTCAGCCGTGCCCCTGATGAGATTGCCCATCCTCTGGTCACGAAGCTCGAGTCCGTCATCGGTGCCCCGCCGAGTTGGGGAGGGCTTTCCGATCAGGCCCTGCCGGAGGCGGATATTCTGCCCGATGACGACGCCACGATCTTCTATACCTCAGGCACCACTGGGCGGCCCAAGGGGGCCCTAGCCACCCAACGGGGGGTGAATTCCAACATCTTCGCCGCCGCGGTGGTCAGCGCTCGCGCCTTCCTTCGTCGGGGCGAGGCCCCCCCCCAACCCGATCCCAATGCGCCCCAGTCGGCCTCCTTGCTATCGGTCCCGTTCTTTCATGTGACGGGCTGTTTTGCCGTGCTTAATCCCTCTCTCGCAGGCGGGGCCAAGCTGGTCATGATGCACAAGTGGGATGTGGTGCGGGCCTTTGAGCTGATCGAGCGGGAGAAGATTGTTCTGGCGGGTGGGGTTCCGACCATTGCCTGGCAGTTGATTGAGCATCCTTTGCGCGCAAATTATGATCTTTCGTCCTTGCAGAACGTGTCCTATGGCGGCGCGCCGTCCGCCCCGGAACTGGTGCGCAAGATCAAGGAAACCTTTCCCAATTCGGCACCCGGTAATGGCTGGGGTATGACAGAGACCTGTGCGACCGTGACCAATCACGGGGCTGAAGATTATGCCAACCGCCCCGACAGCTGCGGCCCGGCTGTGCCGGTATCCGACCTTCAAATTCGTGACCCGGTGGATGGTGTCACAGTCCTGGCCCCAAATCAGGTGGGTGAGCTTTGGGCACGCGGTCCGCAAGTGGTGAAGCTCTACTGGAACAAACCCGAAGCAACGGCTCAAACCTTTGTTGATGGCTGGGTGCGGACCGGGGATCTCGCTCGGGTTGATGAAGAAGGCTTCTGTTTCATTATCGACCGGGCCAAGGACATGCTGATCCGTGGCGGCGAGAACATTTACTGTATCGAGGTGGAGAATGTTCTCTACGATCATCCCGCTGTTATGGATGCAGCCATTATTGGTATTCCCCACCGTACCCTAGGTGAAGAGCCCGGTGCCGTGGTCACCCTGAAACCTGGGGCCACGGCCACTGAGGCCGAACTCCGCGCCCATGTGGCCCAGCATCTTGCGGCTTTCAAAGTGCCGGTCCAGATCAAGTTTCTGAGCGAAATTCTGCCGCGCAATCCCAATGGCAAGATCCTGAAGACTGAGCTTAAAAAGCTATTCGCTGACCTTGGCTAAACATGGCCAAGGTTCGTGCAGACGCCCTGCTTGTGATGCGGGGGCTCTCAGAAAGCCGCGCCAAGGCCCAGGCTGCCATCGCGGCCCAGGGCGTGCGTGCCAATGGGTTCCCGGTGACCAAGTCCTCCGAGATGTTGGAACCTGATACCGTCTTGGAGGTTCGACCGGCCCATCCTTGGGTCGGGCGCGGTGCCCTAAAACTGGTTTACGCTCTGGACATATGGCCCATTGCTCTCACAGGCCGATGCGTCCTGGACATCGGGGCCTCGACCGGTGGATTTACCGAGGTCTGTATCGCAAGGGGGGCGAGCCGGGTCTATGCTGTTGATGTTGGCCAAAACCAGCTGCACCCCCGCCTGCGTCAGGATGGCAGGGTTGTGGTTCTTGAGGGCGTCGATGCTCGCGGGCTTGATCAATCCCTGATACCCCAAGCACCGGATGCGGTGGTGTGCGACGCCAGTTTCATCGGGCTTTCTAAGGTCCTACCCGCCGCCCTGACCTTGGCACGTTCGGGCGCTGATCTCATCGCTCTGATCAAGCCGCAGTTTGAGGCTGGTCCGGAACAGGTAGGGAAGGGGGGACTGGTCAGGGACTTAGACGTCCTGACGCGGGTGCAGGCCGAGGTCTCAGAGTTTCTTGAGTCTGTCGGTTGGACTGTCTTGGCGCGGGCCGAAAGCCCCATTTCCGGCGGGGCAGGGCAGAGAGAATATCTGATCCGGGCCGTCAAACGGATCTAAAATTCGCCGTCGGGCCGAAACCCGGCGGCGTGTTATGTCGAACGGCAGGCTGCTCTAATCAACCACTTGGTATTGACCGGTGGAGTCTTGGCAGACCCGTACAAAGCGTCTCTCAACCCGGCCATCTGGCAGATAGATGGGGCTCTCAGCCAGTGAGCAAGGGCTGTCGGTATAGGTTCCCTGGTAAGCCGCATACCGGCTGTTCCCGTAAACGGGGTGAGCCTCAAAGCGACGCTCCGCCCTGGTGTGGTGGGTATGATAGTCGTCGGCATCATGATCGTCGTCGTAACCGAAATAAGAAATGTTGCCATAATCCCGGTTATTGTTGCCGGCCTGTTGCTGAGCGCTGCGGCAGGCTGCGGAACTATGACCGATCCCGACTCCCAGGGCCGTTCCGGCTAAGGCCCCCAGTACTGCACCTTCTTTACGGACCCCCCGACCGGCGATGTTTGAGCCGATCGCGGCCCCGGCCAGGGCCCCGACAATACCGCCTACCGTTGAGCGTCCAATGGTTTCACGACGGCAGGGGTCATAGTCATACCCCGGTGATCCGTAAGGGGTTGAGGGCTGAGCGGCGGCCAGGCTTGGCGCGGCGGTTAAGGCGGTTAGGGCCATCAGTCCGGCTAGGCCAAACTTGGTCATAGCAAATACGGTCGTCATGTAAGCCTCTCCTTGTAAGTTCAGTTGAAATTCAGCTGCGACCGCTTGGACGCCAAGCTCCATCCTTGTCGCGGCAGATTTCAAGGCTGTGGTCGCGACCTTCATAGGTTTCGATGATCCACTGACAATTTTTGCGGCTATAGGTCGTTTGCGCCACCCGGTCTGGATAGGCTGTACATTTGATATTGTGTTTGCCGACCTGATGACCAACCCCGGCACCGACCAAACCGCCGATCACAGCCCCAGCCGTTCGGTCCTTTTTGCCCGCCAAGGTGGCTCCAGCCAGGGCTCCGATGACTCCTCCAGCAAGGGTTCCTGTGGTCGCCGACTCTTTTTGCCGGGAGGTGCAGACATCGCCACGACCGTAGCTGGCCTCGGCGGCGGAGGCATATTCTGGGACGGTCAGAGTACCAAGGGCGCAGGTGGTCGCCAAAGTGAGGGCAAGAACGGATTTCATCGGCGATATATCCCTTTCTGGTGACAGCGTGGTCAGGATGTTAGCTGGATTTATGAAGGATCGAATCTGAACGTGTCTTGAACAGAATGCTGAGGTTTCTCGCCTTCAGATCCAAGACTAAGTTCAGGGTTCCGAAACAGAGTTTGCCGTTCTGATTTCAATCGAGCGGAAAACACACTAGACCCGCCAGATTATGAAACAGTCAAAACGCCCCCTGGGCAAAGGCCGCCGGTTCGGGTCCCATGGGGCCGGTGCCCGTCCTGTGGCGTCGCCTGCCGTCAGCGGCCCATCTATCGACCTCTGCATCGATTCAGTTGGGGGCGAGGGTGATGGTGTGGGCAGGACCCCTGAAGGGAAAGTCATCTATACGCCCTTCGCCCTCCCGGGGGAGATGGTCCGGGTGATTGGCCGTGGCGAGCGGCGGGAGTTGGACCGGGTCATCACGCCGAGCCCCCAGCGGGTTGACCCTCCATGCCCTCATTTCGGGATCTGCGGGGGCTGCGCTCTGCAACATTGGGATGCAAGGTCCTATCTGGCCTGGAAGGTTGAACGTCTGAGAGGCACTCTGGCGCTCCAACACCTGGAAACCGACCTCCTGCCCGCCCTGGCCGCCAAGCCGGGAACCCGTCGACGTCTGGCGCTTCACGCCCGCAAAGGGACCCGTGATGCGGCGCGCCTGGGTTTTAAGGAACGAAAGTCCTGGTCCGTCGTCGAAATATCCCGTTGCCCGGTGGCCGACCCGCGCTTGGACGCGGCCCTACCGGCCTTGCGTCGTTTGGCGGCCCCGTTGTTTGAGCATCACAAGTCAGCACCAACCCTCCATGTCACCCTAACCGCTGCCGGTCTTGATGTTGATATTTCGGGGGTCGAAGCCAAGTCGGGTGGTCTATCGGCAGATGCGCGCATGACCCTGGCAGACCGCGCCGCAGAGGCCGACCTGGCTCGGGTGACCCTTGATGGCGAGATTGCCTTTATGGCCCGGCAGCCCACTGTGCGTTTCGGACCAGCCACGGTGGCCTTACCGGCAGGAGCCTTCCTCCAGGCCACTGTGGAAGCCGAGGCCATGATGAGCGCCTTTGTTGCCCGGGCAGCCGAAGGGGCCGGGCGTATCGCCGACCTTTATTGTGGAGTCGGCACCTTCACCTTTCCTTTGGCCGCCATTGCCCCGGTTTTGGCGGTAGAAATGTCCGTGCCGGCCGTCCGCGCCATCACCGCAGCCACCGCCACCGCGCCGGGCTTAAAGGGCATCGTCGCCGAAGCTAGGGACCTTGTTAGACGCCCTGTGCTCGCCGAGGACTTGAAACGTATCGATACCGTGGTTTTCGATCCGCCCCGATCCGGTGCCGCCGAGCAGGCGGCGGAGCTGGCCCGCGCCTCGGTGGCGCGGGTGATTGGTGTCTCCTGCAATCCGGCAACCTTCGCCCGGGACGCCCGGACCCTGGTCGATGCGGGATTTGTCCTCAAGCATGTCCTGCCTGTAGATCAGTTCCTGTGGTCGCCCCATATTGAGCTCGTGGGGGTTTTTGAACGCTAAACGGGTGCCCGATTGGCCAGGATCGCAAAGGTCAGACACAACACCACAGCCGCTGTCAGGCCAAGTCGCAACTGACCGTACCATGCTGGTGCCTGACCCTGACGAACTGTCCAAAGATCATAAGCCAATAGCCCCGCAAAGGTGACCGACAGGGTTGCCAGGGCCCAGGTAATGGGCAGGAAGAGGGCTGGCCAGGCGACCAGGGCCGGAATGACACTCACGCCAAAGGCCCGCCATGGGTTTGAGTTGACCTTGCCTGTGGCCAGACCCCATTGAGCCCCACCCATGAAGGAGAGGATCACCGCGCCATAGGCTGCCAGCCAGAGCGAGGCTGATCCGTAGGGGGTTTGCAGACGCAGGGCGATGGCACCCGACAGGCCAAAAAGGGAATCAGACCCGCCAGGCCCAGAGCCAGGGCTGGTATAGGAATTTCGGTTTTGGGTTTTGTCATGGTTGAGGGGCCATAAGTCGAACAAGTCGTTGAAGCCGGGGGCGAAAACCTAAGAAGAGCCTGTAGGCCAACTCTAACCCCCACAAAATTGGTGGCCACTTGGCTGCGAGACCGAAGGGACGCAGCAGAGGCGTCATCCGCCACATGGCCGCGAAGGCCGCCGCGCCGGACAATAGCGGGCCTTGCCCCTCCCGCGCGTGGAACCGGGCCAGCAGGATTGCGCGATCCACCGGACAGACACCCCCCAGGGTGAGGTTTTCAAATTCAATCCGCTTTTCCCAGTCGAGCCGCCGGATCAGAGCGATTTCCCTAACGCAAAGCGGACAGTCACCGTCATACCAGACCGTCAATTGCGGCATGGATGCGCCTCCCCTTTAGGTGATTGCGCCAAACTGTGCCATGCAGTGGCTCGGCTGCGGGTCTGATCGTCCATGTTCGGACGCTACACCATGCCGAAGACGGTGGCAGGACAAATTCCGCCATACCTTCAAACCATCCGGTACGACCCGGCCCAAACACCCCAGAGTGTGATGAACGAGAACGATAAGACCGGATTCGCCGAGCGATTGAAGTCGGCTGCTGAGGCCAAAAAAGCCCTGCTGGAAAAGATGAAACCCAAGGCGGCCGTCATTGACCCGCAGTTTGCGGAGCGGCCGCACTGCGGGCCAAAGAAAAGGCCGACGAACTGGCCGCTGTCCGCACCGCTCGCGCCGAAGCTAAGGCGGCCCGAGATGCCCGCTATGCCGCCCGTAAGGCGCCAAACCTAACTATAATTTCGAACGCATGGAGCGTGATCGCCTCAAAGCCATCAAGGTCGCCGAGAAGGCTAAGCCAAGCGCGAACAAAGGCCCCGTGACAACCCCAATGCCTTGGCGACGAGCGATGAAGACGCCGCTGACGCTGATGCTGATCAAGAGTAAACCCCATGCAGACCGCCACCATTTTTAACCGGGAAATCGTCCAGCCGGATGGTGAAGCCTTTGAGGACTGTGAATTCCGTGACTGCCGCATGGTCTATGCGGGCGGAGAGCCCCCGCTCTTTCGTCAATGTCGTTTTGAAGACTGCGACTGGCGGTTTGACGATGCCGCCGCACGCGCCCTAGATTGCGTTCCGATAAGTGGGAACCGGTTATCGTATCGAAACGCACTCTAACATCTTGAATTA
>NMUI01000015.1 GCA_002221445.1 Phenylobacterium zucineum | reverse complement strand
TGCCAAAACCTCATCGGCCGTTGAGTCACCCGATGGCGCGTCGAGTCGTTCGGCCAGTGAGTCGAGAGCCGACTTCAACTGGATCAAGCCGAGGCGTGGTCCGCCCGAAGTGGCGGCTTGGTATCTTGCTCGGGCAGCAGCCGGGGTCGGGTGCAGCGGAATCTCTGGCGACTTCGGCGGAATCGTGCTGAACGCTGGCGCATCTGCGGCGCCGACACCGACACCGGCCCCAACCAACACCCGCTCTGCCATGAGTCGATTCTACGCAGGCACCTAGACTTGCTTTCATGCCGAGCAAGCCCATCAAAGTCGTCACCGTAAACGTAAACGGCGTTCGCGCCGCCTTTCGCAAGGGCATGGCCGAGTGGCTTGAGCAGGAGCAACCAGACATCCTGGCTTTGCAAGAGGTGCGAGCCGAGACCAGCGACTTAGAGGCACTGCTTGCCGAGGTGGGCGGGCTGGCAACCTCTGGCGGCATCTGGCACGTGCTGCACGATTCGGCCAGCGCCAAGGGCCGCGCCGGGGTTGCCGTGGTTAGCCGCCAGCCAGCCATCGCCTCGCGCACAACTCTTGGCCCAGAAGACTTCGACTCCGCAGGTCGCTGGCTCGAGGCAGACTTCGCAACCGACGCCGGCATCTTCACCGTGATCAGCACCTACGTTCACTCGGGCGAGGTTGACACCCCAAAGCAGGTCGAGAAATACAAGTTTCTCGAGGCCATGACCGCCCGGATGCAAGAACTCATCGCCTCCGGCAGCCTTGCCGTCGTGGTCGGTGACCTAAACGTTGGTCACACCGAGCTCGACATCAAGAACTGGAAGGGCAACCTCAAGAACGCCGGCTTCTTGCCAGAAGAGCGCGCCTACTTCGACACCTGGATGCACAAACAGGGATGGATCGACCTTGGCCGCCAGGCTCACCCCGACGTGCCCGGCCCATACACCTGGTGGTCGTTTCGCGGCCAGGCCTTCGACACCGACACCGGATGGCGCATCGACTACCAACTGGCGACTCCAAAGCTCGCCGAGCACGCCAGCAACTACGCGGTTCGGCGCGCGGCTTCTTATGACACCCGCTGGACAGACCACTCGCCCGTGGTCGTTGAGTACGCGCTCTAAGTCGAGCCAGCGAGCGGTGTGGCGCATCCTTGCCGAATAG
>NMUI01000136.1 GCA_002221445.1 Phenylobacterium zucineum | reverse complement strand
GTGGATTTCTGGGCCCCCTGGTGCGGCCCCTGTAAGCAGCTGGGTCCGGCCATTGAACGGGCCGTCAAGGCGGCCAAGGGCAAGGTTAAGCTGGTCAAGATTGATATCGACAAACACCCTAAATTCGCCGGGCAGTTACGGGTTCAGTCCATTCCCGCGGTTTTTGCCTTTGTGGGTGGTCGCCCGGTGGACGCCTTTACCGGGGCCTTGCCCGAGAGTCAGATCAAGGCCTTTGTGGACAAGCTGGCCGCCCAAGCCCCCGCCGATGCCATAGATGAACTGCTCACCCTGGGCCGGGAAAGTCTCGATCTGGGCGACCTAGGCGGCGCGGCCCAGGCCTTTGCCCAAGTGCTTCAGGCTGAACCTGAAAACCTTAAGGCCCTAGGCGGCATGGCTCGGGTCTATCTGGAAAACGGCGATGCCGAGCGGGCCGGAGAGATTGCCGCCATGGCCCCCGCCGGGGCCAAAAATGCCGATCTGGACAGCGTCCGCGCCGCCCTGGCCCTGGCCGCAGAAGCCCCGTCCGACACTGCCGCCTTTGAACAAAGGCTGGCAGCCGATCCCACCGACATGGACGCCCGGTTTGAGCTGGCCAAGGCCCTAGCTGGGCGCGGTCAGTGGCAGGGGGCCGCCGATCACCTGCTGACCCTGATCGCCCAGGACCGCACCTGGAATGAGGAAGCCGCCCGCAAACAGCTGCTGACGGTCTTTGAGGCCGCCGGGGCCGCCTCCGAGGTGGCCCGGGCGGGGCGGCGTCGCCTGTCCTCTATTCTGTTCTCTTAAGATGGATACCAAGACCGCAGACCTGCCCCAGGTCATTCCCGTCTTCCCTCTGGACGGTGCCGTTCTCCTGCCGGGGGGCGAGCTGCCCCTGCGGATTTTCGAGCCGCGCTATCTCAACATGATCGACGACGCCATGGCCGCCGATAAGATGATCGGAATGGTTCAAACGGCGGGCGGTGAAAAATCTCGACCCCACCTGGCTCAGGTGGGCTGCGCTGGGAAGATCACCAGCTTTAATGAGGCATCGGACGGGACCTATCTGATCACCCTGACCGGGATTTGCCGCTTTGCCCTGGACGGGGAATTGGCCGTCCGCACCCCCTATCGTCAGGTCCGCGCCGCCTTCAGTCCCTATGCGGTCGATTTGTCCGACGAGGATGGCGGCGTGGTGTTCGAAGACAGTCGATTGGCCCGGGCCTTAAAACGCTATCTCCAGCGGCAGAACCTGGCCATTGATTGGCAAGGTGCGGCCTGCGCCCCCCTGGACTCCCTGGTCAACAGCCTGGCCATGGGCCTGCCGTTTTCCCCCGCCGAGAAGCAGGCCCTGTTGGAGGCGGCCACCCTGGCCGACCGCACGGAAATCCTTACCACCCTGCTTGAGATCGACGCCCGGAACCGGGATAGCGACTCACCCCCCAGCTTGCAGTAGATCTATCTCCATGACTGACGAAGCCCGACCTGACCTGATGCCCGACACAGACCTGCT
Source organism: Phenylobacterium zucineum (assembly GCA_002221445.1). GTDB lineage: Bacteria > Pseudomonadota > Alphaproteobacteria > Caulobacterales > Caulobacteraceae > Phenylobacterium > Phenylobacterium zucineum_B. The sequence goes on along the minus strand of NMUI01000136.1, from coordinate 24,346 downwards.
GATGGACGAGATTGACCCCCGCCTGCTGGAGGTTCTGGTCTGCCCCGTGACCCATGGTCCCCTAGATTATGACCGCGCCCGCAGCGAGCTGATCAGCCGCCGAGCCAAGCTGGCCTATCCCATCCGCGACGGCGTGCCGATCATGCTGCCCGAAGAGGCCCGCGAACTTTCAGAATAAGGCATGAGCCCGCTCAGCGCCCCAAATCAAGTGAACCATCACCCTTGGTCACCCCGGCAGACGCCAGGGTCCAGGTCGTCAGGCACCGCTTAAAGGGCTTCCCCCTTCAGCAACCGGGGCAAATCGCCGGTGGCCCCGCCCGCCTCGTGCATGAAGAACCGCCGAACGGGGCCGATCTTGTTGACCACCGCCATGCCAACCCCTCGGGCCAGCCGCAGCAAGGGATAGTCGTTGGAGAAGATCCGGACAAATACATCAAAGCTCGCCGCCAGCATGACATTGTCGAACTGCCGCCAGGCGGAATACCGCTGGAGCACCAGCTCCGACCCGATGTCCTCGCCGATCCGGGCCGCATCCGTCAGCACCTGGGCCAGGGCCGCTGCATCCTTGAGACCAAGATTAAGCCCCTGACCGGCGATCGGATGAACCCCGTGGGCGGCATCGCCCAACAGAACCGCCCGGGGTGCGGTCAGCCGGTCCGCCAGTTGCAGGGACAGGGGATAAATAAAGACCTGGCCGTCCACCCGAACCGCCCCCAGAAAATCCCCGAACCGACGCATGAGGTGGGCGTGGAAAACCTCCGGTCGGGCCGCCGCCAGAGCCTTGGCGTGGGGGGTCGTTTCCGTCCAGACTAGGCTGGCGCGGTTTTCCGTCAGGGGCAGTATGGCAAAGGGGCCGCCCGGCAGGAAGTATTCGTGTGCCACGCCCGCGTGAGGCCGCTCAACTTGCACCGTCGCAACCACCCCCATCTGCCCATAGTCCCAGGCGGTGACGCCGATTCCCGCGGCCTGCCGTATGACCGAGCCGCGCCCCTCTGCCCCGACCACCAGGGGAGCGCGCAGGATTCGACCATCGTCCAGACGAACCTCGGCAGCGGCATCCATGAGCTCCACACCGGCCACCCGGGCCGGGGCCAGGACCGGTATCTGCTGACGCAGAACCTCAGCGGCCAGGGCGGCGCGGGTGCGGCGGTTTTCCAGGAGATAACCCAGGGGCTCACCCTCTGACCGATCAGCGATCTCGGCGGAATCAAAGCGCAGATAAAAGGGCGAGGCCACCATGGTCGAGGCCCCAGGACGGCGGCCGTCAGTGACCAAAATCTGTTCGATCCTTTGGGCATGGGGTTCTAGGTCCGGCGCAAGACCCAGGGCCTGCCACTGACGGAAGCCGGCAAAGGCAATCGCCGAAGACCGACCATCAAAAGTCGTTTCTAACTGGGCGTCAAACGCCACCGGATCAATCAGCAGGGGCCTTAATCCCCCCTGTTTCAAGGCCAGGGCCAGGGTGGCCCCGGCCATACCAGCCCCGGCAATGATCACATCGGCGTCGAAACCCGGCTTAGGCTTATTCGTCCCCGCCATCGGGCAGCCCCATCATATGGAATCCGGCATCCACGTGGACCACCTCCCCGGTGGTCGATCGGCCTAGATCAGACAGCAACCAAAGCGCCGCCCCGGCCACACCTTCCATGGAGGTGTCTTCTTTCAAGGCCGACAGGGCCCGGCCCTGGGCCAACATGCTGCGACCGCCGGAAATCCCGGCCAGGGACAAGGTCTTCATCGCCCCGGCTGAAATCGCATTGACCCGAATCCCCTTAGGCCCCAGGTCCCGGGCGATATAGCGGGTGGCAGCTTCCAGGGCCGCCTTGGCAACCCCCATGGTGTTGTAATTGGGAATGGCCCGCTCGGACCCCAGATAGGTCATGGAGATCAGCGCGCCGCCGTCGGGCATGATCCTGGCCGAGCGTCGGGCGCAGTCCACAAAGCTATAGGCCGAAATGTCCATGGCCTGGAGGAAGCCCTCCCGGGTCGCATTGTCCACGAACGAGCCCTTGATCTGATCGCGCGGGGCGAACGCCAAGCTGTGAACGAAGAAATCGATCTTGCCAAAGGCCTGTTCCACCACTGCGAAGGCCGCGTCCATGGAGGTGTCATCGGTGACATCTGCCGGGACCACCACCTTGATACCCGCCGATTCCGCCAGGGCCAGAACCCGTCGCTCCATGGCCGGAAGATAGAGCAGGGCCACCTCAGCCCCCTGGGCTACCAGTTGCAGGGTAATGCCCCAGGCAATGGACTGGTGGTTGGCCACCCCGGTCACAATCCCCTTCTTGCCCTTCATCAGCTCGCCTTTGAGCATCTGATAGTCGTCGGCCATGAGGCGTCTCCTATAGAAGTTTTATGTCAGACCCGGGGTCAGACCCGGGCCATCACCAGGCAGCCATTGGTGCCGCCAAAGCCGAAGCTGTTAGACATGACCGTCTCCACCTGCCGATCTTCCCGTTGGCGTAGGATGGGCAGGCCCTCGAAGATCGGGTCCAAATTTTCGATATGGGCACTCTCGGCCAGGAAGCCGTTATTAAGCATGAGCAGGCTGTAGATTGCCTCCTGCACTCCGGCGGCACCCAGGCTGTGGCCGGTCAGGGATTTGGTAGACGAGATAAAGGGAAGGTCATCGCCGAACACCTCGCGGACTGCACCCATTTCTTTTTCATCGCCCACCGGGGTCGAGGTGCCGTGGGGATTGAGATAGTCGATCCGACGCCCGCCAGCCCCGGCCATGGCCATACGCATACAGCGCACCGCCCCTTCGCCGGAGGGGGCCACCATGTCATAGCCGTCGGAATTGGCCCCATAGCCGACAATTTCCCCGCAAATCCGGGCTCCGCGCGCCTTGGCGTGGTCATAGTCTTCGAGAACCAGAATGCCCGCGCCCCCGGCGATGACAAACCCGTCCCGGGCCGCGTCATAGGCCCGGCTGGCCACGGCGGGGGTGGCATTGAAGTTTGAGCTCATAGCCCCCATGGCGTCAAACAGTACCGACAAGGTCCAGTCCAGCTCCTCGGTGCCCCCGGCAAAAACCACGTCCTGCTTGCCCATGGCGATCTGCTCATAACCGACGCCAATACAGTGGGTGGAGGTGGCACAGGCCGACGAGATCGAAAAGTTCAGACCGCGAATCTTAAACCAGGTGGACAAGGTGGCCGAAGCCCCCGAATTCATGGCCTTGGGCACCGCAAACGGCCCGACCCGCTTGGGGCCCCGGGCCTGGGCGGTGGCCGCCGACTCTATGATTGCCCGGGTAGAGGGGCCGCCCGATCCGACGATCAGGCCGGTCATCTCATGGGACACCTCGTCGGGGGTCAGGCCTGAATCGGCTATGGCCTGCTCCATGGCGATGTGGCCATAGCCTGTGCCCTGGGACAGGAACCGGGCGGCGCGGCGGTCCACCCGGGATTCCCAGTCAATCTGCGGGGCAGCGTGGACCTGAGAACGAAAGCCGATCTCGGCATATTCCGGGGCTGAAATAATCCCGGATTTGGCCTCCCGCAGGGACGCCACGACTTCAATGGCGTTATTGCCGATGGACGAGACAATCCCCATCCCGGTGACGACGACGCGACGCATGTTTCCTGCCCCCTATGGCAACAGCCTGAAGGTCCCTGATCAGGGCCTCTGATAAAGACCAACCCTAAGATCTTGAGCCCAATAGATAGGAACACCGTCGGCCTCGAGCACGCCGTCGCCGATTCCCATGACCAGACGACGATTGATCACCCGCTTCATTTCGATCTTGTAGGTCACGGTTTTAATGTCGGGGGTAACTTCGCCGCCGAATTTTACCTCGCCGCACCCCAAGGCCCGACCGCGCCCCTTGCCGCCGATCCAGCCCAGATAAAAACCTACCAACTGCCACAGGGCGTCCAGGCCCAAACTGCCGGGCATGACCGGGTCTCCCAGGAAATGGCAGTCGAAAAACCAGTGGCCGGAATCAATATCAAATTCGGCATGGATAATGCCCTTACCGTGCGCCCCGCCCACATCATCAATCTGAATGATGCGATCAAACAGCAGCATGGGGGGTGCGGGCAATTGCGCATTGCCGGGGCCAAACATCTCGCCCCGGGCGCAGGCCAGAAGCTCATTCTTGTTGTATTGGGCTTGAGCCTTGGGGCCCGCATATTGAGTTTCAGGGGTCACTTTGGTGTTTTCTTTCGATTGGGGGCCAGGGCTATCAGAGCCCGGCGGCTTGCTCAATGTTCGGAATATGTCTGGGGCTCAGTCCGAAGGACAGTACCGCACTGGGGTCGTTCATCCAGCCCCCAAACCTGCGGGCTTGGAATCCAGCCTGAAACCCCTTCAACCTTGATTTTGCACCAGCCATTCTCATCGCATTTGACCAGGCCGGCTATGGCCTTGGGTCTGAGATAGGCGACGATCCTGGCCGATTCTTTGGGGTGACTGTGCAGGGCCAGAGGTCGCATTTGCATGCGGATCACGGTGCGCGGGGCGTCGGTGGTGCGTTTGTGAACCCAAGCCAGGCCGCCGTCCGGATCACAAATCCGCCGCCATTCGCTATCTTCAGCCACCACCTGAACCGGCAGGCCTCGGGCATGATAGATCCATAAAAGCCGATGATCGTCACCGGGACCGCCCCTGGCATTCACCGTCTGAAATTTCAAAGACACATAACGCGGCACGGGAAAACCAGAGGGCGTATGGGCCTCGGGTTCGGCCCAGGCGGTCCCGGCAACGGCGCTCAGGGCCGCCAGACAGACTATCATCCTGCGCCCTGATGCTTTCATGGGGCGAAGCTCATCTTGGCCGTTCATGTCCCCTTTGCTAGAGGTTTGGACACAAACGCGCTAGTGGTCCGATTAGCCGATTACTTTTTGAAGTCTGCCTCCATGTCCATGCGAAAACCGCACGTCATCGTCACCCGACGGCTCCCCGATTCGGTGGAAACGCGTATGCGGGAACTGTTCGATACCCGGTTAAATCTGGAAGATCAGCCTTTTACACGCTCAGATTTGATTGATGCGGTGGGGACTTGCGACGCCCTGGTCGCCACCATCACCGATAAACTTGATGCCGAAGTCATCGCCCACGCGGGCGACCGCCTCAAGCTGATTGCCAATTTCGGGGCTGGTGTGGATCACATTGATGTGGCTGCAGCCCATGCCAAGGGTATTCTGGTCACCAATACGCCAGGTGTGCTTACCGAAGACACCGCTGATCTGACCCTGGCTCTGGTGATGGCGGTATCCCGCCGGATTGTGGAAGGGGCCAATGTCGCCCAGGCGGGCGACTTCACCGGCTGGGCCCCCACCTGGATGATGGGACGGCGGATTTCCGGCAAGCGCCTGGGCATTATCGGCATGGGCCGGATCGGTCAGGCCGTCGCCCGGCGAGCCAAGGCCTTTGGTATGCAGATCCATTATCACAACCGCAAGCCGGTCAGCTCGCGGATCGCTGAAGAGCTGGAGGCAACCTATTGGGAAAGCCTAGATCAGATGCTGGCCCGGATGGACATTATCTCGGTCAATTGCCCCCACACCCCGGCGACCTATCACCTGCTGTCGGCCCGACGCCTGAAACTGATGTCGCCTCACGCCGTCTTGGTAAACACCGCCCGGGGGGAAATCATCGACGAGAGTGCCCTGGCCGACCTCTTAGCGGCGGGGGGTATTGCTGGGGCCGGCCTCGACGTGTTCGAATTTGAACCCGCCATAAACCCCAAACTGCTGGACCTGCCCAACGCGGTCCTGCTGCCGCACCTGGGATCCGCCACGGTCGAGGCCCGAACCGAGATGGGCGAGAAGGTCATTATCAATCTCAAGACCTGGATGGATGGTCACAGGCCACCAGACCGGGTGCTGTCGTCAATGCTATAGATGTCCGCAGACCGGACATTCAGGATCGGCACCGATCCTCACCGTCCGGGTCCGGGCTGACAGGGCATCATAGATCAGCAATCGCCCGGCTAAGGACTCTCCGGCCCCGGTAATCAGCTTGATCGCCTCCAGGGCCATGATCGACCCGATAACCCCGGCCAGGGCACCGATAACTCCTACGGCTGAACAGGTTTCCGCGTCGGGAGGAATCTCTGGAACCAGGCAGCGATAACAGGGCCGTGCGCAAAACACGCCGACCTGTCCGGTCCACCGGCCCATAGCCCCCGAGACCAGGGGCAGGCCCAGATCGACGCAGGCGGCATTGACCGCAAATCGCGTGGTGAAGTCATCGGTGCCGTCTAAGATCAGGTCATGATCGCAGAGCATGTCCTTGGCGGTTTCAGACCCCACGGCGGCCTGCAGGCCGGTCATGGCCACATGCGGATTCAGGGCCTTGAGCCGACGGGCGGCGGCCTCGACCTTGGGATGGCCCACATCGCCTTCCCCATAAAGGACCTGCCGCTGAAGATTGCTGAGATCCACCACATCGGGATCGATCAGGGTCAGGGCCCCGATCCCGGCCGCCGCTAGATAGAGGCTGGCGGGTGCCCCAAGCCCTCCGGCCCCGACCACCGCGATTCGAGTGGCCTTCAGGGCCTGCTGTCCCGGTCCGCCGACTTCGCGCAGGACCAAATGCCGGGCATAGCGTTCCACCTCATTGTCGCTGAAGGTCATGCGGGGACCGGATAGCGGGCGCGACGGGCCCGATAGATCGCACCCTCCAGGGCGTCGGCAAACTGGGCCCGTTCAGCCGGACCCAGGGCTCGGGCGACCTGAGCCTCCTTGCCCGACAGGGCCACGCGCAGGTCCTGCACCTGATCATCCTCGGCATAAAGGTTGACCCGGGTAAAGGCCGTCGGGCTTTCCCAGACCAGACGCACCGCCCTCCGGGTTTCGTAGGTAATCCTGACGCTGCGGTCGGTCACCAGCACCCGCTCAACCTGCCGGGCCGTCGCATAGCTGGATAAAAACGCCACCAGCACGGCCAGAACGTCCAGACCCAGGAAAAATGGAACGAACAGCGCCCCCATCGCCAGAAAAACCGCGGCGCACACACAGTTCACCAGGGTGATCACAGAAATCAGGATGATAAATCCCTTTTCGGAAAGGGAACGATGCGGCCGGATTTCGGCGTCCATAAAGACCAGATCTTCCACGGCCCCTGCCTCGCGAAATTCGGACATGTCCCTTTGACTACGCCTGACAGGGTCTTGGCGAAAGGGGGGTGATGGCCCCATGATCGCGTCATGACTAGGCCCGCCCCATCGTCTTACCCTAAGCCCCCCGCAACTGCCCCGGCCCCGGGTGAACGCGCGCGCATAGCTGAAATCTTTGCCCGCTTCGAAACCGTGTCGGATAATCCCCGCACCGAATTGAACTATTCCAGCCCCTACACCCTGGTAACCGCCGTGGCGCTGTCGGCCCAGGCCACCGATGTGCAGGTCAATAAGGCCACGGCCAAGCTGTTTGCCGTGGCCGATACGCCTCAGGCCATGCTGGCCCTGGGGGAGGAGGGCCTCATCGCCCTGATTTCGTCCATTGGCCTCTTCCGGACCAAGGCCAGGAATGTCCTAGCCGCCGCCCGGCTTATTATGGAACAGCATGATGGCGAGGTTCCCTTAAACCGCCGAGACCTCCAGGCCCTGCCCGGCGTTGGCCGCAAAACCGCCAGCGTCGTGCTGAATGAACTGGGTATTGAGCCCGCCATCGCCGTGGATACCCATGTGTTCAGGGTCGCCCATCGCCTGGGTCTGGCCAAGGGCAAGACCCCTGATCAGGTGGAAGCCGAGCTCATGGCCGTCGTCCCTGATCCTGCCAAGGTGCGCGCCCATCACTGGCTGATCCTGCACGGGCGGTATGTCTGCCTCGCCCGGCGGGCCAAGTGCGAGGATTGCGTCCTGGCCGACCTCTGTCCCTCACGGGGCAAGGTTTAGCGGAGAAGCCGGACAGGCAGGTTCAGATCACAGATGGTGAAATCGGCACCCCGGTCTGCCCGAACCCTGGCTGCCTGCTTGCGAAAGGCCCTAGAGCCTGCATCCATCACCTCAATCCGGGGCCGCTCATCGGCGGGCAGGTCGGATGCCACCCTCACCTTCAGCATTTTGTCGGGCACGGCCGGGGGTTCGCCAACCGCCATGGCGCGGACCACGTCCAGGCCCAGGACAACCTTGCCCCAGACCGTATAGTCACGATCCAGCCGGCGACTGGACTCCCGCATGAAGAAGATTTCGGAATTGGCGCTGCCGGGGTCGGCCTGACGGCCCATGCCCGCCACGCCGGAACAATAGGCCCCCCAAAGGCGCAGCTTGCCATCCACCGACCGGGCAGCTTCGGCGGCTGAAACCGCCTCGACCGGCAGGGCTCCCACAAAACCCTGCTGACTGTCAGAGGCGACCCGAACCGGCACCACCTGATCGGGGGTCAGCCGAGCGACAAATTCCGGGGCGAGGTCGGGATGGCGGGAGACACCGCCGTCGTGATTGTCAGGGTTACCGGTCTGATCCACAAACCGATCAATAACCCGATGGAACAGCAGGCCATCATAGACCTGTTCCCGGGCCAGACGCCTGACCCGCGCCACCGCCAGGGGGCAAGATCGGGCGACATTGCCACCAAAATCCGGCCCTTAGTGGTGTCAATCATGAGCAAATTGTCCGGATCTACCGGCTTCCAGCCGTCAAGCCCGCTGGGCGCGGATGCCGCCGCCGATGCGCTCAAAGCCATGATGATGATCAGCACAAGACGCCATATTGGATACATGGTCCGGAACACCTTCTTAAAATTCACCCCCTAAAGACCCGCTAGGCGTCCGCCTCTGCGTTGCCCAAGCTAGGCTTTACCTGTAGTCAGCCGCCCAAGTCGATCTTGCCGAAAGTTTATGCCCCATGACGCTGCTTTATGACGTCGCTGCCATCGGCAATGCCATTGTCGATGTGATCGCGCCGGCGGACGAGGCCTTTCTGAAGGCCGAAGGCCTCGACAAGGGGGCCATGATGCTGGTGGACGAGGCCCGCAGCATTGACCTCTATTCCCGCATGGCGGCGGGGGTGGAAACCTCCGGGGGATCAGCCGGCAATACTATAGCCGGGGTGGCCGGTTTCGGCGGTCGCGCCGCCTATCTCGGCAAGGTGGCCAAGGATCAGTTGGGCGAGGTTTTTGCCCATGACATGCGCGCCATCGGTGCTCGCTTCGACACGCCCCCCCTGATCGGCGGCCCCGCCACTGCCCGCAGCCTGATCAATGTGACCCCCGACGGTGAGCGCACCATGTGTACCTTCCTCGGGGCCTCCACGGAATTCACCGCTGATGACGTCGATGCCGGGATTATTGAGGCCTCAAAAATCGTTTATCTGGAAGCTATCTCTTTGACGCCGAAGCCGCCCGTCGGGCCTTTGCCAAGGCTGCGGGCCTTGCCCGTGCCGCGGGTCGGCAGATTGCCCTGACCCTGTCCGACGGATTCGTGGCTGAACGGCACCGGCAGGGCCTGCTGGCCTTTCTGGAAACCCAGGTAGATGTGGTGTTCGCCAACCAAAACGAAGTTTGCACCCTATTTGAAACCGACAACATCCTGGAAGCTCTCAGCCGTCTGCGGACCATGGTCAAGCTGGCGGCGGTGACCCGCGGGGCGGATGGCTCGGTCATCCTGCGGGGAACCGAAACCCTTGAGGTGGCGGCCTATCCCGTTGACAAGGTCATCGACACCACCGGGGCAGGAGATCAGTATGCGGCGGGCTTCCTGTTCGGGCTTGGAACAGACCGGCCCCTGAAGGTCTGTGGTCAGCTGGGCTCTCTGGCGGCGGCTGAAGTTATTTCGCACTATGGCCCCCGACCCCAGGTTCGCCTGGCCGATCTGGCCGTGCAGAAAGGTCTCTAGTCATGGCGCGCACAGCCAGGTGGTTCGCAATACCAAAGAGACTGAGATCGAGATCACCCTTGATCTGGACGGAACCGGTACGGCGGAAATCGCCACTGGTATTGGCTTTTTCGACCACATGCTCGAAAGCTTCGCCCGGCACGGGGGTTTTGATCTCAAGGTCCGGGCTAAGGGTGATCTGCATATCGACCAACATCATACGGTGGAGGACACCGGTATTGTTTTGGGTCAGGCCTTTCATAAGGCTCTGGACGGTTTTAAGGGGGTCCGGCGGTTCGGTCATGCCTATATCCCCATGGACGAAACCCTGACTCGCTGCGCCCTGGACCTGTCCAATCGCGCCTATCTGATCTGGAAGGTGACCTACAAGACCCCCAAGGTCGGCGATATGGACACGGAACTGTTCAAGGAATTTCACCACGCCTTTGCCATGAACAGCGGGGCCTGCGTCCATCTGGAAACCCTCTATGGGGACAATAGCCACCACATCGCCGAAAGCGGCTTTAAGGCCCTGGCCCGGGCCTTGCGGGCGGCTGTGGAACTTGATCCCAAGACCCTCGGACAAGCCCCCTCCACCAAGGGCGTCCTTTAGAACCGATGAATAGGGTCGCCCTGATCGACTATGGCTCGGGCAATCTGCGCTCAGCCGAGAAGGCTCTGGTCCGCGCCGCTGACGGTCGGGCAGAGATTCTTGTCACCTGCGCGCCGGAAGACATTCTCAGCGCCGACCGCATTGTTCTGCCGGGCGTTGGGGCCTTCGCCGCCTGTATGCGCGCCTTTCAAGCCCGCCCCGGTCTCGAAGACGCCCTAAATGAGGCGGTCCGCCACAAGGAAAGACCCTTCCTGGGGATTTGCGTCGGGATGCAGTTGGTGGCCGGTCGGGGCCTGGAATTTGGCGAAACCCGGGGTCTGGGCTGGATTCCCGGGGATGTGAAACCCATCACCCCTGACACCTCGCAGGCTAAGGTGCCGCACATGGGCTGGAATAGCCTGATCGCCGCACAAGGGCCGCCTCTGGTCGCTCAAATCGGCGACGCGCCCATGTATTTCACCCATTCCTTCGCCTTTTTTCCAGACAACCCCGCCCATATAGCGGCCTATGTAGACCATGGCGGTCTGTTTCCAGCCGCCGTTGCCCGGGACAATGTCGCGGGCGTGCAATTTCACCCTGAAAAGTCACAGAGCGCCGGTCTGGCCCTGTTGGCGCGGTTCCTGGAGTGGCGACCTTGATTTTATACCCGGCCATCGACCTCAAAGACGGCCAGTGCGTGCGGGTCCTGCATGGAGACCTCGACACGGCGACGGTGTTCAACGCCTCACCCTCTGATCAGGCCCGGGCCTGGGCCGAGGCCGGGTTCCACTGGCTGCATGTGGTGGACCTCAATGGGGCGGTGGAAGGTCGGGCGATCAATGAAAAAGCCGTAGAGGATATTCTGGAGGCGGTGTCCGTTCCCGTTCAGCTGGGCGGCGGCATTCGCTCACTCAAGGATATTGAACGCTGGATTGAGGCCGGGGTGTCAAGGGTTATCCTGGGGACCATTGCCGTAACCCTGCCGCACCTTGTCAATGAGGCCGCCTTTCTCTGGCCCGAACAGATTGCGGTCAGCGTGGATATTCGCGGCGGTAAGGTGGCCACCCAGGGCTGGACCGAAAGCACCGACCTTGATGCCGTCACCGTCGCCAGGCGGTTTGAGGATAGCGGCGTCGGCGCCTGATCATTACCGACATTGATCGCGACGGCACGGTCCTGGGCTTCAATGTGGAAACCTTCGGGGCCATAGCCGACGCCGTCTCCATTCCTGTCATCGCGGCCGGAGGACTGGCGGGGGTGGACGACATTGTTCGGCTCAAGGCCTATCCGGGCACGCCGGTGGCCGGGGCGGTTCTCGGTCGCGCCCTCTATAACGGTGCTATTGATCCGGCGCAGGCTCTGAAAGTCGCCCTCTAATGCTCAAGGTTCGCGTGATTCCCTGTCTGGACGTCAAGGATGGCCGGGTGGTCAAGGGTGTGAACTTCGTCTCCCTGCGGGACGCCGGCGATCCGGTGGAACAGGCGTCAGCCTATGATGCCGCCGGGGCTGATGAACTAATGTTCCTGGACATCACCGCCAGCCATGAGGGGCGAGGGGCCATTCTCGATGTGATCGCCCGCACCGCTGATGTGTGCTTCATGCCCCTGTCCGTGGGCGGCGGTATTCGCAAGGTGGAGGATGCGCGACGCCTGCTTCTGGCCGGGGCCGATAAGATCAGTGTCAATACGGCGGCGGTAGAGAACCGGAACCTGATCAGCGATTGTGCCGATGCCTTCGGATCCCAGGCCGTGGTGGTGGCCATCGACGCCAAACATGGGCCGTCTGTCGCGGGCGGCGGCGGTCGCAATGATGGTTGGCGGGTCTTTACCTATGGCGGGCGGACGGACACCGCGCTGGATGTAGTGGATTATGCCGTGGACGCCGTGAAGCGCGGGGCCGGCGAGATTCTGCTGACCTCCATGGACCGGGACGGTGCCAAGCGCGGCTATGACCTGGATCTGCTTAAGGCCGTCACCCAGGCGGTCAATGTGCCGGTCATCGCCTCCGGGGGGCCGGAAACGCCCAACACATGGTGGATGCCGTCCTGACCGGCGGCGCAGACGCCGTCCTGGCCGCTTCGATTTTCACTTCGGCGAGGTATCCATATCCCAGGTCAAGGCCGCCATGGGTGCCGCCCGCATCCCTGTTCGATTGTCGGAGGTTTTCGCATGAGTCGCTTTTCAGAGGCCCTAGAACGCCTGTCAGCAACCATTGAAGCCCGCCGGGGAGCAGACCCCAACGGGTCCTATACGGCCCAACTCCTGTCGCAAGGGGTTGAACGGACAGCCAAAAAGTTCGGTGAAGAGGCCGTAGAAGTGGTGATCTCCGCCGTCCAGCGCGACAAGGACGGCCTAGCTGCTGAAAGCGCCGACCTCGTCTATCACTTCATGGTCCTGCTGGCGGCCTGCGGCGTCACCCTGGACGATGTCGCCGCCTGGCTGGAAAGCCGTGAAGGGCGCTCGGGGCTCGAGGAAAAGGCCTGGCGGAAACAATAGTCCCCGGCCGAACTCTTGCCGTAAGGCGGGTGCCTTTCTGCCTTAACCGGACAACGCCCGCTCCGAATCTGTAGGGCGACTTTCGAGGCAAACATGGCAAATCGGGCCTTGATATGCGTTTTGGGCTGGTCAGGGGCCAAGCTTGCGGCAATCTTGCGATTATGGCGTTTAACTCCCTCACCACGCGCATTCTCGCCGGCCTCATTCTCGGCCTCGTTCTTGGGGCCTTGTCGCCGCATTTGGCCCCGAGCTTGGCCGCCCAGCTTGTGACCACAAGCCAGGCCCTGGGAGGGATTTGGCTGGACTCTCTGCGGATGACCATCATCCCCCTGGTGTTTTCCCTGCTGGTGGTCGGCGTCGCCCAGGCCGCAGGCACCCTCAAGGGCGGCGGCCTGCCCGGTCGCAGCCTGTTGGCCTTTGCGGTCATGCTTTTGATTTCCACCACCATCGCCGCCGTCGCCACCCCTGCCCTATTAGACATCTGGCCCGCCCCCAAGGCGGCAGCAGAGGCCCTGCGGATCTCAGCCCATGGTCTGGGATCTCAAGTCCCGCCTTCCCCGCCCATGACCGAAATGCTGAAATCGTTTATTCCCGCCAATCCGATCAAGGCCGCCGCCGAGGGGGCCATGGCCTCCATTGTGTTTTTCGGTCTGGTCTTCGGTCTGGCGGCCACCCGCCTAAATGCTGAACGCCGAACCGTGCTGTTTGGCCTATTCGATGCGGTTCAGGCCACCATGATGATGATTGTCGGTTGGGTGCTGATCATCGCCCCGGTGGGGGTCTTCCTATTGGCCTTCGTGGTCGGGGCTAAGACCGGCCTGGGGGCCGTGGGCATACTGGGTCAGTATGTGGTCATTGTCTCGATCATGTGCCTTCTGGCTGGGGTTCTGGGCCTGATCATGGCTATTTTCGGCGGGGGTATCCCCACTGGAAAATTGTTTGCCGCTTTGATTCCGGTGGAAGCCATGGCCATTTCCACCCAATCCTCTCTGGCCTCCCTGCCGGTCATGCTGGAGGCAACAGAAAAGCTCGGTGTGCCTCAGGGGGTGCGAGGTCTGGTCCTGCCCATGGCCGTGGCCCTGTTTCGTATTACCAGCCCCCCGGGAAATTTGGCCGTCGCCATCTATGCCGCTCACATTTACGGAGTGCATCTTGGCCCGGCCCAGCTGGCGGTCGGGGTGATTGTAGCCTGTATTGTCAGCCTGGCCGCCGTCGGCGTCGCCAGTTCCGTCACGTTCTTTACCACCCTGGTGCCGATTTGCGGAGCCATGGGGGTGCCGATGGAGCTTTTGCCCCTGCTGCTGGCGGTAGAAACCCTGCCGGATTTCTCCCGGACCATCGGCAATGTCACCAGCGATGTGGGTATTACCGCCTGGGCAGCCCGATGGAGCGGAGGGGCTAAAGCCTGATCCGGTAAGGGAGAACTGGCTATCGGAACGCACCTTAGAGTACCGCTTTCGGGTGACGTTTAAGGGCCACATAGAGCGCGCCCTGGCCGCCGTGATGTCTTTGCGCCTCTGAAATCCCTGCCACCACATCCCGCAACCGAGGATCGGCCAGCCATTCTGGGGTCATGCGCCGCAAAACACCGTCGCCGCGCAAACCCTTGCCGGTAATCACCAGGACCGCGCGCATACCCTCGGTCCAGGACCGGAAGATAAAGGCCTCCAGCACCGCCCGCGCCCGGTCCTGATTCAGGCCGTGCAAGTCTATATGGGCCCCGATAGGGTCGCGAGCGCGGGCGATCCGATGCCGTCGACCCGGCTCTATGGGCTTGGGTCCCGGCGTCTGAGGTGGGCCAGAGAGGTTCGAGGCAGAAACAGGCGGCGCGGGCAAAAGCGGGGCCCCTGGCCTAGCCGGGGACAGGGCCTGGCCCTGCGGTCGAAGCGCCTCTGTCAGCGGGGACGTTTCAGGCGGTGTTTCAGCAGGCTGCCGGCCCGGGAGGGGATGAACCGTGGCGGCCACCGTGGACCAAAGCCGCAATTCTTCGGGCCGAACAGGGCGTTTCACGGCTGCGGCACCAGGCGATGCATACGAAGACTATGGCGAACCCGCCCCGCCTCAAGCCCGGCCATCGCCCCCTGACCAAGATAAAGATCGGCGCGAATCTCACCCTTAATGGCCCCGCCGGTGTCCAGGGCCGCCACCAGCCGCCGATAGACTGGGAAGGCCCCCGGCAGGTTCGGCGTATCGGCATCAATCCAAATCAAGGCCCCATAACCATGGTGTTTAGGGTCCACGGCAACGGCCCGACCCGTGGGCAGGGGCAGGCCCGCCGCACCCAGGGGCGGGGTTCCGTCGTCCGGAACGGTTCGGAAAAAGGCATAGCGCGGATTAAGCTGCATGACGGCTTCGGCTTCAGGCCCCCGATGAGCGGCCAACCAACTGTGAATCGCATCCCCGGAGGTACCATTTTCCGGCAATAGGCCCAACCGCCGCATGGGTGCGGCAATCCCCACAAAGGGCAGACCGTTATTTCCGGCATAAAGGACCTTTTCCCGGTGCCCATCCTCAAAGGTCAGAACACCCGAGCCCTGAACCTGCAGAAAGAACAGATCCTCCGGTCGCATCCACGCCACCGCATCACCGCTGGGTCGGGCCTCTATGGCACCCCGATCAGGATAGGGGATAAGGGTTCCATCCGGGCTGATCATCTTTACCTGACCGTCCTTGAACACCATGTCGGCCGGCCTGGGTCGGACCGGGGCGAAAAAGTCCTCGTCGGGGACAGAGCGGGCCTCGTATTCCGGCGCAAAATAGGCTGTCAGCAAACCGTCCCCGGCCAGACGTTCGGGTTTGAAATTGTCTTCGAAAAAGGCGCGCGCATGGGCTTGATCGGGGTCACGCAGGGTTTGCGCCCGACCACAGACCACCGACATATCCCGGTCACGGCCGGCCTGGCAGGTCTGACGAAAGACCTTGAAAGCGGTGGTGTAATCCTCGGCCTCCCAGCCCGGAAGGTCGGCAAAGCCTCATTAACGGCCAGGATTGCCTGGGCTTGAGTCTGTTGGACTGATGGAGCGGCCGCAATCGGTGGTGGTGACGGTAACGGCCTTGGCAGGGTCGGCACAGATTTCGGAAGTGTGGCGCAGGCGTTCAGGACCAGCAGGCCCGCCAGGGCCGCAGACCTTCCCCAACGCAAGCCCTCAGGCCTCGGCAGGGCTGACCTGGACCAGGACCCAGTTGGGATCCCGACTGTCCAAGGTGCGTTCAAAAGTCCACAATTCCGCCGTGCGCCGATCTTCCACGCCTTCACCTTCAGGACCCTTGGTGCGGCTGCGAAGTTCACCCAGGAACCGAACCGTCAGGCGGGCCTTATTCTCCTCCACCACCGCCCCCTCCAGATCCGCCCGGGGAAATTGCAGGAACTCAACCTCCTCGGTACGCCCAGCCGTCTCACGGGCAGTGATTTCCCGGTCAAAAGCCGTCATGACCGAAGCCGATAACAGATCCTTCAACCCTTCCCGGTCCCCGGCGGCAAATGCCTGGACGATCTTCTGATAGGCCAAGCGAGCTCCGTTTAAGAACGCCTGGGGATCAAAACCACTGTCCCGGGCCTTCAGCGCCGCCAAGCCCGTAACCGCCACGGCATCGAGGACAGGCAGGTCCGGGGTTGAGCCTGATCCCCCGCAGGTAGATTGCGGGGCACACCGACAGCGGCGTCCTCGGGCTGTCGACCGACCCTGCGGCCCAGCACCGAATAGAGCTGGAACAGGACCACGGCGGCCAGGGCCGCGAAGAAAATCATCTGGAGCACTTAAGGGTCTTCGCTCACCTGAGGTTACGGAAGTCTTCATATAGGGTGTTCTTGCGGCCGCGTCAGGGCTGTCATTGCATCGTTTCCGGCCCCATGTTAGCAGCGCCAACCTTGAAAGGGATGTAAACTGACATCCTGATCCCGATGGAACCCGACCATGAGCGATACTGATCCGTCCGAAACCCCCCGCGCCAACGGCCAGGCCGCAGAGCCCGGCATCCGGGTTTTGACCCAGTTTATTCGCGATCTCAGCTTCGAAAACCCCCTGGCACCCGACGTTCTGCGGACCGGCGGTCCTCAGCCGCAAATCGATATGGGTGTGGAAATGAATGCCCGGGGACGGGATGACGGCCTTTACGAGGTTGATCTTAAGCTCACCGCCAGGGCCATGCGCGAAGACGGTCCGTTATTTGTGGTGGAACTGCTCTATGGGGGCCTGTTTGCCATAGACGGCATTGCGGCGGACGATATGGAAATGGTGCTGCTGGTGGAATGCCCGCGCTTCCTGTTTCCCTATGCCCGGCGGATTATCGGTGATGTCACCACCGACGGCGGCTTCCCCCCCTTCCTGCTGGATCCGATCGACTTCGCCGGGGTCTATGCCGCCCGTAAGGCTCAGGCCGAGGGACAGGGCGTCGTGGTCGGCAATGCCTGATCTTGAGTCTGGGTTCTTCTGAGGTCAGACGCCGAGCTTTTCCACATTTCGCTTTTAACCTCGGTCAGAACAAAGGCGGCATGCGCCGCCCGCTCGGCCTCGGTGGACTTTGGAGCCAGGGGGCGAGGTCGCGGGCCATAGGCGTTTTCACGCAGGGTTCCGAACACCACAGTCCTGGCCGCCGCCACCAGTTCCAGAGAGCGTTCGCGGCCGCCTTTCAGCTCCAGATAGACCGCTGCCAACAGGCGGGCATCAATCAGCGCCCCGTGCATTTCCCGCTCTGCTAAGGAAATCTTGAACCGCTTGCACAGGGCGTCGAGGGAATTGTGCATTCCGGGAAACCGCACACGCGCCAGGGCCAGGGTATCCACCCAGCGGGCCTCTGGCAGGGGGTCCCGACCCAGGGTGTTCAGCTCCCAGTTTATAAAGGCCCGATCAAAGCCGGCATTGTGCGCCACCAGGGGCGCATCCCCCACAAAGTCCAAAAAAGCATTGGCCACCTGCGGGTCGGCAAATTTCGGCTTGCCCCTCAGAAAATCAGACGACAGGCCATGAACCTTTTCGGCCTCGGGGGGCATGTCCCGTTCCGGGTCGATATAAACGTGGAAGCTGCGGCCCGTGGGGACGAAGTCTTCAATCTCCAGGGCGGCAAGTTCCACCAGCCGGTGACCCTGCTGAGGTTCAAAGCCGGTGGTTTCGGTGTCCAGAACGATCTCGCGGGCCATGCCGTGTCATGGCGCGTTTCGACGGTTCGGGCAACTTGATATGGGCACCGGACGTGCAGATCAGGACCGGCTTTCCGGTCGCAGGGTTCCCGCAGCCGCCCTGACCCGAACCTCGGTGATAACGGCGTTTACCTGGTCCCGAGCCGGGTCAAGCCCCCGACTGGTATCGATCACATAATCGGCCCGAGCGCGCTTTTCTGGGTCCGGCATCTGACGCGACAGAACAGCTTCCAGTCGTTCGGGGGTCATGCCATCTCGGGCAAGAACCCTCTGGCGCTGAAGGTCGGCCGGGGCAGACACCACCACCACCACATCCATGGCCCGTTCTCCGCCGGTCTCGAACAGCAGGGGAATGTCCAGGACCACCAGGTCAGCCTTGTCCGCCTCGGCCTTTGCGAAAAAGGCCGCCCGATCCTTGCCCAGCAGGGGGTGGACCACGGCATTGAGCCGGGCCATGGCCTCATCCTGGCCTAGAACCCGTTGACGCAGGGCTTCGCGGTCCACAGCTCCGTCTCGGGTCACCCCGGGAAAAGCCGCCTCGAGCGGGGCAACCGCTGCCCCGCCCTTGAGGTAGAGCTCCGCCACCGCAGCATCGGCATCATAGACCGGAATTCCGGCCTGGCGAAACATGGCCGCCGTGGTGGATTTTCCCATGCCGATGGACCCGGTCAGACCCACAATAATCATGAACCGGCCTCCAAGGCATCCAAGGCCAACCGCCGCACATCTACCTCTTCTGGCGGGTCCTGGCCAAAAAAGGCGGCAAAGGACGGACGCGCCTGTCCGATCAGCATTTCCAACCCATCCACCGTGCGACGCCCCAGACTTACAGCCTGGCTCAGAAGCGGGGTAATTAAGGGTTTGTAGGTCATGTCCATGATCACCGCATCCGGGGGCGTCACCTCCAGGGGCAGGTTAAGACCGGCCCCCAACAGGCCGGCAGAGGTAGCATTGATCACGGCAATAACCTCATGCAGTGCAGACCCGGCCTCGGCCAAGGTCCAGGCTTGCGCGCCCTTACCAAGGCTATTGGCGACCTGTTCGGCCTTATCGAAGGTCCGGTTGAGAAGACGCACCTCGGGGCAGCCCGCTTCCAAAAAGGCCGCTGCCGCGCCCTGTGCCCCACCCCCGGCCCCGATAATGGCCACCGGCCCGGCCTGGGGGTTAAAACCCGGTGCCTGGGATGAAAACGCCAGGATCAGCCCTAGGCCGTCGGTGTTATCGGCCAGGATGGTGCCATCATCCTGAAACACCAGCACATTGGCGGCCCCGGCCAGCCGCGCCCGATCGCGCACCTGATCAGCCACGGCCAGGGCGCGGATCTTGAAGGGCAAGGTGACATTAAGGCCGCTCACCGATCCGCCGCGAAGACCCTCAATAAACGCCTCAAACCGGGCCTCCGCGAGTGCGAACGGGGCATAAATGCCGTCAATATCAGCGGCCTTCAGCCAGGCATTGTGCAGGATGGGGCTTAAGGAATGGCCGATAGGCTGACCGACCACCCCCGCCAGGCGGGTTTTTCCGGTGATCATCATGGAGTGAGAACCGCATAGGCCCGCAGCCGTTCCAAAAGCCCCATGAGCGGCAGACCCAGAATGGTGAAATAGTCCCCATCAATCGCTGAGAATAACTGCACCCCAAGGCTCTCCATTCGATAGCATCCCACCGATCCCAGGGCGGCGGCCCCTTCTTCTTCCAGATAGGTTTCCAGAAAGGTGTCAGAAAAATCCCGCATGGTCAGGGTCGCTGTGACGGTTTCTTGCCAGATCACCTGGCCATTCCGGGCCAGGACCACCGCCGAATGCAGCTGATGAGCCTGACCCCGCAACAGGTTTAGCCTCTCCCGGGCCGCATCCAGACTGGAAACCTTGTCATAAAGCCCCCCGGCGAATTCAAGGGTCTGATCCGCACCAATAACCAGACCAGGCCGAGTCTTCGACACCGCTAGGGCTTTTTCCTGGGCCAGGGCCTCAGCGATCATTTTAGGTGAGGCCTGTTTGGCTAGAAGCGCCATCTTTGTGGCATCCTCATCGACTCTGGAATCGAGGGTTTCAAACCTTAGCCCCGCACCTTGCAGCACAGCGGTACGTGCGGCGCTTTTAGAGGCCAGGATAAGGGCTTCTGTTCCAGTCATCTAAGCTTCAACCTGTCCATGACCGCCGTTCAAAAGGTTCAGGACCGCAGCGGCGGTTTCTTCGACGCTGCGGCGGGTGACGTCAATCACCGGCCAACCCTGTTTTTCATAGAGCCTTCGGGCCTGAACGATTTCATCGCGCACGGCATCCACATCGGTATAGGCAGAGTCCCGGCTTTCCTTGAGGGATAGCAGACGATTGCGGCGAATCTGGATCAGCCGATCCGGGGACGCCGTCAGGGCCACCACCATGGCCTGTCGGGCATTGAGCAGTTTTTCCGGGATCGGCCGACCCGGCACCAGGGGCACATTGGCCGCCCGCACCCCACGATGGGCCAGATAGATACAGGTGGGCGTCTTAGAGGTTCGCGATACCCCCACTAGGATGACGTCAGCCTGATCCAGGTCCTGTCCGCCCTGGCCGTCATCATGGCCCATGGCATAGTTCAGGGCATCCATGCGGTTGAAATAGTCATTATCCAGGGTGTGCTGGACCCCCACCCGCCGACTGAGCGAGGCCCCCAAATACCGCGACAGGGCCGAGACTAGGGGATCAAGGGCGGCAATACAGGTCATGTCCAGCCGGCGACAGCCCTCCTCCAAGGCTGACCTTAGGTCATCATCGACAATGGTGTGCATGACCACGCCAGGAGCCGCCTCAATATCGGTGAGCGCCCGCTCCAGCTGCCGGGGGGAGCGGACCAGGGCATAGATATGTTCAATAGCCAGGACATTCTCAAACCGCGCGCATACCGCCCGGGCCATGGCATTCAGGGTTTCGCCGGTGGAGTCGGACACCAGATGCACATGAAAATAGGTCGAGATGCGCGGCGCTTGGGTCATGATCTCGGGATCTCTTAGCCTGGGGTCTTGTAATCCTCCAAGATAGGACCTGGGGTTGGATCGGTCGAGACGGAACCCTCGGTGACATTCGGCGACGGAAGGGAGTCGCGATTGAAGGAAATTTGGGGAAAACCATGTCGATAGAGTCGTCCGCAACCGGGTTCAATTTGGGGACAGTTCGACCTGAGGGGGTTTGCCTCCGGATTGCGGGGATGGATGGCCTTTTTAACGGTGGGACAACCCCCGTCATAGATCCTCCCCTTCACCTGTTCATAAAGGTTAAGGAAGTCTGAAGATCGACAGGGCCGCCTTCCCTGTAAGGCCCCATCACAGAGGTTAATGAAACCTTAATGGCCTTGGCGACTTGGCAACCTATCCCCGAAATTCACAAGCCCATTAAAGGCCTGTGAGCAGGGTTTGGGGCAGGGAGTGGAAAGCGGTGTCTGAACACCACTCAGCCGGACGTTTTCCCCGTTATCGACAGCTCAGACTCTGCCCCTACACATTCGTTTCAAAAACAATCTGTTTGAAGATTAGCGGGCAATCGGCCCTGGGTCTTGAGTACGGACCGGGAAGGCGGTTTAAGAGCCCCCATGTCCATTACACCCGTCCCGAAGCTCTTAGCCGTCCTCGCCGGAAAAGCCTTCGAAAGACCGCCAGTCTGGTTTATGCGTCAGGCTGGACGCTCCTTGCCGGAATATCGGGAATTGCGGACCCGGGCCAAGGACTTCATCGCCTTCTGTTTCAACCCGGAAATGGCGGCAGAGGCGACGTTACAGCCCATGCGACGCTTTCCTTTGGATGCCGCCATTGTCTTTGCCGACATTCTGCTGATCCCGCAGGCTCTGGGACAAGACGTCTGGTTTGAAGCCGGAGAAGGGCCGATGCTGGGTGACCTGCCCGATCTCAAGGCCATGGCTGATCAGATTGAAGCCTCCACAGATCGACTGGCCAATATCGGCGAAACCCTCCGCCGGGTTCGGGCAGACTTGGAGCCGGAGCGCGCCCTGATCGGCTTTGCCGGGGCCCCTGGACCGTTGCGACCTATATGATCGAAGGTCGCAGCTCGGATCGTTCCGGGGCACGAACCTATGCCTATCAGAACCCGGATAAACTTGATGCCTTACTGGGGATTTTAGTGGACTCCACCGCCCGCTATCTGGTCATGCAGGCCAGATCCGGGGCTCAGGTTCTGAAGCTGTTTGAAAGCTGGGCTGAGGGTCTGGCCGAAGATGTCTTTCAACGCTTGGTCATCAATCCACATAAGGCCATTATTGAGCAGGTCCGCGCCGCAGGGGTAGATGTGCCCTTTATCGGCTTTCCGAGAGGAGCGGGCGCTTTGGTCGCCAATTACGCCGCCCAGGTTCCGGTTCAGGCTGTAGCCTTGGATACCCAGGCCCCCATCGCCCTGGGTCAATCGATCCAGGCAGGCGGCAAGGCCATCCAAGGGGCCTTAGATAACCTACTGCTGCGGGCGGGGGGCCCGGCGCTCGATGCCAGGGTAGACGGCCTCATCGCGGCTTGGGCGGGTGGTCCCTATATCTTCAACCTCGGTCATGGGGTTCTGCCTGACACCCCGATTGAACACCTGGATCGCGTTATTCGCCGGGTCACCGGACGATGAGTAGGATTGCGCTGGTCCTGTTTAACCTGGGCGGACCTGATGGTCCCAAGGCGGTTCGACCCTTTTTATATAATCTTTTCAAGGACTCCGCCATTATTGGGGCCCCGGCCTTTATTCGTTATCCCTTAGCCGCCCTGATCTCCTCCACCCGGGAAAAAAGCGCTCAGGCCAATTATGCCCGCATGGGCGGTGGTTCGCCGATTCTGCCGGAAACCACCCGTCAGGCTGAGGCCCTTGAGGTGGCGCTGTCGGCCATGAGACCCCAGGATCAGGTCAAGGTTTTCATCGCCATGCGCTATTGGAAACCCTTCACCAAAGAAACGGCGGTCCAGGTGGCGGGGTTTGCGCCTGATGAGATTGTACTTCTGCCCCTTTATCCGCAGTTTTCCACCACCACATCGGGATCATCGCTCAAGGCCTGGCATGAGGCCTATCAGGGTCCGGGCTGTAGCCGAACGGTCTGCTGTTATCCCATAAGCGATGGGGTGATCACCGCCCATGTCAACCGGATCAATGCCGTCTGGGAGGCGGCGGGACGACCGGGCAAGATTCGCTTGTTGTTTTCCGCTCACGGCCTGCCGGAAAAGGTCATTGAGGCCGGAGATCCCTATCAGGTGCAGGTTGACGCCACAGCCGCTGCCATTGCCGCCCGCCTGCCCGCCTTTCAGGATTGGCGGATTTCCTATCAGAGCCGGGTCGGGCCGCTGAAATGGATCGGCCCTTCGACGGACGCCGAGATCCGCAAGGCCGGTGAAGAAGGTATAGGGGTTCTGATCGACCCCATCGCCTTTGTCTCCGAACACATTGAAACCCTGGTTGAGCTTGATCATGAATATGGCGAGCTGGCCCATGAGGTTGGGTGTTCCCCCTATCTGCGGGCTCCGGCCCTAGGGGTTGAACCGGCCTTTATCGGGGCCCTGGCTTCAGCTGCCATGCGGTGTCTGGGTGATAACAGGCCCGTGTCAGCAGATTGTGGCTGGGTCTGCCCCGCAGATAAGTCTCAATGCGCGGTGCGCTGTGCTGATAAGAGGGCCTAACCATGACCTATGACCTGATGCGCGGCCTGCACATTATTTCGGTGATCGCCTGGATGGCCGGGATTATGTATCTGCCCCGGCTGTTCGCCTATCACGCCGACGTGGTTCCAGGCTCTGACATGGACCTAACCTTTCAGACCATGGAGCTTAAACTCTATCGGATCATTATGGGCCCGGCCATGATCCTGGCCCTGATCTTCGGCCTAGCCCTGATCTGGATTGATGCCACCCAGATTCGCGGCGGCTGGGGGTTCCTAGCTAAACCCTGGATGGTCACCAAGCTGGCCGGGGTGGTATTCCTGATCGGCTGGCACCATGTCCTCGGCGCGGCCCGAAAGCGGTTTGCCGCAGGCAAAAACACCCGCAGCTCTAAGTTCTGGCGGGCGACTAATGAACTGCCCTTCATCGCCGCCATTATTATGGTCCTGGCGGTGACGACGGAATTTGGCGGTTAGGACGGGGGTCTTGGTCCGACCTTGACAAGAGGCTCCACAAGGCAGCATTGGCAAATGTCGAGTTTGGGATACAAAAGAGGCCTCGGTCGTGCAGACCAAGGCCTTTTCCTTTGCCATTGCGGCTGAACTCCGGGGGGGAGAGAGGTCAGCCGAAACGGAACAGGCTCTCATTCAAGATGTTAGAGTGCGTTTGATCCGATAACCGGTTCCCACTTATCGGAATGCACTCTAAAGCGTTTTGGCGAGGATGAAGTCGTCATAGGC
>NMUI01000429.1 GCA_002221445.1 Phenylobacterium zucineum | reverse complement strand
TAAAGGGAACAGGCTCTAGGATGCGCCACCACCAAGGAGCGGCGGGGGAAATTCAGCCGCTCTTATACTTTTGCAGAGGTCGTGCTATGAAAGCTCATGGAAGCAGGTTTTACGACCGATAATCCCCGTTGATTGCCACATACTGCTTGGTCAGGTCGCAGGTCCAGACTGTCGCCGCACCCTTGCCGACCCCAACATCGACGCTGACTTCAAGCTCGGCGTTTTTCATGTAGGCGCTCATCTTGGCCTCATCATAGGTCGGCGAGATCAGGCCGTCCTGGGCGGCGATCAGGGGACCGAACTGGACCTTGATCCGGTCGCGGTCGATGGGCTCGTCGGCGCGCCCGACGGCCATGACAATCCGTCCCCAATTGGCATCCTCACCAGCGAATGCGGTCTTGACCAGCGGGCTCTCGGCAATGGTCCGAGCGATCTTGCGAGCCGAGGCCGGGCTCTCGGCACCGGTAATGGTTATCTTGACGAACTTGGAAGCCCCCTCGCCGTCCCGGACCAGCTGCTGGGCCAGATCCAGCAGAACAGCTTCCAGCTTTTCACGGAAATCGGCCAGCCGACGATCCCCCGCCCGGCTGATCTTGGGCGCGCCTGACTTGCCCGTGGCAAACAGCAGTAGGGTGTCATTGGTGGATCGGTCACCGTCCACCGTAACGCAGTTGAAGGTGGTGCGAGTATAGAGGCTGGCCAGGGTCTGCAGGGCCGCCGGCGCGATGGCGGCGTCCGTGGCTACAAAGGCCAGCATGGTGGCCATGTCCGGGGCGATCATGCCCGACCCCTTGCAGATACCCGCGATCCGGACCCTTTCGCCGTCGATCAGGGCCTCGGCATAGGCCCCCTTGGGGAAGGTGTCGGTTGTCATAATAGCCGCGGCGGCCTCCGCCCAGCCGTCTTCATGCAGGACAGCCTCCACCTCCGGCAGACGCTGCACGATCTTTGTATCATCCAGCAAGACACCGATCACGCCAGTGGAAGCGACCATGACATCGCGCTGGCGACAGTCAAACCGCTTGGCAATGGCCGACGCATAGCGGCGAACCGCATCCGCCCCCGGCTTACCCGTAAAGGCGTTGGCGCAACCGGCATTGACCACCAGGCGCGGACATCAGCACCGGAGGTGGCCGCCAGATGCTTTTTGCACCAGTCCACAGGCGCAGACCCGACACCGTGCCGAGTGAAGACCCCCGCCGCACTGGTTCCCTCGGCAAAGCGCATGATGAGCAGGTCGGGACGGTCATGCTTGTAAAAGCCGGCTGTACCCGTCGCCATTTCCACCCCGGCAATCACCGAGATATCCGGAAACGGTACGGCCAGGGGCGACACCGGCAAGACAGATTTGACTGGCTTGCGCTCGCTGACGCCGATTTTTCCGCCCGGGCCAGACCGGCACGCTTCAAGACCGAGGTTAGGGGGTCCAAGGCCCGCTCCAGGGTCTGCCCCACCGCGTCAACCGGACCGGCGGAGGGCTTCTTCGATTTGGGTGAGCGGGTCATGGTTTTGCCCCTGCTGAAGCTGGCTTTGATGAAACAGATTTCGGGTTGGTCGAGGCCCCCCAAGGGCGGCTTCGGCGGCTGACGGACCCTGGGTCGGTCGCACCGCCTGGGCGGACGCCGGTTCCTTTGGCGCACCCGGCACCTCGGGTGGAGGCTTGATCAAGGGTTGGACCTTGGCACGGCTGCGCAGCTTTTCCAGCAGATCGCGCACCTGATCATAGGTCAGAAAGCGGATAATCTGCGGGCGGGCAGCCTCCAGGGTGATGGGCTGTTCTAATCGCCGGTCTTCAACCCTGACCAGGGCAAGCCCTCCGTCCACAGCGAACGGCCCGACCAACTGACCGATCTTGGCGGTCTTCAGATTGGCCTCATAGGCTGGGGGCATGACGTCGGTGGTGAAATAGCCCAGATCACCGCCGTTGAACCGGGTGGCGGCATCGGTGGACTTCTCCATGGCCAGGGCTTCAAATGACGCCCCCGCAGACAGCAGTTTCCGAACAGCCTCCGCTTCCTTGGCGGTGGCCACGACGATCTGCCGGGCGTGAAGTTCCTCTGACCGTTTGGAGAGCTTCAATTGCTCCTGATAGAGCCCCCGGATCGCATTTTCGTTGACCGCACTGGAAACCGTGGACTCCACCAGCATATCACCGAGGATACGTTCGCGAGCCGCCGCCAATCGGCGCTGCGCCGCCGGGTCCTTATCGAGCTTGCGTTTTACAGCTTCAGCAGCCAGCAGTTTCTGATCGACAACCTCATCCATCACCCTGCGGAACAGGTCTGAGGTCACATCCAGGGGCTCACCCTCGCCGATCAGGCCCTGGGCAATGGCCTCACGTTTGACATCCGACACCCAGACCGTCCGACCATCAATTCGCACCACGGCCTGATCGCCAGGCTCAGGCGGCTTGTCCGTGCCATTACGACCGCTGCAGGCCGCCAAAATCAGGCTTATGACCAGACACAGGGTCAGGGCAGCGGGCACAGCGGTGACCTGTGGGAGCCGGGCAGTCATTTTTGTGTCGGCCATCGCGTACTCGCCTCGCCTTGAAAACCGCCCAAGCCGGTCCCCGTTCCTGGAGCGTATTCCGATAAATGGGAACCGATTATCGGATCAAA
>NMUI01000428.1 GCA_002221445.1 Phenylobacterium zucineum | reverse complement strand
ATCTGGTTTCACGTCGACGGCGCATACGGTTTAGCGGCAGCGCTGGCTGCTTCAACGCGGCACTTGTTTGAGGGGGTCGCCTATGCAGACTCGATCATCGTTGACCCGCACAAGTGGCTTTTCGCACCTTTCGATGCCTGTGCGCTTATTTATCGCGAACCCGAGATCGCGCGCATTGCCCACACGCAACACGGCGAATACCTCGAGCCCCTGAACAAGCCAGGTGAGTGGAATCCCAGCGATTACGCGATCAACCTGACGCGCCGGGTGCGGGGTCTGCCGCTGTGGTTTTCTCTCGCAACCTATGGCGCCGCGGCATATCGAGATGCCATCGAACAGAACATCGCACTTGCCAAGCGAATCGCTGGTGAAATCGCATCCCGTGATTACCTCACCTTGGTGCGCGAGCCAGAGCTTTCAATCGTGGTTTTTGAACGAGACGGATGGTCGCCGGCACAATACGACGACTGGGCGCAGCTGCTGCTCGACAAGCAGCTTGCTCTGGTGCTGCCATCGTCACTGAACGGTCGCACTCACACTCGATTCGCAATCGTGAATCCACTGACCACCTACGAACTTCTCGTCGATATTCTCGACACCATGAAATAGAGAGGACGTCGCTTATGAAGGTCACAACATCAAACGCCTTGCCATCTCTGGCGAGAGTCGATGCCCCTGCTCGCCCGTTTATGACCATAGCGCTGGTACAAACACGCTGGCACGAAGACGCACTGGAACATCAGGCCGTTCTCGAAGAAGGTGTTCGCCTCGGAGCGGAAGCCGGCGCGAACGCAGTGTTCCTGCCAGAACTGACACTCAGCCGCTATCCAGCCGACGAAATGCCGACTGGCGATGCTCAAGCCACCGCCGAAGACCTGCTCTCTGGGCCGACCCTCTCACTTGCCAGCCGCCTCGCCAAAACCTATGGCGTATGGATGCACGCGTCGCTATTCGAGCGGAATCCAACGGATGACCGACGCGGTCTGAACACTGCGATTCTCGTAAACCCGCAGGGCGAACTCGTTGGTCGAACTCGAAAACTCCACATACCGGTGACCGAGGGCTATTTCGAAGACCTGTATTTTGCGCCTGGCCCGGCCGGCGATGGCTCGCTCACCTCAGAGGCCTATCCGGTCTATGAGACCAGCATCGACGGCACTCCAGCCCGCATCGGCCTGCCTACCTGCTGGGACGAATGGTTTCCTGAGGTCGCTCGCGAGTATTCACTTCGAGGCGCCGAAATCTTGGTCTATCCAACCGCGATTGGGTCCGAACCAGATCATCCAGACTTCGACACTCAGCCGCTTTGGCAACAGGTGATTGTCGGCAATGGCATTGCCAACGGCACCTTCATGGTGGTACCTAACCGCTACGGCTTCGAGGGCTCACTCACCTTTTACGGCAGTAGCTTCATTAGCGACCCCTATGGCCGCATCCTGGTTCAGGCGTCACGCGATGCCGACGAGGTTTTGGTCGCCGA
>NMUI01000135.1 GCA_002221445.1 Phenylobacterium zucineum | reverse complement strand
GTTCCCTTTAGACGGAAACGTCTAGAGGGATAAAACAGGCTCTCATTCAAGATGTTAGAGTGCGTTTCGATCCGATAACCGGTTCCCACTTATCGGAACGCACTCTAGGATCAGCCCGACAATCGATGCCGGTTGTGACAGCTCAATTCCGTTTCCCTTGTGATCGCGGGCTATGGAAGTTTGCGCTAATGTTCCAATAGGTGATCAGAGGTCATCCCCGCCGCCTCCTGTTAAATGGCTGGCATGGGCTCAATGTCAGGCGCGGCGAGGTCGATATCCGAACCTTACCTTCTCATCGGCCATTCGGTTCGGTGACAGAGGCTTGCTCCAGAACCCTGGCCGTGACAAGTCGTGGTCCAAACAGATGTTTGAGCCATCCAGGGAGGATGCCATGAAGGCGGCGGTCTATTACGAAAACGGTGGGCCTGAGGTCCTGACGTATGAGGAGGTTCCTGACCCTCAACTCCATCCCAAGGGCGTGATCATCAAAGTCGAGGCCATCGCCATTGAGGGTGGCGACACCCTGAGCCGCTGGCGGGGCCCGTTGGTGACCCGACCCCACATTGTCGGCTATCAGGCGGCGGGCGAAATCATCGCGGTGGGAGCAGAGGTCCACCACCTCCAGATCGGCCGGAAGGTCGCCACCCTTAATTCCATCGGCAGCCATGCGTCCCTGCGGGCGGTTCCGGCCCGTAACTGCTGGGTTATTCCAGAGGGCTATGACCTGAAAAAGGCCGCCGCCATTCCGGTGACCTTCGGCACGGCCCATGACTGCCTGTTCGAGTTTGGACGCCTGCAAAAGGGCGAAACTGTGCTGATCCAGGCCGGGGCCAGTGGCGTCGGGGTCGCCGCCATTCAGCTGGCCAGGCGGGCGGGGGCAGGCCTGATTCTAGCGACAGCCTCATCGGACGCCCGACTGGAGCGGCTGAAACCCCTCGGCCTGGACCACGGGATCAACTATGTCGAAAAGGACGTGGTCAAAGAGGTTATGCGCCTGACCGACAATAAGGGTGCCCATGTCATTGTCGACTCCGTGGGTGGGCCGACCCTTCAGGCTCGATCAACAGCCTGGCCTATCGCGGACGGGTCTCCATGGTTGGGGCCGCCGGGCGTGAGCCCATGGTGGTGGATGTGGGCTCGATGATGGGGGGCAATCGCACCCTGTCTGGGGTCTTCCTCGGCGCTGAAATCGGAACTGACAGGGTGCATGACAATATCCAGCGCCTGATCGAAGATGCCGCCAAGGGCGAACTGGAAGTGGTTATCGACAAGGTCTTCTCCCTGTCGGACGCCGCAGCCGCCCACGCCTATATCGAAAGCCGCGCGGCCGTCGGTCGCGTGGTCATGGTGCCTTAGAGTCAAAAGAGTTTCTCATGCCGCAAGCCCTCTGTGACATCGTCCTCGACACCAGTCTGGCGGCAGCGGCTGGAGCTGACTGAACCACGCGATAAGAAGGAAAACCGATATGGGACGTCTCTCCGGCAAGACCGTTGTGATCACGGGCGCAGGGTCTGGCATTGGCCGCGCCAGTTCTCTGCTGTTCGCCAGCGAAGGTGCCAGCCTGATGATCGCCGACAAGTTCGAGACTGCCGATGAGACGGCGAAAATGGTCCGGGACGCGGGGGGCGTGGCCAAGTCCAGGGTCGGCGACGCCGGGGATGAGGCCTTTGTAGAAAGCCTGCTGGCCGCTGCGGTGGCGGAATATGGCGGCCTTGACGCCGTCTGGGCCAATGCCGGGATCTCCGGCGGCTGGACGCCCTTTGAAGACCAGGACGCCGCCTTCTGGGCCGAGGTCCTGCGGGTCAATCTGATCGGCCCCTTCCTGGCCATCAAACACGCCACCAAGATCATGGTGCCCAAGGGCAAAGGCTCGATCATCTGTACGGCTTCAGTGGCGGGCATACGCTCCGGGGCGGGGGCTCGCCCTATTCGGCCTCCAAGGCCGGGGTGATCAATCTAGCCCAGACCTCGGCCAATGAGGTCTACGGCACCGGCGTGCGGGTTAATTGCATCTGCCCGGGCCTGATCGAAACCGGCATGACCAAGCCGATCTTCGACGGCGCCAGGGCTCGGGGCAATGAAGACAAGATCGGCCAGCTCAATCCCCTGGCCCGCTATGGCGTGCCGTCGGAAATCGCCCATGCCGGCCTGTGGCTGGCCTCGGACGACAGCTCATATGTGAACGGTCAGGCCATTGTGGTGGATGGCGGTCTCTCCAGCTCCCATCCTGTGGTTCGCCGGAAAAAGTGATCTATCTGCTGAGGCACGGCCAGACGCAGTTCAATGCCGAGGGGCGATTGCAGGGGCATGTGGACTCCGACCTGACGGATAAGGGCGCTGACCAAGCTCGGGCGATGGGCCGTGCCCTTTGCGGGCTGATCGATGATCCTTCGGACTGGCGCATCGCCGTCAGTCCCTTGGGGCGTGCTCAGGCTACGGCGGCACTTGTGGCCGAGGCCCTGCCCGGCATCCGCCTGGATATCGAACCCCGGCTGATCGAGGTTAGTTTCGGGGCCTATGACGGTTCGCTGCGTGCCGAACTGGAGGCTGAATATCCCGGAGCCTTCGGCCCCTCCGGCTGGACCTTCCGTGCGGATATGGGCGAGTCCTATGAAACCACTCGATCCCGAGTCGGCGACTGGCTGGCAGGCCTTCCACCGGAACCGGACCGCAAGGTTATCGCCGTCACCCATGGAATTACCGGCCTCGTCCTGCGTGGTGTCTATGCAGACCTGACTCTTGAAGAAGTCGTAGGCATGCCCGCTCCACAGGACGCCTTCTTCCAGTTGAAGGACGGGCAGATCACGCGGATCGAGGCATAGGGCCGCCAAAGTCTGGCGTTCCGCGCCGCGCGAGGCTAAAAGCGCCCTCCAATTCAAACCGCCTGATCGAGATCCCATGCCGGCCATTCGAAATTCAAGAACATCATGCACCGCAAGGGCCGCGCTGACGCGGTCCGGTCCAAGCTGTTCTCCAAGCTGTCGCGGGAAATCACCGTGGCGGCCAAGTCGGGTATGCCTGATCCCAATATGAACGCTCGCCTGCGTTTAGCCGTCGCCAACGCCAAGGCCGAGTCCATGCCCAAGGACAATATCGACCGGGCCATCAAAAAGGCCACCGGCGGCGACGGCGAAACCTATGACGAAATTCGTTATGAGGGCTTTGGCCCAGGCGGAACCGGGGTCATTGTCGAGGTCCTGACCGACAACCGCAATCGCGCCGCCGCCAATGTGCGCTCCATCTTCGCCAAGAATGGCGGCAATCTTGGGGAAACCGGCTCGGTGTCCTTCATGTTCGACCGGCTGGGCCAAATCACCTATCCCGCATCTGCGGGCACGGAGGACGCGGTCATGGAAGCCGCCATCGAGGCCGGCGCAGAAGATGTTGAGTCCGACGAGGAAGGTCACACGGTTTATACCGCCTTCGACGCCCTGTCGGAGGTGTCTCAGGCCCTGGAATCCAGCCTGGGCGCGGCCAAGTCCACCCACATCATCTGGCGGCCCAAGTCCCTGGTGCCGGTCAAGGGTGAGGTGGTCGCCACCCTGATGAAGATGATCGACGCCCTGGAAGACGATGACGACGTCCAGAACGTCTATGGCAATTACGAAATCTCCGACGCCGACATGGATAGGTACGGCGAGTAGGACGGTTTAGAGGTTGCGCCCCACATAGCTGCGGATGGCGCTGATCACCTTATCCTGATCATCGGCGGTCAGATAGGGGTGCATGGGCAGGCTCATCACCGTCGCGGACTTGGCCTCGGTTACCGGCAGGCCGCCCGGTGCAGGATAGGTGCTATAGATCGCCTGCTTGTGGATCGGGATCGGATAATAGACCGCGGTGGGCACCCCGACCGACTTCAGGTGGGCGATCAGACCGTCGCGATCCTGGGTTTCAATGGTGTACTGAGCCCAGACGCTGACGCCGCCCGCAATAACCTTGGGTGTCGTAACGACGTCGGACAAACCCGCCGCATAGCGATCGGCCACCCGGTTCCGAGCCTTAATCTCATCGGCGAAAATGCTGAGCTTCTGCAAGAGGACGGCGGCCTGGATGGTGTCCATCCGACTGTTCATACCCACCCGCATGTTCAGATATTTCGGATCATGATCGAAGGTCTTGCCGTCAATATCGCTCTTCACCGCCTGGCCATGGACCCGCAGGCTGACCAGCAGGTCATGGAGGCCGGCGTCCTTGCTGAGCACTGCGCCACCGTCCCCATAACTGCCGAGCGGCTTGGCCGGGAAGAAGCTGGTGGTGACCACATCAGCCCAGTGCAAGGGGTGATGACCATCTAGGGTGCAGCCAAAGCCCTGAGCGGAATCGGCGATGAGTTTCAGGCCATGCTTTCCGGCCACCGCTGCGAGAGCCGGATAGTCGGCGGGCTGGCCGAACAGGTCCACAGCAATGACCGCCTTAGGCACCAGCTTGCCGTCTGCCTTCACCGCTTCAATGGCGGCGTCCAACTTCACCGGATCAAGGTTGAAGGTGTCGGGCAGGATGTCGACGAACACGGGCGAGGCCCCCACCAGGGGCATGACCTCCGCCGTCGCCGCAAAGGTGAAAGATGGACAGAAGACGGCGTCTCCCGGGCCGATACCCCAGGCCATTAGGGGCAGTTGCAGGGCTTCGGTGCCCGAACCGCAGGACAGGACAAATGGGGCCTCACCAAATTCCCCGAGCGCCTTTTCAAAGGCCGCGATCTCTGGACCCATAATATAGGCACCGGACCGAACCACCTTGAGAATAGCGTCTTCCAAGGGCCGGCCGAGGCGCAGGCGCTGGGCCTGAAGGTCGATGAAGGGGATCGTCATGGAGAATCAAACTCTGTCGAAGAACGGCGGTTCATTGGCACGGTCAGAGGCCGGACGCCAAACACGGTTGTTTTCATAAGGTTTCGCTGAGGGCTTCCGGCGGCGCGGCAACGCGACGGGCCCTATCCAGCAACCAGTCGCTGAAAAAGGCCACAGCCTGATCCTGCCCACCTCTCGGCTATATCCTTGGCCACATAGATCCAAGGGCTTAAGCCCACCCCAAGCCCGGCCCAGATTTCATGAGCCGCGTCTTAAATGCCTTCGCCGAGCGTTATCCGCCGGATCAGGCGGCGAAGCTGGCCCTGGGTCATGCACAGGCACCGGAAACTGTGGGCGGAACCGGACCTGTTCAACCCCGAAAACTTTGATCCCGAAGCCAAGGCGCAACATCACCGATTCCAGTATATCCCCTTTGGGGCCGGACCTCGGGTTTGCATAGGTATGTCCTTCGCCCAGGCCGAAGCCTTGATCCTGCTCTCCTATTGGCTGACCCAATTTAGCTTCAGACCAGCCCCCGATCACACGGTGTTTCCCACCGCCATCGCAACCCTGAGACCCTTGGGGGGAATGCCGCTCCGGGTTGAATCGCTCAGATAGCTTGAGTTCCTGGCCGCCCTGGCCATAGTGGCGTGTGTGGCGACACCCGGCTGTGTCTGACGCCTTCTTTTCGGCGGCCTTCCAACTGACAGAGCTTCTGGGCTTGTCACAGCTGGACATATGGCAGGGCCTGCACGCCTTTCGATTCTGGAAATCCTGATGAGTCCGATTGCATTTCTCGCTTCAGAGCTTACCGCCCGGCAAACCGCAAACGGCCCGCTGATTGTCGGCCTGACCGGCGCGGTCGCGGTCGGCAAGTCAACCCTGGCGAAACAGCTTCAGGCGGTGATCGCGGCGCAGGCGGTGGTCGAAATCATCGCTACCGATGGCTTTCTGCGTTCCAATGCTGAACTGACGGCGCTGGGCCTGCTGGAGCAGAAGGGCTTTCCACCCACCTATGACAATGACCGGTTCCGCAAGGCCCTAGCCGAGATCCGGACGGGTCCCACAGTCTTCCCCGCCTATTCCCACACCACCTATGATATTGAGCCTTCCCTGGCGCGGACCCTGGCCCCACCTGACATTCTGATCGTCGAGGGTCTTAACCTGCACCATCGCGCCCTGGCGCTGGAAGATCCCGATCCCCTTGATGTCCTGATCTATCTGGATGCGAAGGAAGCCGATCTGGAATCCTGGTATGTGGCAAGATTCATGGGGCTCTGGGAGGCCGCCGAGCAGGATCAAACCTCCTTTTACGCCCGGTTCCGATCTATGACCCGCGAGCAGACGGAAGAACTGGCCAGGATGGTCTGGACAGAGGTCAATCTGAAGAATCTGCGGGAAAACACTATTCTCGCCCGGGACTCAGCCGATCTTGTCGTCCGCAAGGCGGCGGATCACACCATTGTCGAGGTTGTGAAGCGTTAGGTTTTTGCCACCCGCCCAGGGGCCGCCGACACGAACCCGGTGGACTGGACCGCGTCGAAAACAGTTTCCCCATTATCGGCGCGACCGACACGCAGGGCGGCCTTGATTCCGGCCAAGGCCTCACCGTCATAGCCCCCAAGGGCGGCAGCCAGCTGACAGGCCCGAGGGCTGGCCTGATCATCGGAAACCACCTCATAGGCCAGGCCTAACCGGTGCAGATCGGCGGCCCCGGTGCGGCGGGCCCCGAGGGTCAGCTGAGCGGCCACGGCCTCTGTGGTCCTGAGCCTCAGCCAGGCGATGTTCATGGGGGCCAACATGCCCAGCGCCGCCTCGCCCACCAGCAGGGTTGAGCTCTCCCCCACCACCAGCAGATCTGCAGCCAGCGCCAGAGCCTGTTCCCTTTAGA
>NMUI01000134.1 GCA_002221445.1 Phenylobacterium zucineum | reverse complement strand
CCACTTATCGGAACGCACTCCAGCAGTCAGCCTGCGCACCTCTCCAAGCATTTCTGGTTTATCGTCTCATCCTGAGATTAAGTCACCCTTGACATGGCCCGCCCTCACGCCCCCACCGTCACCGCATTTAACCGCGCATAGGCTCCACCCCTGGCCACCAGTTCCGAATGGGAGCCCTCCTCCACGATCTGCCCGTTTTCGAATACCAGTATGCGGTCGGCAGAGCGGATTGTGGACAGCCGGTGGGCAATGACAATGGTGGTGCGCGCGGTCATCAGGGCCTCCATAGCCACCTGCACATCCCGCTCAGTCTCCACGTCCAGAGACGATGTGGCTTCATCGAGAACCAGGATCGGGGCGTCGGCCAGAAACGCCCGGGCTATGGCCACCCGCTGACGCTCCCCACCCGACAGCTTAACCCCGCGCTCTCCCACCAAGGTTCCATAGCCCCTGGGAAGACGGGCGATGAAGTCGTGGGCCCGGGCTCGGCGGGCCGCCAGTTCGATCTCGTCCTGACTGGCCTCGGGTCGGGCATAGGCGATGTTCTCGGCTATGGTCCGATGGAACATGGCTGGGTCCTGGGGCACCAGGGCGATGGCTCGGCGCAAAGAGCCTTGGGTTACCTTGGCAATGTCCTGCCCGTCGATCCGGATAACCCCGGACTGAAGGTCATAGAGGCGCTGGATCAGCTTGACGAAGGACGACTTGCCCGCCCCCGTCGGCCCCACCAAAGCGATCCGCTCACCGGGTCGGAGGATCAGGTTGAAGTCGCAGAACAGGGGCTCGGCGGCGGACTTGTAGCGGAAGGTCGCCGCCTCAAACACGATCTCACCGCGCTGACCGACAAAGACTGGGGCGTCCGGGGCATCGGCCACCTGGGGCGGGGTGCGGGCATAGCGGGCTACGTCCTCGGTGTCGGCGAGACCCTTCTGCAACATGCGGATATTGTCGCCGATATTGCGCAGATAGCTGCTCATCAGCATGAAGGCTGTGACCCCGAAGGCCACATCCCCTGCCGTAGCCTTGCCCAGGGTCCACTGCCAGATCAGCAAGCCCGTAAGCCCTGCCTGCAAAGCCGCCAGCAGCAGATTCATCACCAGCCAGACGTCGGTGCCCCGATTCCAGGTCACCTGCACGGCATCGCGCCACAGGGCGGTGACCCCGGCTAGGCGGCGCTCTTCACGCCCTTCGGCACCGAAGCTGCGGACCGTGGCATTGCCGGTGACGGCGTCAGCCAGAGCCCCGCCCAGGCGGGAATCCAGGGCCACAGAGCGCAGGTTGGCGGGGCGGACGAACCGCTCCGTCAGCAGCACATTGGCAATGACATAAATCGTCACCACCACCAGAGAATAGAGCCCCACCAGAGGCCAGCGCACCAGCATGATCACCGACATCCCGATCAGCACGGTAAAGGCCGGTCCCAGCCACAGGATCACAGCGTCCGAAACCGTGTCATAGCCCCACATGGCCCGGCTGATGCGGCGAACCGTGGCCCCGGCAAAGGCGTCGGCGTGCCAATCGGCCGAGAAAGACTGGACCTGCTTGAAAGCCTCATCGGTCAGTTCCGACATATTCCGGGCCGCCAAGGGAATGAACATCTTGTTGGACATGTTCCGGACCGCCGCCAGACTGAGATAGATGCCAATAAAGCTGGCCCAGGCTATCCAGGCGGCGTCCACATGGGTTGGCCCGCTGGCCACAGCGTCCACCAGCTTGCCCGATGCCCAGGCAGGCTCAGGTCCAGGCCAATAGCCAACAGGGTCGTCAGAATAACCCCGATCAGCAGGCCTCGACGGCGCAACCAGAAGGCCGAGATGAAGCCCAGAACCTGCCCGTTTGAAAGCAGTCGGGACTTCTGTTCGTCCTCATCTTCATAATGGGCGGTATCGTCGTGTTGTGGAAGGTCAGTCATAGGAACCACGGGGATCATAACAGAATGCGACCGAGACCGGGCACAAAGGCTGTCAGTGTCATAAGGTCACCGGATTGAACCGGTCGGGCGAGGCGTCGGCGGATGGACTTAAGGCGAAAGGCCCTAGGTCAAACCTGCGGTTTCGACATGCGGAAGAGGTCAAATACGGTGATGTCGCACATGGTTTCAGACCCTCCTTTCCGCTCGCGGTTGATGACAGGTTTCAGGCTAGGCGCGGGGATAACGGGCGTCAACCGGGTGGCGAGCAGGTTTCGCACACTGCGACCATAAAGCCACAGAGCGCTGTCCGGGCCTTCCGCCGGGGCCCGTTCAAAGCTATCACCGGCCCATGGTCGCCAACGCCCCGCTTCCCGATGCTGCGCCGACAAACTGGGTGGATAGGTTCGCGCCCTCGGCTCTGAGGCCTTGGCTGAAACTGGGTCGATTTGACCGTCCAACCGGGATCTGGCTGCTTATGCTGCCGGGGTGGCAGGGGGTGGCCCTGGCCTGCGCCATGCTCGGCAAGTGGCCCGACCTTGGGCTGTTATTTAAGATTTTCCTGGGCGCGGCCCTGATGCGCGGGGCCGGGTGCGCCTACAACGATATTGTCGACCGGGACATAGACGCTAAGGTGGCCCGGACAGCCGGTCGCCCCCTTCCCTCCGGGCAGATTTCGGTCAGGCAGGCCTGGGGTTTTCTGATCGCCAGCGCCTGGTGGCCTTTGGAATCCTGATCACCCTGCCACCCCTTGCCATCGGCCTAGGGGTTGGGTCTTTAGCCCTGGTGGCAGCCTATCCCTTTATGAAGCGGATCACCTGGTGGCCCCAGGCTTGGTTGGGTCTGACCTTCAACTGGGGTGCCCTGCTGGGCGCGGCGGCGGTATCGAACCATCTGACCCCTCCTTCCATACTGCTCTATGCGGGGGGTGTCTTCTGGACCCTCGGTTATGACACCATCTATGCCGTTCAGGACCTGGAGGATGATGCCCTGGCCGGGGTGAAATCATCGGCCAGGCGGCTGGGTGCGGCCGCCCCCAAGGCTGTGCTCGGTTTTTATATTATCGCCTTCGCCCTCGCCCTGTCGACGGGATGGTTCGGGCATCTGGGCCCATTGTTCCTGCCCCCCGTCGCCCTCTATGGCATCCAGTTGTCGCGGCAGGCCGCCGCCCTCAAGATAGACGATCCTGTGGGGGCGCTGAAACTGTTTAAGGCCAACGCCGCTGCGGGGATTCTGCTGTTTGCGGCACTGGCCTTCGGGTCCTGGCAAGGATCGAACCTGCCCTTTTGAGGTCTGGCTCCCGGCACAGGCTCGTGGCAGAGTGAGAAAAAGCCTTTTGGGAACAGGTCATGACTGAAACGCCGCTGCCGACCATTATGGCCCTAACGCCGTTCAACCCGGAATTTCAAAAAGACCCGCACGCGGTGCTCAAACCCCTGCGCGAAAACTGCCCGGTCCTGCGTGATGAAACCTCGGGCAGTTTCATCATCAGCCGGTTTAGCGACGTCCGCGCCCTGGCCACCGACCTGACCCTATGGCGCGATCCCCTTCACGCCGAACCCGCCGCGGTCATGCAGCGGCGCTTTTCTGACGCTGTGATCGACGGCGTACCGAGATCTGAAACCACCAGCATTCTCATGCTCGACAATCCGGACCATGCACGGGTGCGTGGCCCCTTGTCACAGGCCCTCTATGCCCGAGTGGCCAAGATCCGCCCCCAGATAGAGGCTATCGTCGATCAGGCCCTGGATCGGATGGAGGGTCGCCAGACCTTTGATCTGATGTCGGAATTCTGCGTGCCCATCCCCATCGACGTCATCGCCGTCATTCTGGGGGTAGATCATGAGCGTCTGGCCGAGTTCCGCGACTGGTCCGAAGGTATTATTCAGGGGCTGAATCCCTTCCGCACGGACGACCAAACGAGGCACATGGAGCGGGCCAATGCCGCCTTGTCAGACTATTTCTCCGCCGCCATCCGCGAGCGCCGAGACCATCCCCGGGATGATCTGATCAGCGACATGACCCGGCTTCAGGCTAAGGGCGTACCCCTTAGCCATGAGGAATTGCGCATCAACCTCACAGCCCTGTTGGTGGGTGGCAACCTGACCACCACAGACCTGATCGGTAACGGCGTGCGTCTGCTCATGCTGTACCCGGGCGAATTGGCCAAACTTCGCGCCGACCCGGGCCTGATCAACAATGCCGTAGAAGAAATCCTGCGTTACGAACCGCCCGTCGACATTACCGGGCGTATCGCCTCCCGGGACATGGAGATCGGCGGCTGTCCCGTCAAGGCGACCCAGGTCATGACCCTGTCCCTGCGTGGTGCCAATCGCGACCCGGAAGCCTTTCCCGATCCCGACCGGTTTGACATCAGCCGCAAACGCTCAGCCCATATGGCCTTTGGCGGCGGGGCGCATATCTGCATCGGTGCGCCTCTGGCGAGGCTGGAAGCCCAAGTCGCCATTCCCCGTCTTCTGGCTAGGTTCCCGAATTTGCGCCTTGCTGACCCTGACGCCGACGCCGTCTGGCGCACCTTGCCCTTCTTCCGGGGGTTGGCGCGATTGGATCTGGCGGTTTAGGACCTCCCGTGGCCTCCGCAGCGCGTGTCGATCCCAAGACCTATTTCACCGCCGATGAGTGGGCACAGCTTTCGCCGCGCTCCTCCTGGAAGGGTTTGGCCCTGGTCGCCCATGCCTGGGCCGTTATCCTGGCAACTGGGGCTATGGCGATCATCTGGCCTATTACAATTCCCCTAGCGGTGATCATCATTGGCGGGCGGCAGCTCGGGCTCGGTATTCTAATGCACGATGCGGCGCACGGTGCCCTGCACCCGGATCTCAAGGTCAATGATTTCGTAGGCGAATGGCTGACCGGCGGGGGTCTGGCCCGCTATCGCACCTATCATCTGGGCCACCATAAATACGCCCAGCAGGCGCAGGACCCCGACTTGGGCCTCTCTGCCCCATTCCCGATCACGCGCACATCCCTGCGACGCAAGATGATCCGGGACTTGACCGGGCAAACCGCCTTCAAGCTGCGATTTGGCGACTTTCAGGCGCGCCTGAAGACCCGCCGGCCAGGCCAACCTGTGCTGCCAATCATCCTTGAAGAAGTCCGCCGCAAGCGCCGCTGGTTGATGGGCGGTGTCCTCGCCACGGCCCTAGCAGCACCCTTCGGGGCCTGGTGGGCCTGGCCGGTCCTTTGGCTTCTGCCACAACTCACCTGGTTCCAAGTGATCACCCGGCTGCGGAACATCGCCGAACACGCATGTATCGCCAAGGACGAACCCGATCCCCTGCGCCATGCGCGCACCACCCAAGCTGGTCTGATCGCTCGGGTCCTGCTGGCCCCCTATTATGTGAATTATCATTGTGAGCATCACATGTTCATGCACCTGCCCTGTTATGCCCTGCCCAAGGCCCACCGCCTGTTAAAGGCAAAGGGGGTTACCGGCGGCATGTTGATCGAACCGGGTGGCTATCTTTCGGTGATCGCGCTGGCGACGAGCCGCCCTACGACCTAAAGCTGGCCGATGATAAACCCCAGCCTTGCGGGCCGCCGCGCCTTCATCCTTGAAAACACACGCCTGCAAAGCCCGCCGCATACTCCGGAACTGAACCTGCGGTTGGCCGACGAGATCACCCCCATCTGGCAGATGACGGAGGAGGCTCTGGCCGAGATCGGCCTGC
Source organism: Phenylobacterium zucineum (assembly GCA_002221445.1). Classification (GTDB taxonomy): domain Bacteria; phylum Pseudomonadota; class Alphaproteobacteria; order Caulobacterales; family Caulobacteraceae; genus Phenylobacterium; species Phenylobacterium zucineum_B. The sequence goes on along the minus strand of NMUI01000134.1, from coordinate 3,095 downwards.
CGCCGCCCTTCTGGGCTTTTGCTTGGGCGGGTGGCCAGGCTCTGGCGCGTTATGTCCTCGACCATCCGGACCTCGTGTCTGGAAAGCGAGTGATCGACTTTGCCTCGGGCTCCGGCATTGTCGGGATCGCCGCCATGAAGGCCGGGGCGGCCCGTGTGCTCTGCGCCGATATTGACGGGTTTTGCGAGGCGGCCCTGTCCCTGAACCAAGCCGCCAATGACGTGGTCTGCGATTTCACCGACCGCGACCTGCTGGAGGTGCCGCCGCCGCCGGCGGACATCATCCTCGCCGGGGACATCTGCTATGAGAAGCCTATGACCGACAAGGTTATAGACTGGCTGAAGATCGCGCGGGCCCAGGGCGCGACGGTGCTGATCGGCGATCCTGGGCGATCCTATTTTCCCAAGAGCGGCCTGGAAAAGCTGGCGGAATACCAAGTCCAGACTACCCGGGAGTTGGAGGATTTCGCCGTCAAGAAAACCAGCGTCTGGGCGCTTGCTTGACCCGTCTAGGCTGAAAGCGAAGCCCAGATCCAGAAAACCGCCGTCGCCAAGTCGGATATGGGGTGCCTATAGTGGGTTGGCCACACGATTGGAGTTCGCATGTTTCGTCGCACCTTCCTCGCCGCCTTGCCTGCGGCCGCCCTCGCCGGTCTGGCCCATGCCGGGACCCGGTCCCAGAACCCCAATCGCGAGCGTCGGGATATAGGATCGGGTGATCGGATCGACGGCGCGACCTTTGCCAGTCGCAGTGCAGTCTGGGGCATAGATGGGGCAGCTGCGACCGCCCATCCCCTCGCCACCCAGACCGCCATTGAAATGCTGAAGGCGGGAGGATCGGCGGTGGATGCGGCCATCGCCGCCAACGTCGTTCTTGGCCTTTGCGAGCCGGTGTCCTGTGGAGTCGGAGGTGACGCCTTTGCCATGATCTGGGACCCCAAGACCAAGAAGGTGGAAGGCCTGAACGGTTCTGGGCGCAGCCCCATGGGCCTATCTCCGGAAACTGTGCGGGCGCGGTCAAAGAACGGGCTGATCCCCTCCACGGTGCCATTTCGGTCAGCGTGCCCGGTGCCGTAGACGCTTGGTGGACCCTGCATCAGCGGTACGGAAAGCTGAAATGGGCCGACCTCTTCGCCCCGGCAATCGCCTATGCTCGGGACGGTGCCCCCATTACCCAGAACGTCGCCTATTATCTCGGGGCCTCCCTGCGGGGCTTTTCACGTCCGGGCTCCGGAATCGAAGAAATCGAAAATTTCAAATCGGTCTGGGCCCCGAACGGCAAGACACCGGAAGAGGGTGAGGTATTCCGCAATCCGGGTCTCGCCCGCACCTATGAGTTGATCGCCAAGGGAGGCCGCGATGCCTTCTATGCTGGCGAGATCGCCGATACGATTGAGCGGTATTTCAAGCGGATCGGTGGCTGGATGACCAAGGCCGATCTTTCGGCCCACCACGCCCGTTGGGACCCGCCACACAGCATCAATTATCGCGGGGTGGATGTTTATGGCCTCTCACCCAACAGCCAGGGCCTGGCGACCCTGCAACTGCTGAACATTCTCGAAAATTTTGACGTCAAGGCCATGGGTTTCCAATCGGCTCAGGCGATCCATCATGCGGTCGAAGCCAAACGTCTGGCCTTCGAGGACCGCGCCCGGTTCTATGCCGACCCGGATTTCTACAAGATTCCCACCGACTGGCTGCTGTCCAAGGCCTATGCTGCAGAACGGGCCAAGTTAATTTCTGCGGACAAAATCCTCACCCCCGTCCATCCCGGCCAGGCCCCGAGCCATGGGGATACCACCTATTTTACCACCTCAGATTCTGACGGCATGATGGTGTCGCTGATCCAGTCCAACTATCGCGGCATGGGCTCAGGCCTGATGCCGGACGGGCTCGGCTTTATGTTCCAGGATCGCGGCGAACTATTCGCCCTGACCGATGGTCACCCCAACCTCTATGCCCCAGGCAAGCGTCCGTTCCAGACCATTATTCCGGGCTTCGCCACCCGGGGCGACCAACCCTGGCTGGCTTTTGGCGTCATGGGTGGCGACATGCAGCCCCAGGGTCAGGCACAGATCATCTCCAACATGGTCGATTTCGGACTGGCGGTTCAGGAAGCGGGTGACTCACCCCGCTGGCACCATGAAGGCTCCACCGAACCGACGGGTGAAGTTGCCAGCCCCGGCAGCGGCCTGTTGCGGCTGGAGACCGGTGTGCCCGCAGCAACCCAGAAGAGCCTAGCCGAACTGGGCTGGAAGCTCGGTCCCACCGACGGCGGCTTTGGCGGCTATCAGGCCATTGAACGCTGGCCGGGCCGCTATGCTGCGGCTACCGAAATGCGCAAGGACGGCGTGGCCCTGGCCTATTGATCCTGAACCTGGGGAGACCTTGACATGACCCCCGAAGAAATGGACGCCATCGTGATGAGCTTTCCGGGTACCGAGAAGGCGATGTCCTATGGCTCGCCAGCCTACAAGGTGAACGGCAAGTTCTTCACCCGTCTGCGGCGTGAGGATCAGAGCATGGTCCTGATGGGGATTAGCATGGACGAACGGGAAATGCTGCTGGAGGCCGAGCCCGGCACCTTCCATCTCACCCCTCACTATAAGGACTATCCCAGCGTCCTTGCCCGCATCGCCACCCTCCACCCAGGTTCATTCCGGAATTTCCTGGAACGAAGATGGCGGACGATCGCACCGAAGAAAATCGTTAAGGACTATGATGCGACCAAGGCGGTATCGGATTAAAATTCGTCTTCCATCATCGACAGGAAGTGCTCGAAAATTTCGCCCGCCCGTTCTTCGGTTGGGGGCGGTTCGGGCGCTTCAACCACGGGCCCCTCAGCGCCGATCAAGCGACTAACCACAACGCCGTTCTGAACCAGAACCAGATCCTCCCCCGGTGCTAGGCTGATGAGCAGTTGAGTGAGCTTTGGCGACAGATCTTCAAGGTCTAGGGTTTTCATGGAGACCGAGTTTAAGCCCGAAGGTGCGCGCGCAAAGGGTGACATGACTAAGCTTCGGCACTAGAGTGCGTTCCGATAAGTGGGAACCGGTTATCGGATCGAAACGCACTCTAACATCTTGAATTAGAGCC
>NMUI01000133.1 GCA_002221445.1 Phenylobacterium zucineum | reverse complement strand
AACTTCCTGGATGTGGGCGGCGGTGCTGATGAGCCCAAGGTGACGGCGGCGTTCAAGATCATCATGGCCGATCCCAATGTGAAGGGTATTCTGGTCAATATCTTCGGCGGCATTGCCCGCTGCGACGTCCTGGCCAATGGTGTGGTCAATGCGGTCAAGCAGGTGGGCTTAAGCGTGCCCCTGGTGGTTCGCCTGGAAGGCACCAATGCCGAATTGGGCAAGAAGATCATCAATGAAAGCGGCCTCAACGTCATTGCGGCCAATGACCTTAGTGACGGTGCCGAGAAGATTGTGAAAGCCGTGCGGGGGCTCGCCTAATGTCCATTCTCATCGGCAAAGAAACCCGGGTCATCTGCCAGGGGATTACCGGGGCGCAAGGCACCTTCCATTCCGAACAGGCCATCGCCTACGGGACCAAGATGGTCGGCGGCGTCACCCCAGGCAAGGGCGGCTCCACCCATATCGGCCTGCCTGTGTTCAACACGGTGGACGAGGCCGTGCGGCAAACCGGGGCTGATGCCAGTGTCATTTACGTCCCGCCGCCCTTCGCCGCCGATTCCATTCTCGAAGCCATTGATGCGGAAATTCCTCTGGTGATCTGTATTACCGAAGGCATTCCGGTGGCCGACATGGTCAAGGTCAAGCGTGCCCTGTCGGGGTCGAAGACCCGGCTGATTGGGCCCAACTGCCCGGGGGTTCTGACGCCCGAGGCCTGCAAGATCGGCATTATGCCTGGGAACATCTTCCGAAAAGGCTCTGTTGGCGTGGTTTCGCGCTCGGGCACCCTGACCTATGAGGCGGTTTTCCAGACCTCTCAGGTGGGACTGGGGCAGACCACCGCTGTGGGCATTGGCGGGGACCCGGTGAAGGGCACCGAGTTCATCGACATGCTCGACATGTTTTTGAAGGATCCGGAGACGGAATCGATCATCATGATCGGCGAAATCGGTGGATCTGCGGAAGAAGATGCTGCGGAGTTCATAAAGAATTCAGCAACTAAGAAGCCTATGGTCGGATTCATTGCAGGACGCACAGCGCCGCCCGGTCGGCGCATGGGTCACGCAGGGGCGATTATCTCGGGCGGCAAGGGCGGTGCCGAGGATAAGATCGCCGCGATGGAGGCGGCGGGCATCCGGGTTTCTCCCTCGCCGGCGAAACTTGGGGAAACTCTCCTCGACGTGCTGAAGGGCCGTTGAGGTCAACTTAACCGTAGGGCGGTCCGCGCTCGGCATACTTGCTCCGCGGCCCTCTTCTGGAAGCGGACGACATGGCGGACGACGCAGGTATTATCAACGACATCATGACCGAGACCTCGTTTCTGTACGGGGGCAATGCGGGCTTCGTCGAAGATCTCTACGCCAAATGGGCGGCAAATCCGAATTCGGTGGAGCCGTCCTGGCGGGCTTTTTTCCTTTCCCTTCCCAATCGCCGGGATGAAGCCGAAGCCGCAACCCGCCGTCCGTCCTGGACGGCCCGATCGGCACCCGCCCCTCGCCCGGACTGGCTGTCGGCGGTCGATGGCCTGTGGCCGGCGGTAGAGGCCAAGCTTGGGGCAAAGATCGCCGAACGTGCCGCCGCTGCCCAGGCAACCCAAGCCCAGGCTCCCGCTCAATCCACCACCAGCGCTGAGGCGGTCCGCGCAGCGGCTCTGGATTCTCTGCGCGCGGTGATGATGATCCGGGCCTACCGTATGCGTGGCCATCTTCGCGCCAAGCTCGATCCCCTGGGCATTGCCTATCCCGAGGCGATGCCACCGAGTTAGACCCGTCGTCCTACGGTTTTACCGAGAGCGATTACGACCGACCGATCTTCCTGGATCATATTCTGGGCATGGAAACCGGGACGGTCCGGGAAATCCTGGCGATCCTGCGGCGCACCTACTGCTCTGACATCGGTGTGCAGTACATGCACATTTCCGATCCTCAGCAGAAAGCCTGGATGCAGCAGAGGATCGAAGGGCGAGACAAGGAGATCACCTTCACCACCCAGGCAAGATCGCCATTCTGAAAAAGCTGATCGAGGCCGAAGGTTTTGAGAAGTTCCTGGCCAAGCGGTTTCCCGGCACCAAGCGGTTTGGTCTGGACGGCGGTGAAGCGGCTGTTCCTGCCCTGGAACAGATTATCAAGCGTGGCGGGGCCCTGGGCGTTCGCGATATTATCATAGGTATGCCCCATCGGGGGCGTCTGAACGTCCTGGCCGCCGTCATGGCCAAGCCCTATCACGTGATCTTCCACGAGTTCCAGGGCGGCACCTCCCTGCCATCCGATGTGGAAGGCTCAGGCGATGTGAAATATCACATGGGGGCCAGCTCCGACCGCAGCTTTGACGACAATTCGGTTCACCTGTCCCTGACCGCCAATCCCTCGCACCTGGAGATCGTCAATCCTGTGGTCCTGGGTAAGGCCCGGGCCAAGCAGGCCTTCGCCCTACGGGAATCGGCGGAGGCTGGCCGTCATCATGTCTTGCCCCTGCTGATGCACGGCGATGCCGCCTTTGCCGGCCAAGGGGTGGTTGCCGAGTGTTTTGCCATATCCGGCACCAAGGGCTATCGCACCGGCGGGACGATCCACTTTATTGTCAATAATCAGATCGGTTTCACCACCGCGCCGAAATACTCCCGGTCCTCACCCTATCCGTCAGATGTGGCTCTGATGGTTGAGGCCCCGATCTTTCATGTGAACGGTGACGATCCCGAAGCTACGGTCTATGTGGCCAAGGTGGCCACCGAGTTCCGTCAGCAATTCGGCAAGGACGTGGTCATCGACATGTTCTGCTATCGCCGCTTCGGTCATAACGAAGGCGATGATCCGACCATGACCTCGCCCTTGATGTATAAAAAGATCAAGGATCATCCCACCACCCGGGAAATCTACAGCCGCAAGCTTGTGGCCGAAGGCGTTGTCACCCAGGCCGATGTGGAGACCTGGATTTCCGACTTTGAACAGTTCCTCGACGCCGAGTTCGAGGCCGGAAAACCTATAAGGCTGATAAGGCGGACTGGCTCGATGGCAAGTGGGCCGGGTTGGCCCTGCCGGAGGGCGACGACCGGCGTGGCGACACCTCCGCGCCCCTGCAAAAGCTTATTATGCTTGGCCAAAAGATCACCGAAATCCCGTCCCACCTCGACGTTCATAAGAATGTCCGGCGGGTGATCGAAGCTCGCCGCGCCGCCATTGACAGTGGTGAGGGCCTAGACTGGGCCACCGGCGAACACCTGGCCTTTGCGACCCTGCTGGACGAGGGATTCCCAGTGCGTCTGGCGGGCCAGGACAGTGTGCGCGGCACCTTTACCCAGCGCCACTGCGACATTATCGACCAGTCGACGGAAGAGCACTACACCCTGCTCTCCAACATCCGGCCGGGGCAGGCCCATTTTGAAGTCATCGACTCCCCCCTGTCGGAAGAGGCGGTTCTGGGTTTCGAGTACGGCTTCTCTCTGGCCGATCCCAAGACTCTTACCCTTTGGGAAGGGCAGTTCGGCGATTTCGCCAATGGGGCCCAGGTGGTCATTGACCAGTTCATTTCCTCGGGTGAGCGTAAGTGGCTGCGGATGAGCGGGCTGGTCATGCTCCTGCCCCACGGCTATGAGGGCCAGGGCCCCGAACACTCATCGGCCCGGCTTGAGCGGTTCCTGCAACTGTGTGCCGAAGACAATATGCAGGTGGTCAACTGCACCACACCGGCCAACTATTTCCACGTCCTGCGCCGACAAATGCGCCGGGAATTCCGTAAGCCCCTGGTGGTGATGACGCCGAAGTCCTTGCTGCGGCACAAGAAGGCGACTTCGAAACTTGTGGAATTTGCCGAAGGGTCATCCTTCCACCGGGTTCTGCACGATGACGCTGAACGGGCTCAGAATACAAAGATCGAGCTGGTGGCCCCAGACAAGATCCGCCGGGTGGTCCTGTGTTCGGGCAAGGTCTATTATGATCTGTTGGAATCCCGGGAAGATCGCGGCATCAACGATGTCTATCTGATGCGCCTCGAACAGTTTTATCCCTGGCCGGTGAAGTCTCTGTCCACAGAGCTGTCGCGTTTCCCCAATGCGGAACTGGTCTGGTGTCAGGAAGAACCCAAGAATATGGGCGGCTGGACCTTTGTGGACCCGTGGCTGGAGCTGACCCTGGACCGCTTGAAGGTGAAGGCCAAGCGCGCCCGCTATGTGGGCCGCCCGGCCTCGGCCTCGACGGCGGCCGGTCAGATGAGCCGCCACCAGAAAGAACTTCAGGCCTTCCTCAACGACGCCTTCGCCTAACCCGTTCTATATCCCCCGCAGACGAGACAGAAAGCACCACCCATGGCCGACATCATGACCCCCGCGCTCGGCGAATCCGTCTCCGAAGCGACGGTGGCGCGCTGGACGAAAAAGCCGGGGGAGGCGGTGCGCAAGGATGAAATCCTTGTTGAGCTGGAAACCGACAAGGTCAGTCTCGAAGTGGCGGCCCCGGCCGACGGCGTGCTGGAATCCATCTCGGCCGAGGAAGGCGCCACGGTGGAACCCGGGGCGGTTCTGGGCCATTTAACCGAGGGTGCCGCAGCCGCCAAACCGGCGACCAAGGCCCCTGAAGCCAAAACATCAGAACCTAAAGCACCTGAACCCAAGGCTGAGGTGCCGGTTGCTATGGCGGCGGCGGCCCCCTTTGCACCGTCTGCCCAAAGGATTGTCGCAGAAAACAAACTCGACCCCAGTGCTCTTACAGGCACAGGCAAGGATGGTCGCGTCACCAAGGGCGATGCCCTGGCCGCCCTTGAAGCCCGGGCAGCCCCACCGCTTGCGCCCGCTGCTCCGGCGGCACCCCGGCAGACCCATGCCCGGGAAGAGCGGATCCGCATGACCCGTCTGCGTCAGACCATCGCCCGGCGTCTGAAGGAAGCCCAGAACAATGCCGCCATGCTGACGACCTTCAATGAGGTCGATATGTCGGCGGTCATGGCCCTGCGCAATGCCTATAAGGATGTCTTTGAAAAGACCCACGGGGTGAAGCTGGGCTTTATGAGCTTCTTCGTCCGCGCCTGTATCCACGCCCTCAAGCATGTGCCCGAGGTCAATGCCGAAATTGACGGCCAGGACCTGATCTACAAGAACCATTACGACATCGGCGTCGCGGTCGGCACCGACCGAGGTCTGGTGGTGCCAGTCCTGCGGGATGCGGATACCTTAACCCTGGCTGGGGTCGAGAAAGGCATTGGGGCCTTGGGCAAGAAAGCCCGGGACGGTGCCCTGGCCATGGATGATCTGCAGGGCGGAACCTTCACCATTTCCAATGGTGGGGTCTATGGCTCGCTCATGTCCACCCCGATCCTCAATGCGCCGCAGTCAGGCATTCTGGGGATGCACAAGATCCAGGACCGGCCCATGGTGGTGGGCGGTCAGGTGGTCATCCGACCGATGATGTATCTGGCTCTGAGCTATGATCACCGAATTGTCGATGGTCAGGGGGCGGTAACCTTCCTGGTCAAGGTCAAGGATGCCATTGAAGACCCCCAGCGGCTGCTGCTGGACATCTGACCTCCGTCGATCTGCACTCCACATTCAGCCGGGAAGGCTAGCACTGACATGGCCCAATACGACGTCGTCATCATCGGGGGCGGTCCCGGCGGCTATAATGCTGCGATCCGCGCGGGCCAGCTGGGCCTCAAAACGGCCTTGGTCGAGAAGAACCCGACCCTGGGTGGGACCTGTCTCAATGTGGGCTGTATGCCGTCCAAGGCCCTGCTGCACGCCTCAGAAATGTTCGAAGCGGCGGGCAAGGACTTCGCCCACCTGGGCATTGAGGTCACCCCCAAGCTCAACCTGGTCCAGATGATGGATCAGAAGGCCGAATCGGTCCTGGCCCTGACCAAGGGGATCGAGTTTCTGATGAAGAAGAACAAGATCGACTGGATCAAGGGCTATGGCAAGCTGGCCGGGCCCGGCAAGGTCCAGGTCACCGGGGCGGATGGCACAGTCACCGCCCTGGAGGCAAAGAACATCGTCATCGCCACAGGGTCCGAACCATCGGGCCTGCCCGGCGTGGTGGTGGATCAGAAGCGCATTGTCGATTCCACCGGGGCCCTGTCCTTGCCGGAAGTTCCCAAACACTTGGTGGTGATTGGCGCGGGTATTATCGGCCTGGAGCTGGGCTCGGTCTGGCGGCGTCTGGGGGCTCAGGTGACGGTGGTGGAATTCCTCGACCGCATTACCCCGGGCATGGATACCGAAACGGCCAAGACCTTCCAAAGGGGTCTGAGCAAACAGGGCATGGTCTTTAAGCTGGGGGCCAAGGTCACGGGTGCCAAGGGGTTGGAAAGCGGTGTCGAGGTGACGATTGAGCCGGTAAGCGGCGGTGTGCCTGAAACCTTGAACGCGGACTATGTTCTGCTGGCTGTCGGCCGTCGGGCCTTTAGCGAGGGCCTGGGCTTGGAAAGCGTCGGGATCGTCCCCGACAAGCGCGGGGTCATCGACACCGATCATTTCCGCACCAGCGCCCCAGGGGTCTGGGCCATTGGTGATGTGATCCACGGTCCCATGTTGGCCCACAAGGCCGAGGAGGACGCCGTGGCCTGTATCGAACTCATCGCCGGCAAGGTGGGGCATGTGGACTATAATCTGGTGCCCAGCGTGGTCTATACCGCCCCTGAAGTGGCCTGGGTCGGCCAGACAGAAGATCAGCTGAAGGCCTCAGGCGTCGCCTATAAGGTGGGCAAGTTCCCCTTCACCGCCAACAGCCGCGCCAAGATCAATCATGAGACCGATGGTTTTGCCAAGGTTTTGGCCGACGCTAAGACCGACGAGATCCTCGGGGTCCACATTATCGGACCCCAGGCCGGGGAGCTGATTGGTGAATACTGTGTGGCCATGGCCTTCCGCGCCGCCAGCGAGGACATCGCCCGGACCTGCCATCCCCACCCCACCCGTTCGGAAGCCGGGCGTCAGGCGGCCATGGGTGTGGAGGGCTGGACCATGCAGGCCTGATTCTCAGGCTCGATCAGGCGTGGGGATGGGCACCGGCATAAGCGCTCATAAGGGCCGCGGCATCCACGTCGGTATATTTCTGAGTGGTGCTCAAGGAGGCGTGACCCAGGAGTTCCTGAATAGACCGAAGGTCGGCCCCGGCCCCTAGAAGGTGGGTGGCGAAGGAATGGCGCAGGGCGTGGGGGGTCGCGCTGTCGGGCAGTCCCAACCGCCCCCGCAGGCCCTGAACGGTGGCCTGCATATGGCGCGGGCTTAGAGGGCCGCCGCGTCTTGCCCGGAATACCGGTTCATCGGGGGACAGGACAAAGGGCATTTGCTGAACATAGGCGGCTACCGCCTCCGCCACCTGGGGCAGGACCGGCACGATCCGGGTTTTTGAGCCCTTGCCCACCACCCGCAGGCGATCTGACAGTGGTGTGTCGGACATTTTCAGCGACAAGGCTTCAGAAATTCGCAGGCCACAACCGTAAAGCAGGGTCATCACCGCCTCATCCCGGGCCGATTCCCACCTGTCGCGATCCGGGTCGAGACCGGGCTCGGCCAGCATTCCCAAGGCCTGATCCTCGGTGACCGGTCTTGGCGCGGACGGACGAACCCTTGGGCCGCGCACCAGGGCGACATGGGGGTTGGCGGTGTCCAGTCGGCGGTCGAGAAATTTGTGAAAGGTCCGCACGGCCGAGAGGGCCTGGGACATGGAGCGCGGTGACAGGGGATGATCCCCGGCCCGAAGTTCGGCCAGCCAAGCCCGCATTTCGCTCGCCGAAACCGTCGCCAGGTCGGACAGGCCCTGGGGCCCGCCTCGGTGCTTTTGCAGGAAGGTCAGATACCGCCGCCCGGCAAAACCATAGGCTTCCAGGGTCCGGGGGGAGGCCCGGCGTTCTTTTTCGAGGTGCTCAAGCCAATGGATCAGCGCCTCGGTGGCGGTCACGGCATCACCGGCCAACGCTCGGCGGTTCGCTCCACCACCCGCGCCAGGAAGGCGACGAGGTCTGCGCCCATATCCGGCGTGAACCCCTCCGGGTCTTCTGAGCCGAAGGCCAAGATTCCCACCCGGGCCGGGGCCCAAATGCTCAAACGAACCAGGGCCATGGAGGCGATCTGCGGGGCGCGGGTTCCAAAAAGGCCGATGGCCGTGGGCTGAAACCCCATGCGGGTCAGCCGATCATGGCCGATCACCTGATCGACACCACCTTCTGCCAGGGTTTTCCACCCCACCGGGGTCCTCACCGGGCCCTCCAGTCCCACGGCCCCGGCGGTCAGGCCGAATCGCACCTGAGCCAATTCATCCACCCGCCGGGCGAGGTCGGCATGATTGCGGGCATCCAGCAGGTCGACAACCGCCCCATGCGTCTGGGCCTGGGCCGCGTAATTGGCCTGGGCCGTCGCCTCCAGGGTCTGCCGGGCCCGACTTTCCCGACGGTGGGCTTCATGAACACGGGTCATGGCGGCGGGGCCAAATTCGACCACATTGCCCGCTGCGACCCGGCGCAGGCCAAGCCCATCAAGGAGCTCAGGGTCCTGGTGTAAAAATCCGGATTCTGGACGAGGAAGTTTCGCACCTCCTCGGCTTCCACATCCAATGCCTCTGCGGTCGCACCTTTTGCGTCCATAAGCCCCGTCCCCGTTTCTACAGGATGGATTGGCCCGTTCTGGCCCAATCATTCAGGAAATCAGAAAGACCCTTATCGGTTAACGGGTGCTTGAAGAGATCGAGAAAAATGTTCGGCGGCAGGGTGACACAGTCAGATCCCGCCAGGGCGACGGCCCGCACATGGGCGGTATTGCGGATTGAGGCGGACAAAATCTCCGTATCGAAGTCATAATTGTCGTAAATCGCGCGAATGTCGGAAATCAGGTCGATCCCATCGGCCCCCTGATCATCCAGACGACCGACGAAGGGTGAGATATAGCTGGCCCCCGCCTTGGCCGCCAACAGGGCCTGGGTGGCAGAGAAGCACAGGGTGACATTGGTCTGAATGCCCTGGACAGCAAATTCCTGAACGGCGATTAGCCCATTGCGGGTAAGGGGCACCTTGACCACCACATTGGGGGCGATCGCCGCCAGCTTGGCCCCTTCGGCCAACATGCCCGCCACATCGGTGGCTGTGACCTCGGCACTGACCGGGCCTTCAACCAGATCACATATCTTGGCGATCACATCCAAGATCGGCTTACCGGATCGGGCTATCAGGGACGGGTTGGTGGTGACCCCGTCGACTAGGCCCGTTGTCTGCAGGTCGGCCAGCAGGTCGAGGTCTGTGGTGTCGAGGAAGAGCTGCATGATCAAGGTCCGAAAAAGAGAAGGTCCGGCTTTTAGACGGCTTCCGGCTCGGGGAGAAGGCGCGGAATAGCCCCCGCCCGTCGGGAATTTTATCTCCGACTTAAGATCACCTGCCCCTCGTCTCGCCGAAGATCTTATAGTGGCCCCCAAGATGACCCGTATTGCCTCTGTCCTCCTACCCCTGCCCCTGCCCGAAGCCTTTGACTATGGGGAACCGGAGGCTATGGGATTGCAGGTGGGAGATCAGGTTGCTGTGCCCCTCGGGCCCCGGCTGATTCAGGGTGTCGTCACGGCTCTGCGGGATGCCGGCGGTGGTAACCGGCCTCTGAAACCGGTTGAGGCGCGGATTGACGCCCCGCCCCTGCCGCCGAATACCCTGACCTTTATCCAGTGGGCGGCGCGCTATTCCGTGGCTGATCCCGGCCAGCCCCTGGCCATGACCCTGCGGGGGGCCGCGCGCCCAAGGCCAAGCCCGAAAAGGTTATAGAGCTGACGGGATCAGGGCCCGCCAAGCTGACGTCCGCCCGCGCCAAGGTTCTGGATGTTGCCACCCAAGGTTTTAGCCGCCTTACGGATTTGGCCCGGGCCGCAGGCACATCCGCAGGGGTGGTTAAGGGGCTGATTGACGAAGGTGTTCTGGCTGTTCGCCAGATTGAGGCCGATCCCCGTTTTCCGGAGGCGGACCTGTCCCGGGCCGGCCCAGAGCTCAACCCTAGTCAGGCGGCGGCGGCGGCGGAGCTTAAGGCGATGATGGCGTTGGGTGGGTTCAATGTGGCCCTGCTCGACGGCATTACCGGTTCAGGAAAAACCGAGGTCTATCTGGAGGCGGTCCATGCCGCCCTAGCGGCGGACCCTCAGTCGCAGGTCCTGGTCCTCCTGCCGGAAATTGCGCTCACCCAGGCGGTGATCGCCCGGTTTGAAGCCCGATTCGGGGCAGCACCGGGGGAATGGCATTCCGAAGTGGCCCCGGCGCAAAGGCGCAAGGTGTGGGATGGGGTGGCCACCGGCCTCTGCCGAATCGTCGTTGGCGCGCGGTCGGCCCTATTCCTGCCCTTCCGGACTCTGGCCTGGTGATCGTCGATGAGGAACACGACACCTCCTATAAGCAGGAGGACGGTTTCATCTATCAGGCCCGAGACCTGGCGGTGGCGCGGGCCAAGATCGAGGGGGCGGCGGTCATTCTGGCTTCAGCCACACCGTCGTTGGAAACCCTGCGCAATGCGGAAACCGGGCGGTATCGCTGGCTGAGGCTGACGGCCCGGCACGGGACGGCGCGCTGCCCGACATTCAGCTGATCGACATGCGGGCGACCCCCCGGCATCGGGGTTCTGGCTATCGCCCCCTTTGGTTGACGCCCTCTCGGCCACCTATGCGGCGGGGGACCAGTCCCTGCTGTTCCTTAATCGCCGGGGGTATGCGCCCCTGGTGCTGTGCAAGGCCTGCGGCGAACGGATGACCGCCCCGGATACGGATTCCTGGCTGGTGGAGCATCGCTATTCCGGCAGACTGGTCTGCCATTTGACGGGGTTTTCCATGCCCAAGCCCGCCGCCTGTCCACACTGTGGGGCGATCGACAGTCTGGTGTCCATCGGCCCTGGGGTCGAACGGGTGGAGGAGGAGGCCAGAACCCTATTCCCGGAGGCGCGGATTGCCGTCTTTTCCTCCGACACCCTGTGGGATGCCCGTGAGGCCCGAAACCTGATCGCGGCCATGGAACAGGGGCAGATTGATATTCTGGTGGCCACCCAGGCTGCGGCCAAGGGCCACAATTTTCCCAACCTGACCCTGGTGGGGGTGGTGGATGCCGATCTGGGCCTGAGGGGCGGGGATCTGCGCGCCGCAGAGCGGACTTATCAGTTATTGGCCCAGGCCACCGGACGGGCGGGGCGTAAGGACCGACCAGGGCGGGCCCTTTTGCAGACCTATGCGCCGGAACATCCGGTTATGCAGGCCCTGCTGGCACAGGATCGTGACGCCTTTACCACCGCCGAACTGCATGAGCGGGATATGGCCGGCCTGCCCCCTTCGGCCGCCTGGCGGCTCTGATTGTCTCTGGACCCGACCCTGTGACCCTGGAGACCTTCGTCCAGACCTTGGCCCAGGCCGCCCCGAATGCAGAGGGTGTTCAGGTCTATGGTCCGGCTGATGCGCCGCTAGGTCTTATTCGCGGGCGCCGCCGTAAACGGTTTCTGGTGCGAGCCGACCGCACAGTAGACCTCTCGGCCTATCTGGCCGCCTGGCGAGTCCGGGTTCGACCGCCCGGTGCCATAAGACTGGCCATAGACATCGACCCGTACAGCTTTCTTTAGAGTGCGTTCCGATAAGT
>NMUI01000132.1 GCA_002221445.1 Phenylobacterium zucineum | reverse complement strand
CGTCTAAAGGGAACAGGCTCTGGTCCGGATATTTCAGCAGAGGCGGCATTCGGTCCGATTATGAAACGATCTTTTTGGGGGCTGGCCTGTCTTGGTTCTCTGGCCCTGTGGGCCGTGCCAACTTCGGCGCAATCGCCAGACCCATTTCTCCATCTGGAGGAGATTGAATCCCCCAGTTCCCTAGCCTGGGTGGCTACGGAAAACGCTCGGACGGCCAACCGCCTGGAGTCCGATGGGCGTTATCAGGTCTTCTACGCTCAGGCTCGGGCGATTTTCACCGGCAGCGATCGTATTCCATGGCCTGATTTCCGGGCCGGCGGGGTAGACAATTTCTGGCAGGACGGAACCCATATCCACGGAGTCTGGCGTCATACCTCCCTGACCTCCTTCCGTTCGAGATCCCCGGAGTGGGAAACCCTGCTGGACTTAGATGACCTGTCGAAAGCCGAGGGGCGAAACTGGATCTGGAAGGGGGCAATTTGTCGACAGCCCGATGAAACGGTTTGCCTGGTGCGACTCTCCGATGGGGGCAGCGATGCGGTTGAAATCCGGGAATTCGACACCCGGACGAAACACTTTGTCACCGGCGGATTCACCGCGCCAGCCGGCAAACAGAGCAATGACTGGCTTGACGCAGACACCCTGATCGCGGCCAGAGCCTGGACACCGAACGACCTTTCCGCCTCCGGTTATCCGTTGGTTGTGAAAACGGTGACCCGAGCCGGGGTGACGACCAACCTCTTCAGCGCGCAAAAATCGGACATCGGGGCCAGTTTTTCGGTCCTTCATAGCAGCCGGGGTCGGACCGACGGATTGGTCCTTCGACGGGAAGTGGCTTACTTCAAGACCGAATTCTATCTTCTGAGGGCTGGAAAACAGGTTCGGATTCCGCTTCCCCTTAAGTCGCAATACGATGGCTATGTGAATGGCCGTTTGATCTTCACCCTGAAGGATGACTGGCAGGGCGTGGCCGCCGGATCCGTCATTGCCTACAAGCTGGCCGACCTGGGGCCTGTCCCGGAGGTTGTCTTCACACCAGATCCGCAGCAGGCCATCCAATCGGTGGATGTCACCGCAGGCAAGGTGGTGATCAATCTGCTCGATAATGTGAAGGGGCGAATTCTGATCTTTGATCTGGCGCGCGGCCAATGGGTCGGTGACACCCTGAACCTGCCTAAGGATTCAAGTTTTCAGATCCGTGCGCTGAGTGAAACCGATGACCGGATTTTCGTTTCGGCTGAGGGATTCCTGGATCCGCCAAGCCTGTGGCTTGCCGACGGCGCAACCGGAGAAACCGAAAAGATCAAGGACCGGCCCCCACAGTTCGAGGCCTCAAAACACCAAGTAGAGCAGTATTGGGCAACCTCCTCCGACGGGATGAAGATACCGTATTTCATCGTCCGCCCCAAGGCCGCAAAACTGGACGGCTCCACACCGACCCTAATGTATGGCTATGGCGGCTTCGAGCTTTCCAAACCCCCTGTCTATTTGCCTGAAATGGGGAAGATCTGGCTGGAAAACGGCGGGGCCTATGTGATCGCTAATATCCGTGGGGGTGGTGAATTCGGTCCGGCTTGGCATGAGGCCGCCCTTCGAGAAAAGCGCCAGCTGGCCTTTGACGACTTTGCCGCCGTGGCCAAGGACATGAGCGCCAGGGGTCTGACATCACCGCGCCGTCTGGGAATTTACGGGCGTTCAAACGGCGGCGTCCTGACCACGGTCTCCATGACCCAGCATCCTGAACTCTGGACTGCCGTGGTGGTGGAAAGCCCCCTGGTCGATATGCTGCGCTATCATAAGCTGTCGGCCGGATCGTCCTGGATCGCGGAATATGGCGACCCCGATGTCCCCGGAGATGCGGCCTTTATCGGGGCCTATTCGGCCTATCAGAATCTAAAACCGGGGGTGAAATATCCGGAGGCCTATATCACCACCAATACTCGGGATGATCGGGTCCATCCGGGTCATGCCCGAAAATTCGCCGCCAAATTGCAGGCCTTGGGCGTTCCCTACCTTTATTATGAGCAGACCTTCGGCGGTCACGCCAATGACGCTGACCCGGAACTGAACGCCCGGCGATGGGCACGGCACTATGTCTATCTGGCCGAGAAGCTGATGGATTAGACCTCGTCTAGAGTGCGTCTGAGGGACGGGATCTAGGAAAGAGCCTGGAGGGTCTGGGCCAAGAGCCGCCCCTCTGGGCCACGGCTGGAGCCCTGTCGCCACGCCACAGCAATTTCGCGGCTGGGATGATCTGACCCCAGGGGCCGAAGGGTAACGGGAGCGCTGTCCAACAATCCCGCCGTCACTGACATGGCAGGCAGAAAACTGACCCCGAGACCCGAGCCGACCATTTGCACCAGGGTCGGCAGGGATGTGGCGGCAAAAGCCTCGTCATCGCCGGTGGCCTTGGGCGGTCGCAGGCCGCAGGCGGCCAGGGCGTGATCGCGCAGACAGTGACCATCCTCCAAAAGAATCAGATCCTCGCCCTCAAGGGCCTTGGCCGACATTTCTGAGAGGGCGGTTAAGCGGTGATTGGCCGGCAGGGCGGCCATCAATTCGTCGTCAGAGACATGGGCGTGATCAAGGCCGGTCATATCAAACGGCAAAGCAATCAGGGCCGCATCCAGTTGACCGGCACGCAGGGCCGCGATCAGTCTCTGGGTCAGGTCTTCTCGCAGATAGAGTTTGAGGCTCGGGAAGGTCGCCCGCAAAACTGGCAGGGCGCGCGGCAGGAGAAACGGGGCAATCGTCGGGATGACGCCCAGTCGGAACCGTCCGGTGAGAGGCTGCCCCGCATTGCGCGCGGCCTGGACCAGTTCCTCGGCTTCATTGAGAATGAGATGGGTCCGCGCCAGGGCGGCCTCGCCGACGGCGGTTAGAATGACCCCCGACTTGGCGCGATCGACCACAGGGGCACCGAGGATTTTTCCAGCTCCTGAATACCCGCTGACAGGGTCGGCTGGGTCACATGGGCGGCATCCGCCGCCTTGCCGAAAGCCCCATGTTCGGCCAGCAATTTGAGATATTGCAACTGACGGAGTGTCGGCAGCATGGCCTTAAGCCTGTTCAAAGTTTAGGGGACCGCCCCAAAAGGCTTCCGTCAAACTATGCTGGACCCCCGGCTTGCCGGTGGTCAGGAAAACCCGACGCCCCGCCGTCCCGACATCATATTGGGGGTGATTGCGCAGATAGTCCGCCAGGGCATCGGCTGTGGCCTGCGGCTGATGGATCAGGGGGGTTTCGGGGGGCAGGGCGGCGCGAAACATGTCGGCGACGATCTCGTAATGGGTGCAGCCAAGAATGGCCCGGTCCGGCGGGCGACCGATTCGAGCACTGATGGCCTTCACATGCGCCTCAACTGCCGTGGAGAGGTCAATCGCGCCAGCCCCGGTTTCGATAAGGCTGGCGAGGGTCGGACAGGGCTCTACAAAAACCGCCACATCCTGCCGGCGCTTGTCGATCTCGATTTCATAGACCCGGGAGCGGGCCGTCGCCGGGGTTGAAAAAACCGCCAGAATATCCAGCTTTTCGATCTTGTCCCCGCGCCGTTCAGCCTCATGCTCCCAGGGCATACCGGTGGCAGCCTCTATGGTCGGCACGATGATACCCAGCAGGTTTACCGGACGGCCAAGGTCGCGACGATAGGCCGGGAGCCAGGTCTGCTGGAGACGACGCAAGGCAATGGCTGAGGCGGTATTGCACGCCAGGATCACCAGATCGCAACCGGCGGCAAACAGCCGCTCACACCCTGCCCGGGTCAGATCGACAATGGCCTCGCCATCCTTGCCGCCATAGGGGGTATGGGCCTGATCAGCCAGATAGATGAGGTCGGCCTGACCCAGCCGGTCCACCAACTTTCGATGGACGGTCAGGCCGCCAATGCCGGAATCAAAAACGCCTATTGCCATGGCTCTTCAGGTAAAGGACCTCAAGGCTCAAGACCAGGGGTGCCAAACACGGTGAGATCGGTCCCCTGAAAAATGAATTTTCGGATATGTGACGGCGAGCAAAAGCCCCGCTAGTCTATGGCCATCGCAGCGCATAGCTGCACAACCGACCTGTTTGGAGTTTCCATGAAAAGGCGCAGCTTCCTAGCCGCATCCGCCGCTCTGGCCGCAACCTCAGTCCTGGCCAAAAATGCAGATGCAGCGACTATTCCTATGACCGAGGCCTGGAGCGGCCCCTATGGCGGGATTCCCGCCTTCGACAAGGTCAAGGTGTCGGACTTCATCCCGGCCATGAAACAGGCCATGGCCGCCGAACTGGCCGAGGTCTCGGCGATTACGCAGAATAAAGCTGCGCCGACCTTCGAAAACACCATCATCGCCCTGGAAAAGTCAGGTCAGATAAGCCTGCGGGTCGGGACCTTTTACGGGATTTGGACCAGCACGCTGTCAACGCCCGATGTGCAAGAGGTTGAATCCAGCCTCGAACCCTTACTGGCGGCCCATTATGACAAGATTGTCCAAAATCCAGACCTGTTCGCGCGAATCAATGCCGTCTATGCAGCGCGAAAATCCCTGACACCAGAACAGCAGCGATTGACCTGGGTTTACTGGAACCGCTTCACCCGGGCCGGGGCAAATCTGTCGGTTGCTGACAAAGCCCGTGTCGCGGCGATCAACCAAGAACTGGCGGGCTATTTCACCACCTTCAGCCAGAACCTGCTGGCCGATGAAACCGATTATGCCCTGTTCCTGACCTCTGAGGCCGATCTATCTGGCCTGCCCGGCGATATTAAGGCCGCCATGGCCTCTGCCGCTGAACAGCGTGGAAAGAAGGGTCAGTGGGCCGTGCTCAATACCCGGTCATCCATGGACCCCTTCCTAACCTATTCCAACAAGCGCGACCTGCGGGAAAAGGTTTGGCGGACCTATTACAGCCGTGGCGACAACAACGATGCCAAGGACAATAACGCCGTCATTAAAAAGATCCTCAAGCTGCGTGCCGAGCGGGCCAAGCTGCTGGGTTTTCCTACCCACGCCCATTGGCGGGTGGCGGACGCCATGGCCAAGACGCCGGAAAATGCCATGGACCTGATGATGCGGGTCTGGCCCTCAGCCATCGCCCGGGTTCACGAGGAAGTGGCGGAAATGCAGGCCATTGCCGATGCGGAAAAGGCAGGGATCAAGATCGCCCCCTGGGACTATCGCTATTATGCCGAAAAGGTCCGCACGGCGAAATACGACCTCGATATGAACGAGGTGAAGGCCTACCTCCAGCTCGACAAGCTTCGGGAAGGGATGCATTGGGCTGCAGGTCAGCTCTATGGATTCACCTTCCATCCCGTGACGGGTCTACCGGTGGCCCATCCCGACATTACCATATGGGAGGTCAAGGGGGCTGACGGCAAGCATGTGGGACTTTGGTATTTCGACCCCTATGCTCGTCCTGGCAAACGATCCGGGGCCTGGATGAACGCCTATCGCGAGCAAAGCACCTATAACGGCGTCGTCACCACCATCGTTTCCAACAATGCCAACTTCGTAAAGGCCGCCCCCGGCGAGGCGGTTCTGGTGTCCTGGGACGATGCGACCACCATGTTCCATGAATTTGGCCACGCCCTGCATGGTCTGAATTCCAATGTGGTTTATCCGAGCCTTTCCGGCACCAATGTCGCCCGGGACTATGTAGAATTTCCAAGCCAGCTCAATGAGAACTGGTTCCCGACCCCGGAGGTGCTAAATCAATTCGCCCTACACTATAAAACCGGAAAACCCATCCCAGCCGAGCTGGTGGCAAAGATCGAAAAGACCCACACCTTCCGTAAGGGCTTTGATGTCACCGAATATCTGGCCTCGGCCCTGATCGACATGAAGCTTCACTTGGCCGGTGACGCTGACATCGACCCCCGGGCCTTTGAAAAGACCGAGCTGGCCAAGCTTGGTATGCCCGAAGAGCTGCCCATGCGGCATCGTACCCCACAGTTCCAGCATATCTTTGCCGGGGACGGCTATTCCGCAGGCTATTACAGCTATTTGTGGTCCGAAGTGCTGGATCACGATGCCTTCGAAGCCTTTACCGAAGCGGGCGGTCCCTATGATAAGACGGTGGCCAAGCGGTTGCATGACAAGATTATGAGCCTTGGGAATACGGTGGATCCGGCTGACCAGTATCGGGCCTTCCGGGGGCGCGATCCTGACGTGAAGGCCTATCTGCGCGACAAGGGCTTTCCCACCACCTAGGGCGGTGATCAGCTGCCGGTCGAGGGCAAACCCGATCGGTACACGGTGGGTGGGTCTGCGAATTCTTGACCTTTCGCCGGGCTTCGTGCATGGAGCAAGCCTTCCGGCGCAGAGCAATCGCGCCCTCCACCGTCACGACCCCGGCTGACCCATGGCCGGACGAGGACGGCGAGGCCCCCCGTCGACGTGATCGTCCACGGGGGTTGATTGCCTATGGGCCATACTGATGAGGCCCACTTGTTCGACGCTCTGACCGATAAACTGTCCTCCGTCTTTGACCGGTTGTCCGGTCGCGGAGTGCTGTCGGAAAAGGACATTGACGAGGCCTTGAAGGAAGTCCGGGTGGCCCTGCTGGAGGCCGATGTCGCCCTGCCGGTGGTCCGGCAATTCATCGCCAAGGCTAAGGAACGGGCTGCGGGCGAAGAGGTGATCCGCTCGGTCCGGCCCGCTGATCAGGTGGTTAAGATCACCTATGACGGCCTCGTGGACATGCTGGGTGGCGAAACCGCCGAGCCGCTGAACATCAGCCTAAACCCGCCCACCGTGATCATGATGGCCGGTCTGCAGGGCTCGGGTAAGACCACCACGGCGGGTAAGCTGGCGCTGAAACTGGCCCGGGACCGCAAGAAGGTCCTGCTGGCCTCCTTGGACACCCGCCGTCCGGCGGCCATGGAGCAGTTGGCCATGCTCGCCAAGCAGGCCCAGGTGGACAGCCTGCCCATTGTTGCAGGCCAGTCGGCACCGGATATTGCGCGGCGGGCCATGTCGGCGGCCAGGCTTCAGGGCTATGACATTCTGATCCTGGACACCGCAGGCCGTACCACCCTCGACGAAGCCATGATGGCCGAGGCCGCCGAGATCGCCAGGATCGCCACCCCATCGGAAACCCTGCTGGTGGCGGACAGCCTGACCGGTCAGGACGCCGTCCGCACGGCCACCGCCTTCCACGCACGCCTGCCACTCACCGGTCTGGTCCTGACCCGGGCTGACGGCGATGGCCGCGGCGGTGCGGCCCTGTCCATGCGGGCAGTCACGGGCCTGCCGATCAAGTTCTTAGGCGTCTCTGAAAAGATTGACGGCCTGGATATATTCGACGCCTCGCGGGTGGCCGGTCGGATTCTCGGTCAGGGGGACATTATCGCCCTGGTGGAAAAGGCCAGTCAGGATCTAGACATTGCCAAAGCCGAGGCCATGGCCAAGAAGCTGGCCAAGGGTCAGTTCGATCTGGACATGATGGCCGATCAATTTGCCCAGATGAAGCGCATGGGCGGTATGGAAGGCATGATGGGCTTCCTGCCTGGGGTGCAGAAGATCAAGAAACAGATCGCCGAGGCCAATATCTCAGACAAGATGCTGGATCGGCAATCGGCGATCATCTCGTCAATGACCAAGTTGGAACGGAAAAAGCCGGACATTCTGGCCGCGTCCCGCAAGCGCCGGATTGCGGCGGGAGCCGGGGTGGATGTGGCCGATGTTAACCGCCTGCTCAAACAGCACCGCCAGATGGCCGATGCCTTCAAGGTGATGAGCCGTGACGGCGGCAAGGGTCTGGCGCGCATGGCAGGTATGCTGGGCGGTGCCGGCGGCGCGGGCGGTATGGACCGCCTGAAAGCCCTGGGCGGCGGAAAACTGCCGACCACGGACGCCTCACACCTGGAAGAGCTTGGCAAGATGGCCGGCCTTGGCAGTGGCGCGTCTCCCAAACTTCCCGGGCTGGGAAATCTCCCACCCGGAATTAACCCCTTCAAAAAATCCTAGACATCACAAGGACTTAATATGCTCAAAATTCGCCTCGCCCGTGGCGGTGCCAAGAAGCGCCCCTATTATTCTATCGTCGTCGCAGACAGCCACTCCCCCCGAGATGGTCGCTTCATCGAAAAGGTCGGTGCCTATAACCCCCTGCTGAAGAAGGACGATCCGAACCGGGTTACCCTGAAACTGGAGCAGATCCAGGGCTGGCTGTCTAAGGGGGCCCAACCCACCGACCGGGTCGCCCGCTTTCTGGCCACCGCCGGGGTTATGACCTGGGTCCACGGCCAGAACATGAAGAAGGGCCTGCCCGGTAAGAAGGCCAAGGAACGTGCTGAAGAACGCGCCCAGAAGGAAGCCGATGCCGCCGCCGCCGCGGCTGAAGCCGCCGCAGCCCCAGCCCCT
>NMUI01000427.1 GCA_002221445.1 Phenylobacterium zucineum | reverse complement strand
TCGCCAACCACCTTCGACGAAGGCGTCACCTTGGTCGGGCGTCCGAGAATCTCGTTGGCGGCGGCATACATGTCTTCGACCTTTTCGAAGTGGTCGCCGAGGCCTAAGGCGATTGCCTGCTGACGCAGGTTCGAGAGCTGACCACCAGGAATCTCGTGCTTGTAGACGCGGCCGGTTGGGCCTGGCAGACCCGACTCAAACGGAGCGTAGACCGAACGCACGGCCTCCCAATAAGGCTCGAGGGCCGAGATCTGTTCGAGGCTAATTCCGGTGTCGCGCGGGGTGTGTGCAAGGGCGGCAACAAGCGCAGAGGCCGATGGTTGGCTCGTGGTGCCTGCCATCGGAGCCGAGGCCACATCCACTGCGTCTACGCCGGCGTCAATCGCCGCCATTAGGGTGGCCAGCTGGCCACCAGCGGTGTCGTGGGTGTGCAGGTGCACCGGCAGGTCGAAGCGCTCACGAAGGGCCTTCACCAGCTTGGCAGCGGCGGCTGGGCGCAAGAGTCCGGCCATGTCCTTAATTGCAAGGATGTGGGCCCCGGCGTCAACAATCTGCTGGGCCAGGTTGAGGTAATAGTCGAGCGTGTAAAGCGTCTCGTTCGGGTCGAGCAGGTCTGCCGTGTAGCAGAGGGCAACCTCGGCAACCGCGGTCTTGGTCTTGAGCACCGCCTCGATTGCAGGGCGCATCTGGTCGACGTCGTTGAGGGCATCAAAGATTCTGAAGATGTCAACGCCGGTCGCGGCTGCCTCAGCAACGAAAGCCTCGGTGACCTCGGTTGGATACGGCGTGTAACCAACCGTGTTGCGGCCGCGAAGCAGCATCTGGATGCACAGGTTTGGCATGGCGGCACGCAGAGCGGCCAGACGCTCCCACGGGTCTTCGCCCAAGAAGCGCAGGGCAACGTCATAGGTTGCGCCACCCCAGGCCTCTACGGAGAGCAGCTGCGGGGTTAGGCGAGCAACGTATGGGGCGGCGGTGACCAAGTCGCGACCGCGAACGCGAGTTGCCAGCAGCGACTGGTGTGCGTCACGGAAGGTGGTCTCGGTGACTGCGACCGGAGTCTGCTCACGCAGCGCCTGCGCGAATCCCTGCGGACCAAGCTCGAGCAGACGTTGACGCGAACCCGCTGGTGCTGCGGCCACGACGTTGATCTTGGGCAGCTTCACGGCAGGCGTGATGTGACCGGCGCGAGGGCCATACGGCTGGTTCACGGTGACATCGGCTAGCCACTGGAGAATCTTGGTACCGCGGTCTTGCGATGCCTTTGCGGCAAATAGCTGCGGACGCTCGTCAATGAAGGCGGTCGAAAGGTCGCCCGACGCAAAGGTTGGGTCATCCATGACGGCCTGCAAGAACGCGATGTTGGTTGCGACACCACGGATGCGGAACTCAGCCAAGGCGCGACGCGAGCGCATAACGGCCGTGTCGAAGTCTTTACCCTTGGCGATCAACTTGACCAGCAGCGAGTCAAAGTGTGGGCTGACCTCGGAGCCGGCCGAAATGGTGCCGCCGTCGAGACGAATGCCGGCGCCACCTGGCGAACGGTAGGTGGTGATCTTGCCGGTGTCTGGGCGGAATCCGGCGGCAGGATCTTCGGTGGTGATTCGGCACTGCAGCGCGAA
>NMUI01000426.1 GCA_002221445.1 Phenylobacterium zucineum | reverse complement strand
CCGGAGTGACGGTAGTACACCTTGTCAAGGGCTTGGCGCCAGTGACACGGAGTTGGGCTGCGTTGATGATGACGATGAAGTCACCGGTATCGACGTGAGGCGTGTAAATGGCCTTGTGTTTGCCGCGCAAACGGAGAGCAACTTCGCTGGCTACTCGTCCGAGGACCTTATCGGTCGCGTCAATCACAAACCACTCGTGCACGACCTCAGCGGGTTTTGCGCTGAAAGTTGTAGTCATGAGTTTTCTC
Organism: Phenylobacterium zucineum; assembly: GCA_002221445.1. Classification (GTDB taxonomy): domain Bacteria; phylum Pseudomonadota; class Alphaproteobacteria; order Caulobacterales; family Caulobacteraceae; genus Phenylobacterium; species Phenylobacterium zucineum_B. Next base: position 1,600 of record NMUI01000426.1, on the reverse strand, counting down.
TTTGAAAGAAAGGTTTGTCAGGCCCTTTTCCACGGTCGGCGTTCCTCTGTTGAGAACCTCTTAGGTGGTATGTACCCGGCAAGTTGAACTCACTGGGCCTTCGCCGCGGGGCCAATTAAACGCTGCGAAGCCCTCCATTATACGAAAAATCAAGACTTGCGGAAGAACTTGGTTACCATCGACCCATGTTCAGTTATCGCCACGCCTTTCACGCCGGCAACCATGCCGATGTGCTCAAACACGTCACCCTGGTGGCCACGCTCAAACACCTGATGCAAAAGGATCCGGGCTTAACCTTGATCGACACCCATGCCGGTGCGGGCTTGTACCGGCTGGACGGTGACTTTACCGAGACGGGTGGCGAGGCCCAGTACGGTATTTTCAAGCTGCTCAAGGCCTTGGAAGACAACGCCGCCATCCCTGAAGCGCTGCAGGATTACCTGGACGTCATTGCCCATTTCAACCCCCATGGCCAAGCGAAAATCTACCCGGGCTCGCCCTTCATCATTCACCATTTGATGCGCCACGCCAGCCGCGACCGCCTCAAATTGTTTGAAATGCACCCGACCGACGCCAAAACCCTGGCCTCCAACGTGGCGCAGCTGGACGCTGGCCGAGCCATCATGATTGCCCGCGAAGACGGATTTGAGTCGCTGAAAAAACTGCTGCCGCCACCGCCTTCGGCCACCGGCTCTCGCGCGCCATGGTGTTGATCGACCCCAGCTATGAAATCAAGTCCGATTACGGCAAAGTCACCAGCGCCATCCAAGACTGCTTGAAGCGCTTTGCCACCGGCACCTATGTGGTCTGGTACCCGATCATCGCCCGTGTGGAAGCGCACGACCTGCCCAAGCGCCTGAAAACCCTGGCCAATCAGGCGCACAAACCTTGGCTGCACGCCACCTTGTCGATCGGCCGCCACGAAGATGGCACCACAGCCGGTTTGGCCGCCAGCGGCATGGTGGTGATCAACCCGCCCTTCAGCCTGAAAGACAAGCTGCGCGAAGCGGTGAATGTGATCGGGCCGGCACTGGCGCGCGGCACAGGACACAGCTTCAATTTAGAGCACTCCTGAACGGTTTTCCACCGATCAGGACAAATCCCTAGGGCAGAGGACTCAATTAACCGACCGGTCGGTCGGTTAATTGATATACTTTCTCCCGGCGCCCCGCATTGCAGGCGCAGGAGAAGCTCTTGTACACCCAATCTTTCAACGTCCCCGACAGCAGCGAGGCGCCCACCGGCCCCAAAGCGGTGCCGCAAGCCTTGAACCCGCAAGACGCCGCCTTGCAAGCGCAGTTTGACGCGCGCATTGACGCCGACGGCAAAATCGAACCGCGTGAATGGATGCCCGAGGCCTACCGCAAGACCTTGGTGCGGCAAATCAGCCAACACGCCCACAGCGAAATTGTGGGCATGCTGCCCGAAGGCAACTGGATCAGCCGCGCCCCCAGTCTGAAACGCAAAGCCATTTTGATTGCCAAGGTGCAAGACGAAGGCGGCCACGGCCTGTACCTGTACAGCGCCGCCGAAACCTTGGGCACCAGCCGCGACCAGATGCTGGACGCCCTGCACACTGGCAAAGCCAAATACAGCTCCA
>NMUI01000425.1 GCA_002221445.1 Phenylobacterium zucineum | reverse complement strand
AATCTGAAGTCGTTCAGAGACTACCTGCGCATCCCAATCACCGATGCGGCTCTCGAGGCCGATCCATATCAGCCGCCGTACTTCCACCCGGGAGCAGACGCTCCTGAGATTCAATACCTGCACGAACGTCGTCGCGAACTAGGCGGATACCTTCCAGAGCGACGCAGCAAATATGTTGACTTCGCGTTACCAGAAGAAAAACCTACGCAATTGCGAAGGCAGGTTCGGGCAACCAAGAAGTCGCGACCACCATGGGCTTTGTGCGCCTGCTCAAAGACCTTCTGCGTTCGCCAGAGTTTGGACCTCGAATCGTACCGATCATCCCAGATGAGGCTCGCACGTTCGGAATGGATGCGTTCTTCCCTACCGCGAAAATCTACAACCCGAATGGCCAGCACTACATCTCGGTGGACCGCGAACTTCTGCTGTCTTACAAGGAGTCGCAGGCCGGTCAGATTCTGCACACGGGAATCAACGAGGCTGGATCGGTCGCTGCATTCACCGCGGCTGGTACCTCGTATGCCACACACGGTCAAGCGATGATTCCGATTTACGTGTTCTATTCGATGTTCGGATTCCAGCGCACCGCCGACGCAATTTGGGCGGCCGGCGATCAGATGGCTCGTGGATTCATGATTGGTGCCACCGCAGGTCGCACCACCCTCACCGGTGAAGGCCTTCAACACGCCGACGGACACTCGCCTATCATCGCTTCGACCAACACCGCGGTTATCTCATATGACCCCGCCTACAGCTACGAGATCGCCCACATCATGCGTTCGGGCATCGAGCGAATGTACGGAGGTAACCACCCGGACCCGAACGTGATGTATTACCTAACGGTCTACAACGAGCCGATGATTCAGCCTGCTGAACCGGCCGATGTCGACGTCGACGGCATCGTGAACGGTATTCACCGCATCAGCAAGAATGACGCTCCCGGCAACAAGGCGCAGATTCTTGCGTCTGGTGTCGCTGTCCCTTGGGCATACGAGGCCCAACAACTTCTACAGCAGGACTGGGGTATTTCAGCAGACATCTGGTCGGTAACTTCTTGGACCGAACTTCGTCGCGAGGCACTGGCCAAGGATGAGCAGAAGTTCTTGAACCCCGGCCAGCACGTCGATGCCGCCTACGTCACCAGCAAGCTCTCGGGTTCTGAGGGGCCATTCATCGGTGTGAGCGACTACATGCACGCAGTGCCAGACCTGATTCGCAACTGGATTCCAGGTGACTACGCGACCCTCGGCGCAGACGGCTTCGGTTTCTCTGACACGCGCGCTGCGGCACGTCGCTTCTTCAAGATCGATGGCCCGTCTATCGTGGTTCGCGTCTTGGAGCAGCTCGCCGCGCAGGGCAAGGTAGACGGCTCGCTTGCGCAGCAGGCCATCGACAAGTACCGCTTGCACGATGTAAACGCCGGCACCAGTGGTTCAGCCGGCGGAGAAAGCTAGGAATCGGATGATCGCTGTCGCTTGCCC
>NMUI01000424.1 GCA_002221445.1 Phenylobacterium zucineum | reverse complement strand
CGGAAACGTCTAGAGGGATAAAACAGGCTCTAATTCAAGATCCTAGAGTGCGTTTCGATCCGATAACCTGTTCCCACTTATCGGAACGCACTCTAGTTCAACTTGTCCGGTTTAACCGCCTCCCCCGGCAATGGGGCCACGGGGACGCCGTCGTCGACGAGCTTTTTGACCTCCTGCGGGGTGGCCTCGCCATAGATGCCGCGTTCTTCGGACTTGCCCTCGTGGATGGCGCGGGCCTCCTTGGCGAAGGCGTCGCCCACATAGTCGAAATTGTCTTCGACGTGCTTGCGGACCTGGGTCATGGCCTGCGCCAGCAGGGCGCGGGTTTCAGGCGAGCTTTCCACACCGCGGTTCTTGGTGCCCGCCACCGCCGGGGCCATGATCTGTTTGCGCACCGAGCGGGAAGCGCAGACGGGGCATTCCAACAGACCTTTGGCCTGCTGGTCGTCATAGTCTGCTGAGGTGCCGAACCAGCCTTCGAACTCATGGCCCGCCTCGCAGGCCAGGGCGTATTTGATCATGCCAGGGCCTGGGGCGGCGCGAAGGCGCGGGCGTTTTCAGGGCGGGAATAGCCGTGCGGGCCTTGGCCACGGCGGTCAGGTCCAGATCGACCACCAAGACGCCGGGTTCGTCATGATCCAACTGGCCGAGAATTTCGCCCCAAGGCCCAACTGCCAGGGTGTGGCCATAGGTGCCGCGGCCATCCTCGTGGAAACCGCCTTGGGCCGCCGCCAGGACGAAGCTGCCGGTTTCAATGGCCCGCGCCCGCAATAGAATCTCCCAGTGGGCCTGACCCGTCGGCCGGGTGAAGGCGGCAGGCACAGTGATGATCTCAGCCCCCGCTACGGCCAGGGCGCGATAGACCGCTGGAAAACGCATGTCATAACAGATGGTCAGGCCGAGCTTGGCCACGCCGGCCCTGGCGGTGACGGCACGATCCCCGGGTTCATAGGCCTCGCTCTCCCGGGCCGTCTCGCCGGTGGGCAGGTCCACATCGAACATGTGCAGCTTGTCATAGGTGGCGGTGATCTCTCCGTCCGGAGAAATCAGGAAGGACCGGTTGGCCGCCTTGCCGTCCTGACGCAGAACTAAGGCCGACCCGATTAGCAGGGTGACCCCAAGTTCTTTGGCCAAGGCCCGCCCGCCTTGGACCACAAGGTCCTGCTCCTGCAGGGTTAATTGCGACAGCAGCTTCCCGCGGTTCTTTTCGAGAAGGTTCGAGCCCTCCGGCGTCACAATGAACTGGGCGCCTTGAGCCGCAGCCTCGCGGATCAGGGGCTCAACATGCGTAAGGCCAGCCGCCGCCGTGGCGGGGGTCCGGGTTTGTACGAGGCCGACGCGAAGGCTGGTCATCAGGCCGTGAGCAGGGGATCGAGTTTGCCTGCCCGTTCAAGGGCCATCATGTCATCGCACCCGCCCACATGGGTCTCGCCGATAAAGATTTGCGGGTAGGTCGCACGACCGCCGGATCGCTCCAGCATTTCGGCCTTCTTTTCGGCATCGAAGGCCGCCGAAATCTCGTCGAAGGCGACGCCCTTTTTCTCCAGCAACGAAACCGCGCGGATGCAGAAGGGACAGAAGGGTTTGGTATAGATGGTGACCTGGGCCATGGCTCATTTAGACTCTGTAGTGGGTTAACCCATTCTATATGGGGCCAAGCGCGGCGTCTTTCACCCTCGAAACGACAGCAACATTAACTTGGGCCGCTCCGGCCTTGAGCAGGGCCCGGGTACAGCCCTCCAAAGTGGCACCGGTGGTCATAACGTCGTCAACAAGCACAATCCTCCGACCCGCCACCTTTGGGACCTTGGAGGACGAAACCTCGAAGGCCGCAGCCACATTGCGCCGCCGCCCAGACCCCGATTTTCCGCCTTGGGATTCCGTGGCTCGGCGGCGTATCAGGCATCGGGTAGATAGGTCAGACCTGACATCCGGGCCAGGGGTCGAGCGATTTCAGCGGCCTGATTATACCGACGTCGAAACAGCCGGGAAGGGTGCAGGGGCACCGGCGCTATGCTGTCGGCCTCCGCCAGCAGATCCCGCGCCGATCTGGCCAGCCATCGGGCAAAGAGGGGTCCAAGGTCGGTTCGGTCAGCGTGCTTGAACTGCAGGATCGGCCCCCGGGACAAGTCATCATAAAGGCAAGCCGCCCTGGCCCGCTGGAAGGCCCTCGGCTTGGCCGTGCAGGCCGCACACCGCACCCCAGGTCCGGCGTCAAATTCAAAGGGGGTTCCGCACCCGTCACAGACCGGTTCATCCAGAAACGTGATCCGGCTCCAGACATCGACAGATAGTCCCGTAGACTGAACCGCGGGGCCGCCATCCAGGGACTGGGGTGGAAAGATGAGATCTAAAAATCGCCGTCCGGCCGCTCTCAAACCGGGGGGTGGTTCCCAGCCGCCCCGGAACACGTCATTCTGCAGGCCCATGTCCGCCCCGCCCCTGATCTTTGACCGCAGATTGCTCCGCGCCCGCCTGGATCGCGCTGCGCCGGCCTATGCCGGTGCCGACTTCTTGAAAGCCCGGGCTGCCGAAGACGCTGTGATCCGCCTGGAAGCCATCTTGCGTGAGTTTCCAGTCGCCGTCGACCTCGGCGCGAGAAAGGGCGCTTTTTGGAACGCGCTAAAGCGGAGCGATGCCGCCGCCCGGGTGGGCCTGTTGATTGAAACCGATCTGTCAGGTGCCATGCTGGCGGGCCGCTCAGGGCCGCGTCTCGTGGCCGATGAGGAACAACTGCCCTTCGGTTTGGGAGGTTAGACCTCGTCGTCTCCACCCTGGCCCTTCATTGGACCAATGATGTGATCGGGGCTCTGATCCAGATCAGGCGGGCCCTGAAGCCTGACGGCCTGTTTCTGGGGTCCCTATTCGGCGGGGCCACCCTGAACGAACTTCGCCTATGCCTTTTCGACGCCGAGCTGGAAATCACCGGCGGCGCGGGGTCCCGGGTTTCACCTTTTGCCGACGCGTCTGACGCGGCTGGCCTGCTCCAAAGGGCGGGCTTTGCCTTACCGGTGGCTGACCTAGACAAGGTTACTGTCCGCTATGCCCATCCTCTAAACCTGCTCGCCGACCTCCGGACCATGGGAGAGACCAGCGTCTTGGCTGAGCGGCACCCCAAACCCCTGACTCGGCAGGTGCTGGGCCGGGCCTGTGAACTCTATGTGCAAAATTTTTCGGAAGCCGATGGCCGGATACCCGCCACCTTTGAAATCCTGACCCTGACCGGCTGGACCCCGGACGATAGCCAGCAGAAGCCCCTACGGCCGGGCTCTGCCAAGATGCGCCTTGCCGACGCCCTGGGAACCACCGAACACCCCCTGCCCCGCGCCGAAGACTAGAGCATGATCCGATAGCCAGTTCCCACATGTCAGAACACGCTTTATCTTCAGGGATTCAACCAAGGAGAATTTCGTGTCCCTATCCCTTTATGACGCCTCCATTCCCGTCTTCCTGAATTTCCTGCGCAATCTGTCCAGCTTCCTGGACAAGGTCGAAGCCCACGCAATGGCTAATGGTCTGGAGCTGTCGACCTTCACCGAGGCGCGTCTGATCGAGGACATGCACCCCCTGACCCGGCAGATTCAGTTTGCCAGCGACGGTGCTAAGGGCGGCGCAGGGCGGTTGGCCGGGGTTGACGCCCCAAGCTTCCCGGACGTGGAAACCACTTTCCCGGAGCTGAAAGAACGCCTCGCCAAGACCATCGCCTTCCTGGAGTCCATCAAGCCGGAGCAGGTGAACGGTCGAGAAGAAGCGGTCATCGAAATGAAGTTCCCGGGTCAGACCCTGACCTTCACCGGTCAGAGCTTCCTGCTGCAATTTGCTCTGCCGAACTTCATGTTCCACGTGGTCACGGCCTATGCCCTGATGCGCGCCAAGGGCGCACCGCTCGGCAAGATGGACTTCCTGGCTGGTGCCACCCCCCACTAGAGTGCGTTTCGATCCGATA
>NMUI01000131.1 GCA_002221445.1 Phenylobacterium zucineum | reverse complement strand
CTGTGGCCAACGGCGCGATTCATCTCAGCTCAGTACACCTCTGCCCCCCCGCATTGAAATGCCATAGATCACGCAAAAGGGGCTGCATTCTGGCGCAGGGGTTGCGCTTTCATCCAAATATCTGCCATCCGAGAGGATCATTCGATCTTTTGGGGGCAAAATGGCAAGACATCCATTCGACCGCGCGGAGCATATTTACAAAAATGACGCTTTTGCTGAGCTGGTGAAGGATGCAGTCCGCTTTTTCAATGGCACCCCCGTTCACGAGCTTCCCTTGCAAGAGCGATTCACGGGATCAGGTGTCTATGCGCTCTACTACACAGGGTCGAACCCTCATTATGCACGTCTCGCCGACCTAAACCGTCTGTCGTATGCGGTGCCGATTTACGTGGGTAAGGCGGTGCCAAGAGGTTGGAGACAGGCTCGTGTGTCGGATAATCTGCTGACGCAATCAAACGAGTTGCAGAATCGCATTAGAGAACATACACGGAACATAGTTATCGGTGATGGGCTCGATCTGGCGGACTTCGCTTGTCGGTTCGTCATATTCGAGGCTGAAGGATCAGACATGATCAGCACGGTCGAAGCGACACTTATCAAGCTGTTTCGCCCGCTCTGGAACTCAGCGGTCGATGGCTTCGGCAATCACACACCAGGAGCGGGACGCTTTGATCAAGCGAAGTCCGATTGGGACGTGATGCATAAGGGCAGAGACTTTGCAGACAAGTGCAGAGGCATTGCCAAAGATTTAGACACGATCCTCAAGAACATCGAAGCACACTTTAAGAGGCATCATCCTTAAATGAGAAGTTTGGAACTATTCTCAGGAGCAGGCGGTCTTGCAAAAGGCTTGGAGCTGGCAGGATACGATCATGCGAAGTTTGTCGAGTTCGACAAAAATGCCTGCAACTCACTGAGGAAAAACTTTTCTCCCGATCTCGTTTTCGAGGGTGACGTTCGAAACTTCGACTTTGGGTCAATCGACGGAATCGATTTGATCGCTGGAGGTCCACCTTGTCAGCCCTTCTCGCTAGGTGGCAAGCATAGAGCGCACGAAGATCATCGAGACATGTTCCCCTATGCGGCGAAGGCTGTCAGCCATCATCGACCAAAGGCGTTCGTTTTTGAAAACGTCAAAGGGCTTCTCCGCAGCACGTTCTCCTCATACTTCCAGTATGTTCTTTTGCGCCTGACGTATCCCGAAGTCACAATCGCAAGTGAGGAAGAATGGCAGGACCATTATGAACGCCTCACAAAGATCAAGTGGTCTGATCACGGCGGTGTAAAATACAAGGTTTCATACAAGCTGCTCAACGCTGCTGACTATGGCGTCCCTCAAGTTCGAGAGCGAGTGTTCATCGTTGGGATACGATCTGACATTAATGTTGAGTGGACGTTTCCTTCCACGACTCATTCACAAAGCGTTTTGAACGAGCAGCAGCAAATCACAGGTGAATATTGGGAGCGTCATGGGCTTGCTGCACCGACTGCGATGGTCGGAGATCACCAAATGTGTGGCAAACAGCACTCGCTGACTCTTGAGCTTGAACCCCGCTTAAAGGCTTGGCGCACTGTGCGTGATGCTTTGAGTGCCACGCCGCATCCAAACTCTGATCATGGCATTGCGGACCACATCTTCCGCGACGGTGCACGACCGTATGCGGGACATACGGGCAGCTATATCGATCTACCTGCAAAAACGTTGAAAGCTGGTGGTCATGGCGTGCCAGGTGGTGAAAACATGATACGCTACGAAGACGGAACGGTGCGATACTTTACTGTTTATGAAGGAAAACTCCTTCAGACTTTCGACCCAAGCTTTCACGTAACTGGAGCTTGGGGAGAGGGTATGCGCCAGATCGGCAATGCGGTTCCAACATTGCTTGCAAACAAGATCGGTGATCACCTTATGAAGCTCATCGGCCTCAATGAGGTTATCATCACGAAGGCAGCTTAGATTTGCGTCATGAGTTAGATTGCGTCGGGATATGTTCAGTTGCCGCAGCCTTCAGAAACGCAAGATCGAAATCGAGCCGATTACCGACAAGACCCGCGCCGTCGATGAACGCAAGGTCTCGCCTGATCGCTTGGTGTTCATCGATGAGACCTGGGTCAAGACCAACATGGCTCCCTTGCGAGGCTGGAGCCCACGACCAGCGGCTGAAGGCCTATGCCCCCTTCGGTCACTGGAAGACCCAGACCTTTATTGCTGCGCTGCGCCACGACCGCATCGACGCCCCCTGGGTGATTGATGGACCGATCAACGGTGAACTCTTCACGACCTACATCGAGAAGGTTCTGGCCCCGACCCTCTCACCGGGCGACATAGTCGTCCTAGAGCCTGTTTTATCCCTCTAAATGTTTTCCCTCTAAAGGGAACAGGCTCTAGCGCTTTGTCTCTTTAGAGGGACCGTCGAAAGACAGGGGGCTCTAACCCCGTCCATAGCGCAGGCGACCCAGGGAGGTCGCCAGTTTGGCCGTAAGATCACTAGGCCTGATCCCGGCCTTCCACTTTTCGAAGGTCATGACATTTTCGATCCGGTCCTCCACGAACCTTTCTGTGGCCTGCGCGCCGGCGGAGAAACGCAGACTGACGGCTGAGATCAGAATCCCCGCCAGGATCGCCCGTTTTGAATAATGATTCTCATCGGTTGCCGTGTCCCCGGCCCAGCGCCAGATCTTGTCGGCACTTTCCCAGACCAGGGAAAACGCCAGGGGCAGGTGGGTCGGCAGGGCCAGCCACCCCGCCCAACGGCGAACGGCCGGACCGTCAAGGGCGGCCACCTCGATCCGCGCCAGCACTGCGGCGCGAATACGCTCGCGGATTTTCAGGCTTGCCGGGTCGGGCAGAGTCTTAAGAGCCAGGGCGTCGTGGCGGCGCGACATCAGGGCGGCCAGATCTGAAGGGCCGTGGGGCAAGAGCAGCTCGGTCTCTGGACCCGATAGACCGCAGGCTGTGCCACAGGCCAGGACCATGGGGCGGGTCCAACCCTGGCCGGGGGCTAGGTTCAGGGCCTGATGGAGGATTTCCTGCTCTGTCTTGCTCGCCCAATCGGTCATTTCGGTCTTCGCCTTTCATATGATCTGATCATAGAACGAACCGGCGGTCTTGTCCGCCGTGGACATTGCCTTTTCCTTCTGCTATTCCGCCGCGCTCAAACCCGGACGCCCTGCGCTCGGGGGAAAAGATTTTGTCCGTTCGCCGCTGCACCCGCCGGGTCAGCCGAGCGGGAACGGGTGACAGGAGAGAGACCTCTGGTTCAGATTTTCGTGCGCGACAATAATGTTGATCAGGCCCTCAAGGCGCTGAAGAAGAAGATGCAGCGTGAAGGCTCGTTCCGCGAAATGAAGCGGCACGTGCATTATGAGAAGCCCTCGGAAAAGCGCGCCCGCCAGCAGGCAGAGGCCGTGCGTCGCGCCCGCAAGCTGGCCCGTAAGCGCGCCCAGCGTGAAGGTCTGGTCCCTGCGCCGAAGAAGCCTGTCCGCTAAAGCTGTTTTCGTCTCTATGATTTTAGAAAGGCCGTGCGGTGACCGTGCGGCCTTTTTGCTGTCCTGAACCCCGGCGACGGACTATTTTCCGCCTGCTGGGACTTAACCCGCTATAGCCCTTTGCCTTCAAACGGAATCGTCTGAATGGGCAAAAAGGCTATAATTCAAAAAGTTAAGGCATGATTCGATCCGATAATCGGTTCCCACCTATTGGATCATGCTCTGGTGAATCCCCGGCCGCCTTCCTATCTTGGGGACAGCGGATCTATCGAAGGCGAATTGAACCATCATGAACCTGCGCAATTTGGCAATCTGGGGCATTATCATCCTGGCCCTGGCCGGACTCTACAGCGTCATGACCTCCGGTCAGAAATCAGCCAATCTTTCTGAGGTCAGCTATTCTCAGCTGCTTCAGCGGGTGGGGTCTGGCACCCTGAAAAAGGCTGAAATTATCGGCAGCCGGGTCCAGGTGACGGATAAGGCCAACAAGATCTATGCCGCCACCACCCCGGCAAACCAGGATGCTCTGGTCAGTCGCCTGGAAGCGCAAGGCGTCGATATTCAGGTCAAACCCCCCGGTGGTCCGATCTGGGGCACGGTTCTGGTCCAGCTTCTGCCCATCCTGCTACTGGTGGGTGTCTGGGTGTTTTTCATGCGCCAGATGCAGGGCGGCGCGCGCGGCGCGATGGGGTTTGGTAAGTCTAAGGCCAAGCTGCTGATGGAAAATAAGAACCGCGTCACCTTCGAAGATGTGGCCGGTGTGGACGAGGCCAAGGATGAGCTGGCGGAAATCGTCGACTTTCTGAAGGACCCGCAAAAATTCCAACGCCTGGGCGGCAAGATTCCCAAGGGCGCGCTGATGGTCGGTCCACCCGGGACGGGTAAGACCCTGCTGGGTCGGGCTGTGGCCGGTGAGGCGGGGGTGCCCTTCTTCTATATTTCCGGCTCGGATTTTGTTGAAATGTTCGTGGGTGTCGGGGCCAGCCGGGTGCGCGACATGTTTGAACAGGCTAAGAAAAATAGCCCCTGCATTATCTTTATCGACGAAATTGACGCGGTTGGCCGTCATCGCGGGGCCGGCCTCGGCGGCGGCAATGATGAGCGCGAGCAGACCCTGAACCAGCTGCTGGTGGAGATGGACGGCTTTGATCCCTCCGAGGCCATTATTGTCATTGCTTCCACCAATCGCCCCGATGTTCTGGACCCGGCCCTGCTGCGGCCAGGCCGCTTTGACCGTCAGGTGGTGGTGGGTAATCCCGATGTGGGGGGCCGCGAGCGGATCCTGCGGGTCCATATGAAGAATGTTCCCCTGGCTGCCGACGTTAATGTCAAGACCATTGCCAGGGGCACTCCCGGTTTCTCCGGCGCGGATCTGGCCAATCTGGTCAATGAAGCGGCCTTGCTGGCGGCGCGCAAGAACCGCCGCATGGTCCTGCACCGCGATTTTGAAGAGGCCAAGGACAAGGTCATGATGGGCGCTGAGCGCAAGTCCATGATCATGACCGATGAGGAAAAGCGCAACACCGCCTATCATGAAGGTGGTCACGCTCTGGTGGCCCTGAGTGTGCCCTCATCCGACCCGGTTCATAAGGCCACCATCGTGCCCCGGGGCCGGGCTCTGGGCATGGTTATGCAACTGCCCGAAGGCGACCGCTATTCCATGGACTATGTGCAGATGACCTCGCGTCTGGCGATCATGATGGCGGGCCGGGTGTCTGAAGAGATTATTTTCGGCAAGGAGCATATCACCTCAGGGGCCTCCAGCGACATTCAGGCGGCTACGAGTCTTGCCCGGAATATGGTGACCCGCTGGGGGTTCTCAGATGAACTCGGCACGGTGGCCTATGGGGACAATCAGGACGAAGTCTTCCTGGGTCACTCGGTGTCCCGCACCCAGAATGTCTCTGAAAGCACAGCCCAGAAGATCGACGTTGAGGTCCGCAGGCTGGTCCAAGGCGGCCAGGATGAGGCCCGCCGTATTCTGCTGGAGCGGTTGGAAGACCTTCACACCCTCGCCAAGGCCCTGCTGGAATATGAGACCCTGTCTGGGGACGAAATCGTCAATGTACTGAAAGGCATTGCCCCCAATCGCGATGATGCCGAGGCTGACCGCCCGCCGCCGCCTTCGGTGTCGGTGCCGATTGTGGGCAGTTTCGAACCCATTACCGCTTAATGCTTAGAGCTCGCCTTGGCCCAGGATCTTTGTGGAGCTCTGAACCCAGGTCGGACTCCATAAGACCCTGCGTCCGTTTCTAAAGGCCAGGTCGGTGACGCGGACCCCGGCTACGGCACCCCTGGTCATGGGGATTGTCAATGTCACCCCAGACAGTTTTTTCGACGGGGGTCGGCATAACGACCCACAGCTTGCCCTCGCCCATGCTCGGACCCTGCTGGCCGAGGGGGCTGACATTCTCGATCTTGGCGGGGAGTCGACGAGGCCTGGCGCGATACCGGTTTCAGAGGCTGAGGAGCTTTATCGCGTCCTTCCCGTCCTGGCGGCCCTTAGATCCGAAACCCGCGCTCGTCTCTCCATTGATACAGTGAAGCCCGCCGTGGCCCGCGCCGCCGTCGCGGCTGGGGCCGATATTTGGAATGATGTGACGGCCCTACAGGCACCGGGAGCCGCAGATTTGGCGGCCGAGTTGGGCTGTACGGTGGTGCTCATGCACATGCAGGGCGAACCCCGGACCATGCAGGCCGCGCCGTCCTATGGGGATGTGGTCTCCGAGGTCTGCGCCTTCCTCGTCGAGCGGGCTTCAGTAGCCCTGGCGGCGGGGGTTTCCCGGGACAAGATCTGGCTCGATCCAGGCCTTGGCTTCGGCAAGACCCTGGCACACAATCTTGCCCTACTGGCCCAGCTTGACACCCTTGTGGCCCTGGGCTTTCCGGTCCTGCTCGGGGCCAGCCGCAAGCGGTTTATTCAGGCGCTTGACCCTCGGGCTGAGCACCCGGCTGACCGTTTGGGGGCTCTTTGGCCGCCGCCCTAGCCGGTGCCCGGGCCGGTGCGGCGGCGGTCCGGGTCCACGATGTCGCACCAACCGTGCAGGCTCTGAAGGTCTGGTCAGCCCTGGTTGACGCGGGCCCCGATACCGCATCGATCCCGACCAGGTAAGCCGTATGGGGATTTCCCCGGCATGACCAAGGCTGGACTGGACCGGACAATTTCCCGAGTGCAAAAACACCTGCGGCGCGCTATCGCTAGAGTGTGTTCCGATAAGTGGGAACCGGTTATCGGATCGAAATGCACTCTAACATCTTGAATGAGAGCCTGTTTTATCCCTCTAGACGTTTCCGTCTAAAGGG
>NMUI01000130.1 GCA_002221445.1 Phenylobacterium zucineum | reverse complement strand
GTCAGCATTTCCTGCAGGGTGTAGGCGGCACCATAGGCTTCCAAGGCCCAGACCTCCATTTCCCCGAAGCGCTGACCACCGAATTGGGCCTTGCCGCCCAGGGGCTGCTGGGTGACGAGGCTATAGGGTCCGATGGAGCGGGCGTGGATCTTGTCATCCACAAGGTGGTGCAGTTTGAGCATATAGATATAGCCCACCGTGACCGGACGCTTGAAGCGTTCGCCCGTCTGGCCGTCATAAAGTATCGACTGCCCCGACCGGTCGAGACCGGCCTTTTCCAGTAGGTTCTCAATGTCGTCGATGTGCGCGCCGTCAAAGACCGGGGTCGCGAAGGGCACACCCTTGGACAGATTTTTACACAGCTCGATCAACTCTTCCTCAGTATCCGGTAGCTCCTGATCGGGGCCGTAGACACTGCGGAGATGGTCGATCAGGGCCTGCTTTTGGCCCCCGTTCTGCCAGGCTTCCATGAGCTCGGCGATCTGACGGCCAAGGCCGGCAGCGGCCCAACCCAGATGGGTTTCGAAGATCTGACCCACGTTCATCCGGCTGGGGACGCCCAGAGGATTGAGCACGATGTCGACATTCTGGCCGTTTTCCAGATAGGGCATGTCCTCGATCGGCAGGATCTTGGAGATAACCCCCTTATTGCCGTGACGACCGGCCATCTTGTCGCCTGGCTGAAGCTTGCGCTTCACGGCGACAAAGACCTTGACCATTTTCATTACGCCCGGCGGCAGTTCATCGCCTCGCTGGAGCTTATCGACCTTGTCCTCGAAACGACGGTCCAGGCGCTTGCGGGCTTCATCGAACTGACGGCGCATGGCCTCCAGCTCACCCATAGCCTTTTCGTCTTCCAGGGCGATCTGCCACCAGAGGCCTGGGGCGATTTCCTCGAGCTTCTCGGCGGTGACTTCGCCGCGACCCAGGCCCTTTGGACCAGAGACAGCAACCTTGCCGACGATCAGGGTGCGCAGACGGCTGGTGACGTTGCGGTTCAGAATGGCGAACTCGTCGTCGCGGTCCTTACCCAGACGGTCGATTTCCGCCCGCTCAATGGCCAGAGCGCGTTCGTCTTTCTCGACCCCGTGACGGTTGAACACCCGGACCTCAACCACGGTTCCAGCCACGCCAGGCGGCAGTTTCAGCGAGGTGTCACGGACGTCAGAGGCTTTTTCGCCGAAAATGGC
>NMUI01000423.1 GCA_002221445.1 Phenylobacterium zucineum | reverse complement strand
GTCTAGTAAGGGCAACCTAACAAGTCGTTTGGATGCGAACGATTTGGTGGCGTTTAGGATAAAGAGGCAAGTGCATTCGGTCGCTCTAGGAGGTCAACGATGTTCATTCATCCCTGGGATGCCGCCCAGAACGAACTCGAGTGGCAAACCTGGCTCGCCGGGGTCGAGAAGTTCGGCGTTCTAGCCGTTAACAACGCGGATGCCGGCCAGGCTCCCATCGTGCTACCAACGCACTTCACCTTTGACGGGCCCGACATCTTGGTGCACTTCGCCCGCCCCAACCCTGCCTGGCCAAGCCTAGAAGCAGCGGCCGAGGTTCGCCTTGCGGTGACCGGCGACTACGCCTTCATTCCGGGGCACTGGCGGGTTTTGTCTGGCGGCATCGTCGAGAATGGCGTGCCTACCAGCTACTACGCGTCGGTGCAGTTTGTGTGTGCGCCAACCATCTTTGATGACCCAGTGGAGAAGGCAGCGATCATCGCTAAGCAGACCGCCGACTTTCAGCCCGAGGGCATGCACGCGCCGGTGACGGCTGACTCAGAGGCCTATGGCCGAATGCTGTCTGGCACACGCGCCGTGCGACTGCGGGTACTGCGCGTTGATGCAAAGTTCAAGTTCGATGACCACAAGTCGCAGGAGTTTCGCGCTCAGATAGCAGAGCGACTTGACACCCGTAACCATAACTTGGATGCCTCGGCGGCCGAGCAGCAGCGCCGCCGCCTGCGGGAGATGGGCGACTTCAAGGCCTAGCTATCGCCGCCGCGAATTTTCCCGTTGATTCGAAAATTCCATGCCCCACAAGACTGGACGCAATAGCCATTTGACGCCAGTAACGGAGCGCCTCATCAGTTTTGCCAAGTTTTTCGGAAACTTCAGCGGCGAGCCTAAGTGTGGCGACGCCTGCCGAAACTGAATCCGAGTCAGATTCGATCGACTGAAAGATCGAGAACCAGACTTCCGCTTGCTCATTGGCATTGATTGTCAGGTAGATCGCAGCGATCTCCACGGCAACCTCAGCAGTGACTAATAGCTGCTGAGATTCGCGAAGGCCCGACAGTTCTTCAAGTGCAGCCATAGCTTCAGCCCTATGACCTTTCATGACAAACCACAGGGCTTCAGTCAAGGCAATCGTGATCCGATGTTGATCGACGTTGCTGAAGCTAAGGGCGAACTTGGCGACTCGAATCTCATCGATTCCGAATTCGACACCCGGTCCATGCTGTAGAAGTTGAATCCAAAAAGAGTTCGCACGCATGAGTGCCGCTCGAACTTCGTCGCCAGCTTTGGCGAACTCGCGAGACGCTTTCTG
>NMUI01000422.1 GCA_002221445.1 Phenylobacterium zucineum | reverse complement strand
AGGCAGATCATAGTGGGGGACCAACCGTCCTTCCACCGTCGTGGACGGGCGTTGCTGGCCGGGAGCAGCGCAGCTGCCCAGTCGGCCGAGCGGAGACTGACTGAGAACAGAAATTCGGATGCAGTCTCAGAAGACGAGCATGGGCTGTCCGGGAGCAAGGTTGAGAGACGGGTCTGGTAGGCGGTGCGGGCTGCGGCTACAGCCGGGGCTTCTACGCGAGGGAACGAAGGGCGGGCCCGCTGCCCGGTAATAGCGGCAACCGCAGCGGGACCCAGGTGGATGCCTAGAATCGGAGGACGGTGGTCCGTGATGGTAGACCAGAAGGAGCCATCGACGACAGCCGCCTTGGTGACCACCCCAGGGCAGGAGCTGGACAGAAGAATGTTGTCGATAGCACCGATGGATCGCAGCCCAGAGTAAAACGTAGCAGGTGGGGGGCTGTTCGGGTCTAAGGTGGCCCCCGGATTGACTAAGCCTGTGGCCCTCGCCCAGTCTGCGAGTCCTCGGTGCGGTCCGTGCCGGTCGTCCCAGGACGCGTTGAAGTCCCCCGCCACCACAGCCATGGGCGAAGTGACCGAAGGGGAACGGCTTCCTAAGTGGCGGGTTACCCGGCCCTGGAGGACTCCGCGTATGTATTTTATAGGGTTGATGGTGCAATTTATTCTGTGCAGCCATTGTTGGAGCTTGTTCCAGAGCCCCATGCTCTCCGCGGAGGAAGGAGGGCATGGCCAGTAAGTCCCAAAAATCAGGATGTCTCCCTCTGGGCGCGCCAAGGCGATCCCCGCAACGACGCCGAGGTCAGTGGGATCTGCAATGAATTGCCGGGTCCTGGACGCCCAGCGAGGAGAGAGGAGAAACATCATGCCACCAACAAGGGACGCACGTTGTCGAGGGTTACGACGCGTCGGCAGACCCGCGGTAGCCGCCTGGTAATGCGCACCACTCCCTATCCCCATCTGGCGGCGAGCCTGGTGCGCTAAGTGTTTGGATTGGCGAGAGCCACAGCGGGTGTCCACCAAGATAAGCACGTCCACCGCGAAGTGCTGTATGTACCAAGTAACTTCAGTGAGCTTAGGGGCGGTGAGTCCGTTAATGTTCAAACTGCTAATGGTGAGGGACGAGGTCCCGCCCGCTGATGTGACGCCCGTAGTGAAAAGCGCTCTGGACGGGTCTTTCGCCAGTTCTGCCGTGTAGCGGCCATAGACTCGTCCCTTGCGCCAGGAGTGATCGAAGTCCGGGTCAACCGGGAGGGTTGATTCAGTGAGAGACGGGAAGGGTTCCGGCCCAAAGACGTGGGAGGGGTAGTACTTCCGTGGTTTCGGTTGCGGTGCCGGGGTAGGAGGCCCTT
>NMUI01000129.1 GCA_002221445.1 Phenylobacterium zucineum | reverse complement strand
GGCCGATAGCCCCGGCGAAGTCTGCACCTAGAGCCTGTTTTATCCCTTTAGACGGAAACGTCTAAAGGGATAAAACAGGCTCTCATTCAAGATGTTAGAATGCGTTTCGTTCCGATAACCGGTTCCCACTTATCGGAACGCACTCTAGACTAAGGCTTCCAGGACCCTGGTCACCGCCCGGTGGCGATACCCAGGAGATTGACCAGATGGACCACCAGAAGCAGAGCCGCCAGGGCTGAGGCGGCCATCATCGGGCGCCAGGGGATCAATCTCGGGCCCTTGCGAATATCGAGCGGTTGAGCGCCGCGCCAGCCAAACAGGGCCGCGGCGACAGCACAGATGATGGCCAAACCCAAGGTCGATATAACATCCACCATGATCCATTAGCCGACGAACTCCGAAAGGGAAACTTCGTGTTCGTCCACAGAAGATCATCTTACCCTCTATATCTTGCGTTAGGACTTCGTTTACACCCCAATTATCGGTAGTTAGCTTGCCGTCAGAGTGCCGGGAGAACGATTCGGATGACGTCGGGCGCGCCTTGGAGCGTGAAGGGAATCGATCCCAAGGCCCGGGAGGTCGCGAAGGACCTTGCCCGTCGTTCGGGCATGACTCTGGGTGAGTGGCTCAACCAGATGATCTTCGAAGAGGACGGGCCGGAAGACATCACCTCGGAATCCTATTTCACAGCCCCTGAGACCGGCCTCCGGGGGCCTGTTCGCACTTATTATGAATCCGCCCGCCAAGATCCGGCACCCCGTGCGACCACCTCCGAGAGCCCACCCTCGCGCTTTGAAGCGCCCGAGCATCCCGCCGATGAAATCGGTCGGGTTACCCATGCCCTTGATCGGCTTATGGATCGGATCGAAAGTTCAGAGGGTCGGACCGGACTGGCCATTTCCGGTGTCGAGCACGCGGTGCGGGAGGCCGCGGCGCGGATCGAATCGGCTGAACGCGAGCAGGTCGCCATCGCGGCCCGCTTTGAAAGCGCTGTCAATGAAACACGGGATGTCCAGGACCAGATTGCCAACCGTCTCAAGCGCATTGAGGCCGAAGCGGCGGGCCCTAAGTCGGCAGAAGCCCTCCGGGGTCTTGAGGCCGCGCTCGGAAAGGTCGCAAATCACCTCTACGAAGGTGAAACCCGTACCCGGCGGACCCTGGAGAGTCTGCGCGACCGACTAGATCAGGTTGAGGCGGGCGAAAGTGCGGCCAGCGCCGAAGCCATTGAGCAGGTGGTTTCAAAAATCGGCGATCGGCTGGTCGAGACTGAGACTCAAACCCGTGCGGCCCTCGACGGATTAAAAGCCTCCTTTTCTGCCCTGGATGACCGGGTGGGCTCATTTGAGCGCGGCGAGTCCCCCGCCCTCGATCAGAAGCTGGCTAGGCTGTCCGCCGGGCTTACCGAGCGGGTCGAAGCTGTGCGCCACGAACTGGCGCGCAATCTCCAGGCCTCTACGGAGGGGCGCTTTGACCGGATAGAGCGCAAGCTCTCCGAGATGGCCGACCAGGTACGGGCGGCAGATCAGAAATCGGCCCAGACCATTGAGCGACTGGGTCGGGATGTCAGCAGTGTTGCGGAAACCCTGAGCCGTCGGGTGATCGCCGCTGAGCAGAAAAGCACCGAAACCTTGGGGCAGGTGACCACGGAGGTTGGTCGCATTACGGAGGCGATGGAAAGCCGCTTTACTCGCAATGATGTGGTTCAAGCCAATGCGCTGGAGCGGCTCGGCTCTGAAATTAGCCGTATCAGTGAGCGGTTGGCCGAGCGCATAAGTTCAGCCGAGCGGCGTTCAGCTCAAGCCATAGACGAGGTTAGCGGCCAGCTGGCCCGGGTCACCCAAAAATCGATCAGCAGCAGGTCGGCTCAGAGATTGTCGAGACTCTGCGCCATACCGAAGACCGAACCGCCCGCCTTCTGGTCGAGACCCAGGAAAAGATCGACCTGAGTCTGGCTGAAAATCAGCGACAAATTGCTGAAACCCTCGCCGCGCCCACGGTTAGGCAGACCTATGACGACCGCGGCGACCCTTTCGGGGATTCCGCCACATTTTCTGCCTTCGCGCCGCAAGCCCTGGCACCAGGGCCTGAGGGTTATTCCAGCCATCCGGCAAGGGCGCAATCGGCGCGCGTGCAGACCACCGGAGAAGCGCCTGAGTCTAACCCACAGATTCAGGGGGCTAAAACCTCCACTGATCCCTTCGATGTCGCAGACCTGGGCGTGGCAGATCCATTTACACCTTTGACCGATCTGGGATTTCCCGGCGATGCTAATCGCGGGGATCGGCTGCCCGACTTTGCCCCATCTGGGGAACCGGCAGCTGCGAGGCCCTTTGAGTCCGTGAGGTTTGATGACCAGAGCGGAAGCCTGCCGCCACCGGTCATGCCTGATCAGACCCGGCCCTCAGCGACTCGGTCTGCGGTTGAGTTGAAATCGTCTGTGGAATCCGGGCGGCCTCTGACCACCCGTGAAGTGATTGAACAAGCCAGGGCCGCTGCTCGGGCGGCAGGCGAGGCCGAAGCTCAGGCCAAGGCCAAGAAGGGGGCCGGCGGCGGGCTTTTCATGCCGCGTTCGAGCCGCCCGAAGCGGCAGACCGGGTCAACCCTTCAGTCGCTACTCATCATTCTCAGTGCCGGCGCGGTCTTAAGTTTGGGTACGGCGGGATATGTTCTGATGGAGGGGCAGCCCGGCGGCGGGACTCCAGATCGGGTGGCCCGAGCCCTTGCCGCGCTTAAGTCAGATCCGCCCCGTGAAATCGCCAGTTCGGAAGCTGACACGGCACCGGTACCAAAGACCCCGCGGGTGGCTGTAGCCATAGCCTCACCCGACCTCGGTGCGGTTTCGGCACCGGCTTGGGATGCCGATGATCTGGCAGATCGCTTCGCCAAGGCGGCGGCAGACTTTGAAGCCAAAAAACCCGGCGCGCTTGAAACCCTTAAGGCCGTGGCAAATCAGGGCTATGCTCCGGCTCAATTCTATCTGGCCAAGCTTTATGAAAATGGTGACGGGGGTCTGAAGAAGGACCCGGTCGCCGCCCGGAAATGGACGACCCGCGCCGCAGAAAGTGGTGATCGCCGGGCCATGCATAATCTGGGCATAGCCTTTATTGACGGCATTGGCGGCCCCAAGAATTCGGTGCTGGCAGCCCAGTGGTTCCGTCGGGCCGCTGAGCTTGGCCTGGTGGACAGCCAATATAATTTGGCCGTGCTCTATGAGCGTGGCTTGGGTGTGAGTCAAAATTCGGCGGAAGCCTATAGGTGGTATCTGATCGCGGCCAAGACCGGTGACAATGCCGCTCGCAAGCGGGCAGATGAGATTCGGGATCAACTCAATTCTGATGCGCGTATCGTCGCAGAACGGGCCGCGGCCGCGTTTCGTCCGTCAT
Source organism: Phenylobacterium zucineum (assembly GCA_002221445.1). Taxonomy (GTDB): domain Bacteria; phylum Pseudomonadota; class Alphaproteobacteria; order Caulobacterales; family Caulobacteraceae; genus Phenylobacterium; species Phenylobacterium zucineum_B. Next base: position 2,044 of record NMUI01000129.1, on the reverse strand, counting down.
CACCTGCCCCGGCCGCGACACCTGCAACGGCAGGTCTTGGGACCGATACGGCAGGCACTGTAACCGTACAAAAAGCCCTGTCGCGACTAGGCTATTATCAAGGCCCCACGGACGGAACCGTCTCACCAGCCCTGAACCTGGCCCTGGCGGCCTATCAGCGCGACCAAAACCTGACCCCGACTGGGGTGCTGGACCAGACGACGGTGGCGAAACTATCGGTCTTCACCCACTGAGGAGACGCCTCCAGATAGGAGCCTTTGGTGGCCCTGGACATTTATCTTCCCATTGCTGAGGTCTCCGTAAATGGCCCCCTTCTGGTCGCCTTGGGGGCCGGCGTCGGGTTCATTTCAGGCTTGTTCGGCATTGGCGGCGGCTTTCTCATGACGCCGATTCTGGTCTTTCTGGGTATTCCCCCAGCTGTGGCCGTGGCCAGTCTGGCCAGTCATGTGGCGGCCTCGTCCACCTCCAGCGTCATTTCCTATACCCGCGCCCGGGCGGTGGATTTCCGAATGGGCGGGGTATTGGCCACCGGCGGCGTGGTCGGCTCGGTGCTGGGGGTCGAGGCCTTTCGTTGGATCCGGCTTATTGGTCAAGCCGATCTGGTGGTTTCCCTGTCCTATCTGATCTTCTTAGGGATTATTGGCGGTCTAATGCTGTCGGAATCGCTGAGCACGCTCATCCGCGCCCGGCGCGGTGAGGCTCCGCCCCCGATCCGGGACCGAAGGCCGACCCTGCTCTATGGCCTCCCGTTCAAGGTTAAGTTTCCGAAATCCCGGATGTATATCAGCGTGATCCCGCCCATTGCCCTGGGGGTTTTCGTGGGAATGCTCTCGGCCATTATGGGGGTGGGTGGCGGCTTTATCCTGGTTCCGGCCATGGTCTATCTGCTGCGTATGCCGGCCGGTGTGGTGGTGGGGACCAGTCTTTTCCAGATCATCATCACCACCACCCTGACCAGTGTCCTCCAGGCCGGTCGTAATCAGACCGTTGATATTGTTCTGGCCACCCTGCTGTTGGTGGGGGGTGTGATCGGGGCCCAGTTGGGCGCAAAGGCCTCGTCCCGCTTCAGAGCCGAAGAACTGCGCGTCATCCTAGCTCTAATTGTCCTGGGGGTTGGCCTCAGAATGGGCCTCAGCCTGTTCCTGACGCCGACCGAACCCTTTATCCTCATGACCGGTATGGGCGGATGATGGATCAACCGCCACAGCCCGCCGTTTCTGCGGCTCTGACCACCACCGAGGTGCAGGTTACTTCGGGATTCCAGGGCGCGCGTATCGTCCTTTATGGGGCCATCTTTGATCCAGACCACCGGCCCAGCGATGTCGTCGTGCTCGTCAGGGGCCCCGAGCAGCCGATCCGGATTGCGCGCAAGGTCCACATAGGCGGCCTGTGGATTAATTCACGACCGGTGGTTTTCCGAGGGGCACCGGGCTTTTACAAGGCGGCGTCCAATCGGCCCCTGGATCAGATCGCAGGCTTTAGCGTTCTGCGCCGCCTGGGGGCAGGCCTCGACCATCTGGCGATCAATGCCCCCGCTGAACAGAGGGTTGAGACCCGCTATGGCGTCAAGGACATGGTGGTCAACCGTCTGGGGGCGGATTATCTGGACTGGCGTCAGGCTGTGGTGCGCCTTAAAGCCGGAATGGGCCTCTATGATGAAGATGATCACGGAGTCGTCTTCGTGGACAACAACCTATTCAAGGCCGAAATTAACCTGCCTACCGACGCGCCGATCGGCCGCTACCAGGCGCAGATTCTGCTCTTTCAGAACGGCCGACCGGTCTCCGAGCGAATCCGGGACCTAAGCGTCAAAAAGGTCGGGCTCGAACGGACCCTCTACCTTTTTGCGCATTTGCACCCCTGGACCTACGGCCTAGTCTCGGTCAGCATTGCCTTAGCGGCCGGTTGGGCGGCATCTGCGGCATTCAGGCGATCCTAGAGTGCGTTCCGATAAGTGGGAACCGGTTATCGGATCGAAACGCACTCTAACATCTTGAATGAGAGCCTGTTTTATCCCTCTAGACGTTTCCGTCTAAAGGGAACA
>NMUI01000421.1 GCA_002221445.1 Phenylobacterium zucineum | reverse complement strand
GCTACGCCGAGGGTCTGCCGCGCGACGCGACCGGCTCGGCCCAGGTCAGCATCCGTGGTCGTCGCTACACGATTCTCGCGCGCATCGCGATGGACCAGTTCGTGATTGACTGCGGCGACGACGAGGTTGAGGTGGGCGACGAGGTCATCATCTTCGGCGACCCAACCCTCGATGTGCCGTCGGCCGACTCGTGGGCGCGCGCCTGCGGCACCATCAACTACGAGATAGTCACCAGGATGGGCGGCCGATTCAAGCGCAGGTACCTAGGAGAGGTTCAGTGACCGCGTCCAAAGCGCTCGCCGAACTGACCATTGCCGATGCCAACCAGATGCACAAGTTCGGGCTGGCTCTCGCGCTGGCGTTGAAGCCCGGCGACCTGGTGTTGCTAACCGGCCCGCTCGGCGCCGGCAAAACCACCCTGACGCGCGGAGTCGGCGAGGGCCTCGGCGTAATCGGTTCGGTCAGCAGCCCAACCTTCGTGATTGCCCGCACGCACAAACTCGAGGGTTCACCCGTCGCCTTCGTTCACGTGGATGCCTACCGGCTCTCAACCCCTGCCGAGCTAGACGATCTCGACATCGACTTTGCCAATTCGATCGTGCTCGTCGAGTGGGGCCTCGGCTTCACCGACGGCATATCTGAGTCATGGCTTGAGGTCGAGATTGCGCGCGATCACACGGGCGAATCAGATGAGCGTGCGGTTAAGGTCAGCGGGTTTGGGCCGCGCTGGCAGGCCGCTTCGCCCATTGAGTTTGGTGGTGCTGCTTGAGCATCATCCTTGCGATTGATACGTCGGCCGGCACGAGTGTTGCCATAGTCGAAAACGGTGCGGTTCGCGCCGAGGTCAACGTGGATGACACCATGCGTCATGCCGAACGCATCGGTGAGGCCATCGCACAGGTGCTGGCAACAACTGATCTGCGACCGCAGCAGATCAGCGAGGTAGTGGTTGGTCGTGGACCAGCACCGTTCACGGGTCTTCGAGTTGGAATCGCGGCAGCGATTCTGTTTGCCGAGGG
>NMUI01000420.1 GCA_002221445.1 Phenylobacterium zucineum | reverse complement strand
GAGGTTTCGGTCATGCCCCAGGCGTGGGTGACGCTAACCCCGTAATCGTCGCGGAAGGCCCGAACAATGGCCTCAGGCACAGCCGATCCACCGATCACCACGCGCTTCAAGGTCGATAGGGTTCCCTTGGTTTCCCGCAGGTGGTTCAGCAACATCTGCCAGACTGTCGGCACGGCGGCGGAGAAGGTCACCTGCTCGGTCTCCAGCAGCTCGTGGATCGAAGCGCCGTCCAGCTTCTGGCCCGGCATGACCAGCTTGGCCCCGACGGCGGGGGCCGAAAAAGCCACACCCCAGGCATTGGCATGGAACATAGGCACCACAGGCAGGACAGTGTCGCAGGCACCGATGCCCAATACGTCTGCGCCCATGGTCACCAGGGTGTGCAGGAAATTCGAGCGGTGGGAATAGAGCACCCCCTTGGGATTGCCCGTCGTGCCCGAGGTATAGCAGAGCCCAGCTGGGGTATTTTCGTCAAACCCGCCCCAGACACAGTTCTCCGAGGACTCCTCTACCAGGGCCTCATAGCAAAGCGCACCGGAAACCTCGTCCGTCATCCGGTCTAGGCCCGCAAAAACGATGATGTGTTTGACCGTCGGGATCTGACTGCGAATCTGCTTGAGGATCGGCAGGAAGGTCAGGTCGGTGAAGAGGATCTTATCCTCCGCATGGTTGATAATGTAGACCAGTTGCTCGGCAAACAGGCGGGGATTTAGGGTATGGCAGACCGCGCCGATGCCCATAATGCCATACCAGGCCTCGATATGACGGGCTGTGTTCCAGGCCAGGGTGGCGATCCGGTCGCCCTGTACGACCCCGAGAGCCTTGAGCACATTGGACACCCGCTTGGCGCGCTTGTGTACCTCGCCATAGGTTGTGCGGACAATCGGGCCCTCCACTGAGCGCGAAACGATCTCGCGATCCCCATGCCAGGAAGCGGCGTGGTCCAGGATACGATCCACGGTCAGCGGCCAGTCCTGCATCCTGCCTTGCATCTTTGTCGTCCTTAGAGTCGGCCTCCCCAATGAGGCGATTTCAAGCTAGTTTTGTCGGGCGCGATACGCAACGCATTGCAAGCAGCAGGCGAAGGACGAGGCGCTTCAGACTCTGGCTATGAGCTTCGACGGGAAGGCCAGACGATAGCTGATGCAGAGGCGGTCATTGATATAAGTCCAGTATAAATGCCCCGGCTGGCCGATATTCGTGGGGAGCCCATCTGCGACGCCGGCATGGATCAGAGTGCGTTCCGATAAGTGGG
>NMUI01000128.1 GCA_002221445.1 Phenylobacterium zucineum | reverse complement strand
TCGGTTCGCATGCCTTCGAGCCTAAACTAAGCAACCGCTTGCAGCCCTAGACTTGAAAAATGCGCGCCTGGCACAGAACAATCGTCGTTTACTTCGCCATCCTCGGCCTGCCTTTCATTGCTTGGGCGGCGCGAATGCCGGAGGTGCGAACCCTGCTGGGCGTGAGCACCTCGCAGCTCGGTCTCATCATCATCGTTGGAGCTCTGGGCGCCATCTTTTCGCTCACTCAGTCGGGCCGAATCAGCGCGCGCTTTGGTACTCGCCGCACCATGACAATCGGATGGATGCTACTCCCGCTTGGTGGACTCTTGCAGCTGACACTTGCCTACTCTCACCAGCCAATCGGATACGCAGTCGCCGGGTTGGTCACGGGTGTCGGCATGGGCTTTGTCGACTCGAGCATCAACGTGGATGGTTCGGCGCTCGAACAAGCCGAGGGTAAGTCTCTCTTGCCTCGAATGCACGCAAGCTTTTCGCTCGGCGCGCTAGCCGCCGCCGGGCTTGGCGCCGCAGCGATATCGCTCGGCATAGACCTGTTCTGGCAGATGCTGGCGCTGATCATCATCCAGTTGGTGACCTCGTTCTGGTTGCTCCGCCACATCCCCGCCGGCACCGGGCGCGAGACTAGCCACGCGGATGCCCCGAAGCAGCGAGGGAGCAGCCGCGCGATCTATCGCGAGCCGCTGGTCATCATGCTTGGCGTCGGCATTCTCGGCATGACCATCGCCGAGGGAGCCGCTAACGACTGGCTCGCCCTATCTGTGGTGGATGACTTCAAAGAGTCGCCGACTTACGCGGGAATCGCCTTTGCGATCTTCAACGCCGCCATGACCGTGACTCGCTTCTTCGGCGGCAAGCTCGCCGATGCCTGGGGACGCCGCCGCACACTCGAGGTGACCGGTCTGGCCGGTGTCGCCGGCCTGCTGCTCGTCATCCTGACCAACAACATCTATGCGGCATGGGTTGGTTCGGCGCTTTGGGGAGTCGGCGTGGCCATGGCGTTTCCGCTGTTTCTCTCTGCGGCTGGCGAAGGCGAGAACGCGGCCCGTCGAGTCGCCGCGGTTGGCAGCTTCGGTTACATCGCGTTCTTGGTCGCCCCGCCAGCCCTTGGCTACCTCGGCCAAACCTGGGGGCTGACCCACATGTTCTGGATCCTGGTTGCGCTTCTGCTAGTTTCGGTACTCTTCTCGCGCGCAGCCGGCAGTAGATCGGTCGAAAGCTAGAACTTCAAGAACGCCAGCAGCAGCGCGATCGAGAACATCACGCCGGCTATCACGCTGTCGAGCACGCGCCAAAATATCGGCTTTGACATGAATCTCGAGGCCGAACGCGCACCGAAACCGATGGTCGTGAACCAGAGGATGCTCGCCGCAGCTGCACCGGCGGCGAAAAACCAGCGGTCTTGACCGAATTGGTTGCCGATGCTGCCGAGCAAAATCACGGTGTCTAGGTACACGTGCGGGTTAAGCAGTGTGAACGCGAGCACCGACAACAGCACCTTCTTCGCCGACTGAACTTCGTCACCGGCCGAGTTCATAGAAGACAACTTGGTGGCGGCGATTACTGATTTAACTCCGAAGTAGCTCAGGTAGGCCACCCCAAACCAGCGCACCACCTCGAGGGCAACGGGGGCCTGCTGAATCAGCGCCCCGAGCCCGGCCACACCTAGGGCAATCAAAACGGCATCCGCGATTGCACAGACCACGACCACCAAGACGATGTGATTGCGAGCCAGTCCCTGGCGAATCACGAACGCATTCTGCGCGCCAATGGCCACGATGAGCGAAAGGCTGGCGAAGAAGCCGGGAATTAGAGCGATCACCGCACCATTCTGCCATCCGCGTAGACTCAGTGCATTCTGAGCGATCAGTTGAGAGAGGCGGCGAGCGGTGCTTACTTGGGATGACGTGGTGGCCATAGGCGCTCGCATACCTGGCCTGACTTTCAATGGTTTCGACGAAACCGGCCCAGCCGCACGCCGAACCTGGTCTGGGTTGCGCCCCGATGTGATCTGGCAGCGCCCGCTCAGCGAAAAAGATCTGGCTGCTTTAGGCGACCGTGCGCCCATCGGTGAGGTCTTGGCGATTCACACCGCCGACCTCCTCGAAAAGGCGGGCTGGCTAGAAACCGAATCTGCTACCTGCTTCGATAGCCCGCATTTCAGCGGATATCCGGCGGTGTTGGTTGATCTCGCCAAGGCCGACCCTCAGGTGGTTTACGAACTCATGTCCGCTGCGGCAGAACTCCCGCCGAAACGGGCATAGATT
>NMUI01000127.1 GCA_002221445.1 Phenylobacterium zucineum | reverse complement strand
ACTTATCGGAACGCACTCTAAATCATCAGCCAAGTCTTTGACAGCCTGATGGCGGGATTAAATGAGGCGGTGGAATTCGTGCAGGTCAAGGATACCGGCGCGATTGTTCATCACGTCGCCGTGCCCGAGCGCGAAAGGACCTTGTTGAATTAGGAGCAAGGCCATCGACATCTGACGGGCCCTGCACAGGTCTTTCTGGCGATGATCGCCCGTCAGCCTTCCGTGGTTGATGACTTACCGGCTACGATAACCCACTGATAATGGTGGCTATCCGGCCGCCAGGGCCTTGTCGAGATTGGCGGCTACCTTGTCGATGAAGCCTTCCGTAGTCAGCCAGCCCTGGGTGTCGCCGACCAGCAGGGCCAGATCCTTGGTCATGGAGCCACTTTCCACAGTGGCGACGCAGACCTCTTCCAAGGTTTTGGCAAATCGGGTCAGGGCCTCATTGCCATCAAGTTTGGCCCGGTGTTGCAGACCGCGGGTCCAGGCGAAGATCGAGGCGATGGAATTGGTGGAGGTGCTTTCGCCCCGCTGATGTTGGCGGAAGTGGCGGGTGACCGTGCCGTGGGCGGCCTCAGCCTCCATGGTCTTGCCGTCCGGGGTGATCAGCACCGAGGTCATCAGGCCTAGAGAACCGAAGCCCTGCGCCACCTGATCAGACTGGACGTCGCCGTCATAGTTCTTACAGGCCCAGATGAAACCACCGGACCACTTCAGGGCCGACGCCACCATATCGTCAATCAGGCGGTGCTCATAGGTGATGCCAGCTTCCTTGTAGCGCGCGGCATATTCGGTCTCATAGACTTCTTGGAAGATGTCCTTGAACCGACCGTCATAGGCCTTGAGGATAGTGTTCTTGGTGGACAGATAGACCGGATACTTCCGATCCAGACCATAGGTCAGGGAGGCGTGGGCGAACTCGCGGATCGAGTCCTCCAGATTGTACATGGCCATGGCCACCCCAGCGCCGGGATAGTCGAACACTTCATGCTCAATGACCTGACCATCCTCGCCGATCCATTTAATGCTCATCTTGCCCTTGCCGGGCACGACGAAATCGGTGGCACGATATTGGTCGCCAAAGGCATGACGACCGATGATGATGGGTTGGGTCCAGCCTGGGATCAGCCGGGGCACGTTCTTGCAGATAATGGGTTCGCGGAACACGACCCCGCCCAGAATATTGCGGATGGTGCCGTTGGGCGATTTCCACATTTTCTTGAGCTTGAATTCTTCAACCCGGGCTTCGTCCGGGGTGATGGTTGCGCATTTGACACCCACGCCGTACTTCTGAATCGCAGCTGCGGAGTCGAGGGTGACCTTGTCATCGGTGGCATCCCGGTGCTCCATTCCCAGGTCATAATAATTCAGATCAATGTCCAGATAGGGGAAGATCAGCTTATCCTTGATCCATTTCCAGATAATGCGGGTCATCTCGTCCCCGTCGAGGTCCACGACAGGGTTGGCGACTTTGATCTTAGCCATGGGGGATGGGCGCTCCGGAGGCGTAACAAATGGTTCCCTCGCATATAACGGGCGTCGGGCGATGCGCAAAGCATGAGTGCGTCTGACCTTGCCTAAACTGCGTACAGGTCGGAAAAGCGGGCATGACCTCGCAGCCGCCTTCAATCATCCTCGACAAGCCACAGATGGGCGAAAACATCGGTGCAGTGGCCCGGGCCATGGCCAATTTTGGCCTTTCTGACCTCAGATTGGTCAATCCACGGGATGGATGGCCCCAGGAACGCGCCTGGGTCACGGCGTCTGGTGCCGAATGGCCGCTGAATGCGGCGCGGGTTTTTGAGAGCGTTGAGGCCGCCATTTCCGACCTTCACCTGGTTTATGCGACCACGGCACGGCCCCGGGAGCTGCAGACACCGATTCTCACCCCCCGCCAGGCTTGCGCCGAATTGGTTCGGGAGGTTGCGGCGGGGCGTCAGGTGGGCCTGTTATTCGGTGGAGAGCGGGCCGGGTTGGAAACCGCGGACATCGCCCTTTGCCAATCGGTGATGACCTTGCCGATTGATCCGAAGTTCAGGTCGCTTAATCTGGCCCAGGCGGTGATCATCCTGGCCTATGAATGGCGGATGAGCCTGACCGCGGGGGTTCCGCCCGCCTTCCGGGATGCTCCGCCCCCCGCCGAAACCGCCGCCATGCTGGGTCTCTATGAACATTTTGAGACCGAGCTGGACGCCGCAGGCTTTTCCACCCGCCGGAAAAAAGCCCTCTATGGTGCAGAACCTCCGCGCCGCCCTGGCCAGGCGAGGTTCTCCGATCAGGAAGTTCGTACCTTCAGGGGTGTGGTTACGGCCCTTTCCAAGGGCCGGGGGCGTATGCTGGAAAAACTCGTCAAGAAAACGGTTCAGGGGAGCCACAAATGAGTTCAGATCGATTGCAGGCGCTGAAGATTGCTGCTGCCACGGGCTGGCGGTTTACTCTGCCGCTGATCGAAATTGCGACGACCCGGAGCCGGGGTCAGATGAACGGCTCGCAGATGAATGTCTTCGGGCACATGCGTCGTCTCGCCGACCATCGGGCCCGGGCGGTGACGACACCCAATAATGACACCTTCTATTCCACGGCCCAGGTCGATCTGTCTCAGGGGCCGGTGACGGTGACCTTGCCGCCGACCGGAGACCGTTATCTGTCCCTGCAGCTGATGGACGCCTACACCAATACCTTCGCTATTCTGGGGACGCGGACCACAGGCAATGGCGGGGGCACTTATACCTTGGTCGGTCCACAGGATGCAGCGGAGGGCCCTCACCTGGTGCGGTGCCCCACCAACCATGTTTGGGCACTTGCTCGGATCCTGGTGGACGGTCCCCATGATGTCGAGACCGCCCGTGCGGTTCAGCAGGGCCTTTCCATGCAGGGACCGCCGGTTGAAACCCCAGGGCCGTTCGCGCATCGGGGGGCGGGCTGGCGGCACTATTTCGCGTCCGCAGCTCAGTTGATGAAACTCAATCCGCCCATGGTCATGGACCAGGCCGAGACGGCCCTGATGGCCCCGCTCGGCCTGGAAGACTTCAATCCTGATCGTTTTTCCCCTGAGGAAGTTGCCGCGATAGAGGCGGGGATTGCTGAGGCCAAGGCGGCATCCAAACAGGGTGGCCTGTCCGGTGCTGGCTTCATAGACGGGTGGTCTTATCCTTCGGCGCGTCTGGGCGACTTCGGCCAGGACTATGCCCTGCGTGCGGCCGTGGCGGTATCGGGCCTGGCCGCCCTTCCACCGATTGAGGCCATGTATATGCGAGCCCAGGGCGACCTGCCCGGTGCGCTGTTTGAAGGCTTGCGGAATTGGGTTCTGCATTTTCCGGCAGATGCCTTGCCGCCGGTGAAATCCTTCTGGTCCCTCAGCCTCTATGAGGCGACAGAGGATGGGCAGTTCTACTTCACCGACAATCCGATCAATCGCTACGCCATCGGCGACCGAACGGACGCTCTGACCTATAACCATGATGGGTCTCTGGACATCTGGATCGGCCATTCAGCCCCTGAGGGTAAGCGCGCCACCAACTGGCTTCCAGCGCCGGTGGGACCCTTCGCCCTGTTTCTGCGGGCCTATCTGCCGAAGCCGGAGCTATTGGATGGGGGCTATCGCTTCCCACCCATCCGGCCTGTCCTTTGACGGAAAGGTTGACACCCGGCTCGGGGCAAAGCATACACCGCGCCTTCGCGCCCGGGGGCTTGCCCTTTGGGTCTGCGAACCTATGACGGGATGATGCGCTGCCGCCGTTGAAATTGCGTCTCCAAATATGGAGGGGCCGGCTCGCGTCAAATGAAGAGAGACGACACATGTCGAAGCGCCACTCGGCGAAATACAAAATCGACCGGCGGATGGGCGAGAATATCTGGGGACGCCCGAAGTCTCCGGTCAACACCCGCGCCTATGGTCCCGGCCAGCATGGTCAACGCCGCAAGCAAAAGGTCTCCGATTTCGGCTTGCAGCTCCGCGCCAAGCAGAAGTTGAAGGGCTATTACGGCAACCTGACCGAAAAGCAGTTCAGTCGCACCTATACCGAGGCGGCCCGTCGCAAGGGCAATACCTCGGAAAACTTGATCGCCCTCCTGGAAAGCCGCCTGGACGCTATCGTCTATCGCGCCAAGTTCGTACCCACCGTGTTTGCGGCCCGTCAGTTCGTCAATCACGGCCATGTTCTGGTCAACGGCAAGCGCGCCAATATCGCCTCTTATCGCGTCAAGGTCGGCGATGTGGTTTCCGTCCGTGAGCGGTCCAAGAACATGGCGCTCGTCCTGGAAGCCCTCCAGTCCAGCGAACGTGAATTTGCCGATTACATCGAAGTCGATGTGAAGGCCATGTCGGCCACCTTCATCCGTGCGCCGGAACTGTCTGAGGTTCCCTATCCGGTGAAGATGGAACCCAATCTCGTGGTCGAATTCTACGCGTCATAATCGACGTTCGCCCACCACCAGATTTCAAGGGCCCCGGTGCAAGCCGGGGCCTTTTTGCTGGTCGAGAGAATCCATGGCACCCTAAAAATCTTGGGCGGTTCAAAGCGTGTTCCGGCTAATGGGAGCCGATTATCGGATCCAAACAGGCTCTAATTCAAGATCTTAGAGTGCGTTCCGATAACCGGTTCCCA
>NMUI01000126.1 GCA_002221445.1 Phenylobacterium zucineum | reverse complement strand
GCCGCATAGGTGGCCGGCAAACGGGCCGTGGCATAGGCGCAGGCGTCTTCAGCTGTCCGGATCACGACCTTTGAGGCCCGCCCGGCCCGATAGCCCTCGGATAGGGCCGAAGACCTCGCCGCCAGATCAGATCGTCCGATCCCGTGCAGGAGGCGGTCAATCCCTTGACGCAGGGCCAGGGGCAGGTCCGGGTTCATCGCGTTCCGGGGTCTAACTGGCCCGGTTCCTGACCAGATCATCCACCACAGTGGGATCGGCCAGGGTGGTGGTGTCCCCGAGATTCGACAGGTCGTTCTCGGCGATCTTGCGCAGGATGCGGCGCATGATCTTGCCCGACCGGGTCTTGGGCAGGCCCGGGGCAAACTGAACCACATCCGGGGCTGCGAAGGGTCCGATCTCCCGGCGCACCCAGCCCTTAAGCTCGGCTTGTAGGATGTCGGTGGGGATGACATCGGCCTTCAGGGTGACGAAGCAGTAGATACCCTGACCTTTGATGTCGTGGGGATAGCCGACCACGGCGGCCTCGGCCACATGCTCATTGGACACCAGGGCGCTCTCGATCTCGGCGGTTCCCAGCCTGTGGCCGGAGACATTGATCACATCGTCCACCCGACCGGTGATCCAGTAATAGCCATCCTCATCCCGGCGGCAGCCATCACCGGTGAAATACTTGCCGCCATAGGTGGAGAAATAGGTGTTGAAGAACCGCTCATGGTCGCCATAGACCGTGCGCATCTGGCCAGGCCAGGAGTCGGTGATCACCAGATTACCGTTCGCCGCTCCGTGCAGAACCGCGCCCTCGGCATCCACCAGCTCGAACTTGACCCCCGGCAGGGGCTTGGCGCAGGAGCCGGGCTTCAAGGCCATGGCACCAGGCAGGGGTGAGGCTAGGCAGGCCCCGGTTTCGGTCTGCCAATAGGTGTCGACGATCGGGCAGCGGCCCTCGCCCACCACCCGATGATACCAGAGCCAGGCTTCCGGATTGATCGGTTCGCCCACCGTACCGATTAGGCGCAGGGACTTGCGGGAGGTCTTGGTCACCGGTTCGTCACCGTCGCGCATCAGGGCGCGGATGGCGGTGGGGGCGGTGTAGAAGATCTCCACCTTGTGCCGATCAATCACCTCCCAGAAGCGGGAATTGGTGGGATAGTTGGGGACGCCCTCGAACATGACTGTCGTGGCGGCATTGGCCAGGGGGCCATAGACCACATAGCTGTGGCCGGTGACCCAGCCCACATCGGCCGTACACCAGAAGACCTCGCCCGGACGGTAGTCAAAAACCAGCTCATGGGTGTGGGCCGCCCAAGTCAGATAGCCGCCGGTGGTGTGCAGCACCCCCTTGGGCTTGCCTGTGGAGCCTGAGGTATAGAGGATGAAAAGCGGGTCCTCGGCGTTCATCGGCTCGGGATCGCATTGGTCCGAGACCGTGCCCTTGAGGTCTGAATAGAAGGCATCACGTCCAGCGGTCATGGGCACATCGGCCCGGGTGCGGCGCACGACAATGACGTCGGTCACATCCGGGCAGGTCTTCAGGGCCTCGTCCACATTGCGCTTCAAAGGCACGATCTTGCCGCCCCGCATCCCTTCATCGGCGGTGATGACAAGGCGGGAATCGCAGTCCTGAATCCGCCCGGCAATGCTGTCGGGAGAGAAGCCGCCGAAGATTACCGAATGAACCGCCCCGATCCGGGCGCAGGCCAGCATGGCCACCGCCGCCTGGGGGATCATGGGCAGATATATGGTCACCCGGTCGCCCTTCTTGACTCCCTTGGCCTTCAGCACATTGGCCATGCGGCAGACGTCGGAATGGAGCTGGCGATAGGTAATCTGGGTCGTCAGACCCGGGTCGTCGCTTTCCCAGATCACCGCCACCTGATCGCCCCGGGTCGCCAAATGCCGGTCCAGGCAGTTGACCGAGACATTCAGAACCCCGTCGGCGTACCAGCGAATATGGAAGGGATGCTTGTGGAATGAGGCGTCCTTGATCTGGGTTGGAAAGGTCATCCAGTCCAGACGTCTGGCCACATCACCCCAGTAACCCTCCGGATCGCGCTCCACCCGCGCGACGGCGGCGTCATAGGCGGCGGCATTCATATGCGCCGTCTCGGCCAGGGCCTGCGGAACCGGGAAAACGTCACCTTCGCTCACGGCCATAACTCCCTAATACAAGCTGTCAGGGGAGTTATGCGGAGAGGTCTTGGTCCGCGCAACCGGGCAGAGGGTTATTTTCGTACCGAATTGGGGTCTTCCGGCTTTCCTGCCCGGGCGCAGCGCCCTAGCCTTAGGCGTCAACCTTCCCGCTTTGGAGCTCCCTATGTTGCTGCACCTGTCCACCTGGGCCGAGGTCGAGGACTTCCTAACGCGGTCGCAGACGGTGATCATTCCCATCGGCTCCAATGAGCAGCACGGCCCTACAGGTCTGCTGGGTACGGACTGGCTCTGTCCCGAGATCATCGCCCACGAGGCCCAGAAGTCTGGGGACATTCTGGTCGGCCCGACCTTTAATGTGGGCATGGCCCAGCACCATCTGGGCTTTCCCGGCACGGTCAGCCTGCGCCCCACCACTTTCATCGCCGCCATTGGCGACTGGTGCCGGTCTTTGGCCGGGCATGGCTTCACCAAGATCTATTTCCTGAATGGCCATGGGGGCAATGTCGCCACCATCGAGGCGGCATTTTCCGAACTCTACGCCGAGGCCAGTTATTTCGGCCGGTCCCGGGGCTTTTCCTTAAAGCTGAAGAACTGGTGGGATCTGCAGGGCGTCATGCCCCTGGCCAACCGCCAATTCCCCACGGGCCATGGCAGCCATGCGACGCCGTCGGAAATTGCCGTCACCCAGTGGGGTTATCCGGATGCCATCAAGCACGCCAACTACGCCCCCCAAATCGCCCCCACCGGCCCGATCCGCGAGGCCCTCGACTTCCGGGCCCGCTATCCTGATGGTCGTATGGGCTCAGACCCCGGCCAGGCCACCCCGGAAAAGGGCGGTGAGTTGGTCGCCAAGGCGGCAGAAAGCCTGTTGGCGGACGTGGCGGCGTTTTCAGCAGAGATTGCGCCGGGGGCCTAAAGCGCCTTGCGCATGTCGATTCGCACGCTTCCGTCTGGCAGCGCCTCTTCGCCTGTGATCACAAAGCCAAGGCGCTGGTAGAGCTCCACATTTCCGGTGAAACGCCGGTTTGTATAAAGGGTCAGCCTGACCAGCCCCTGGTCCAGGGCGAGCTGATGCGCATGGTCCATCAACTGTGATCCCAGACCCTGACGCTGGAAGTCGGGTGCAATCGCCAGGTTCTCGATCAACAGAGCGCCTTCAACCGGTACGGTCTCGATCAGCCCGACAAGTTTTCCGTCTGCGACCGCCAGGTCGAATTGGTGACGGGTGAAGGCCGCCTCATAGTCTGCAGTCATCGGCAGGGGTTCTCGCCCCAGGACCGGAACCCACTTGGCGTAGGCGCTGCGGGTCAGGGCGGCGATAGCGGAAATGTCCGCTGCGGTCGCTTGACGGATTTCGACGGGCATGGACGTCTCACTAGCAGGTTGTTGAAGAAGTTTGTAGCGCGACCCAAGCTGGACACCCCGAAAAACCTCTGGCGCGTAGCGGCCTGAGCTGATTCACTTCGCCATCGACAGCGGTGGAGGGGGCGATGGCGGGACAGCCCGGTTTCTTTGATCTTTCGGACCGTTATGAGGCGTTGAGCGCGGCGGGCGATCCGCTGGAGCGGTTGGCGGCGGTTGTGGATTTTGAGGTGTTCCGCGGTCCGTTGATTGCCGCGCTACGCCGGAGTGCTCGGGTCAAAGGCAGCCGACCGCCGTTCGATCCGGTCATGATGTTCAAGATCCTGGTGCTGCAGGCGCTCTATTCGCCGTCGGACGAGGCGACGGCGTTCCAGATCAAAGACCGGTTGTCATTCCAGCGGTTCCTGGGGCTTGGTCTCGACGGCAGGGTCTCGGATGCGACGACGGTGTGGCTGTTTCGGGAGCGGCTGGTAAAGGCCAAGGCGATCGCCAAACTCTTTGCTCGCTTCGACGCCGCTCTCAAGGATCGCGGTTATCTCGCCATGGGCGGTCAGATCATCGACGCGACCGTCGTGCCGGCACCCAAGCAGCGCAACACCGAGGCGGAGAAGATCGCGATCAAGGAAGGCCGCGTCCCCGAGGACTGGCGGCCGACCAAGGCGCGGCAGAAGGACCGCGACGCCCGCTGGTCGATCAAGTACAGCAAGGCCAAGGTAAAGGAAGGTGCCGATCCCAAGGCGGCCCAAAAGTCCCGCGGGCCGGTCGATCTGGCCATCCCGATGTTCGGCTGCAAGAACCACATCGGCATCGATAAGGCCCATGGCCTGATCCGCACCTGGGACGCCAGCGCCGCCAACGCCCATGACGGGGCGCGGCTGCCGGTCCTGATCAGCAAGGGCAATACCGGCTCGGGCGTCTGGGCGGATACCGCTTATCGGTCGAAGAAGAACGAGGCGTTCCTCGCGGGCGGCATGTTCACCAGCCACATCCATCAGAAGCGCAAGCCGAGGCGGCTGCTACCCGAACGCATCGCCAAGGCCAACACCCGGCGATCCAAGATCCGCGCTCAGGTCGAACACGTATTCGCAGGCCAGAAGCATCGAATGGGGCTGATCGTTCGCGCCATCGGCATCGGCCGCGCCACCATCAAGATCGGCATGGCTAACCTCGTCTATAACTTCCAACGCCTCGTCTGGCTCGAGGGGTGTACTGCGCCTGTCTGACGAGAAAGTCGGTCTAAAGGGCCCGCCGACCAACCAAAAATCGCCCACTCGACCCCAAAACCGCAACCTTCCGCGCCAAACCCAAACCCTCGCGCATCTGTCACCCCGAAATCACTTGGTTCTTCGAGGTGTCCAGATGTTGTCTTTGTCGACCTTGAAATGCCTCATATGAACGCATTGGAGTTTCTGCGTTTGGTCCGGTCGCCGGACTCCAAACACCGAACTGTGCCGATCATCATGTTGACCGGACACTCTGATATGTCCTGCCTCAACATGGCGCGAGATCGCGGCGTCAATGAGTTCCTGGCCAAGCCGGTCACCGCCAATGCTATCTTCAGCCGGCTAAGCAATGTTATCTTCAGGCCACGGGCCTTTGTGGATGCGCGAGGTTATTTCGGTCCTGGCCGACGTCGCAAAAAATGAGCCCTATGTCGGTCCCCTGCATCAAACCCGCACCATCAAACTCCGGGACTAAACACCTAGGTCTCGATCAGGAAACATCGGCCAAAATCGGGTCGCCAGTATAGCGGGCCCGGGGTCGGATGGCCCCGCCGCTCTGACCTTGTTCAATGGCGTGGGCGATCCAGCCCGCACAACGGGCTGTGGCGAAGAGGGCGAAGGGTGCATCGGCGGGCAGATTCAAGTGAACGGACAGAGCCACCAAGGCGAAGTCGATATTTGGCTTAAGACCGCAAAATCCTTCTACGGTCGTCGCCAGCCTGGCCAGGGGTTCTGGGATCTGAAACCTGTCCAGAACAGCGGCAGCTCGAGGGTCCCCCGCAGGATAGAGGGGGTGGCCGAACCCCGGCAGGGTCCGATCCTCGGCCAGCCGTGCCAATATGGCGGCGCGGTCTCCCAGCTTTCAGCGTCCGCCGCTAGAAAGCGGATGGCCTCAGGGGCCCCGCCGTGCCGGGGTCCGGACAGGGTGGCCAACCCCGCCAAGGCGCAGGCCGATAACGACGCCCCGGTGGATGCGGCGACCCGGGCGGCGAAGGCGGACGGGTTCAGTTCATGATCAGCCAGCAGGACCAGACTTCTGCGGATGAGATCTGCCCCAGACCCGCCGGGGCCAAGACCCCAGGCCAGGGCCAGTCGATTGTGGATGGCTCCACCGCTTACTTGGCCGGTCACAGCATCGGTCAGGACATCCAGAAGGGTGGCGGCCTCCACCGCCAAGGCCAGGGATTGCCGTCCCAGGGCCGGTGGATCAAGCCCGGCCCTGGCGGCCAATGCGGCAAAGGCTCTGGCCCGCATGTCAGGTCCGGCCAGAGCGGCCGGTCGGTTGGTCCGCTTCAGGGCTGCCCCATGACCGCCCCGCAGCAGTCGGGCGACAGACTCCAGAGTTTCAGTCTCCGCCAAGGCCAGGGCATCCCGACCGCGATAATAGAGGCGACCATTGGCCACGGTCGTAATCGCCGAGGCCAGAACCGGCTCTCCCCAGGCCATGGCCCCGGCGGCAATATCCGAAAGCTTGCGGCTGCGGGTCTTGCGATCGGACAGGGCGGCGATGTCGGCGGCGCGATAGAGATGTCGGCGGGGGTCGCCACTGTCGGCCCGGGTCTGCACACGTCCACGACTGACATAGGCATAGAGGGTCTGCGACCTCACGCCCAAGCGTGTTCGGGCCTCCTCGGCACTGATCCAATCGCGCGGGGATTCGGATGACATACATTGATTATATTGATCAAGATTGACGACACAAGTTCAGATCTGATTTTGTGCTGATGTCGCGCTGACTGAATGCCGATATGGAGATTTGACCATGACCCCCGGACTTGAAGGCATTATTGCCGCCGAAACCATACTTTCAGACGTTGACGGTCAAAACGGTCGGCTGATCATTCGAGGATTCGAGCTGGATCAGCTGGCCGGTCAGCAGTCCTTCGAGGATGTGACCGCCCTGCTGTGGGACGGCTTCTTCCCGGATCTGCCTCGGAACCTCGCTCCACGGATTGGGGCTGCCCGTTCACGGGTATTTGCTGAGCTCTCGGCCTTAGACACCGGACTTCTGGACCTTAGTCCCGTGGAAGCTGTCCGGGCCTTAATGGGACGTTTAGCCGATGGCGATGACCTTGATACAGCCCTGAACCTGACTGCGGCCCCTGTTGTCTTTACCGCCGCTGTTGTGCGCGCAAAGGCGGGGCTGGCCCCGGTGCCCCCTGATCCTGAGTTAAGTCATGCCGCCGATAGTCTGCGTATGCTGCGTGATCGCCCCGGAACACCGGCAGAAATCGCGGCCCTGGACACCTATCTGACCACCGTCTGCGACCATGGCCTGAATGCCTCGACCTTTGCAGCCCGGGTGGTTGCCTCGACACAGGCGGGATTGACCTCATCGGTTCTGGCGGGCCTTAGCGCCCTGAAGGGGCCGCTCCACGGCGGTGCGCCCGGCCCCATTATCCAAATGTTGGATGGCATTGCGGCGCGGGGTGACGCTAAGGCCTGGATCCTTGACGCCCTTGACCGGGGTGATCGCCTGATGGGCTTTGGTCACCGGGTCTATCGCGTCCGGGACCCCAGGGCGGATGCCCTGAAGGGGGCGGTCAGGCGTCTTGCCGCAGAGCCGGAGGGTAAGCCCGGACGGCTGGCCTTTGCTGAGACGGTGGAGCAGGCGGTCTTGGACATTCTAAAAGCCCGCAAGCCAGATCGGTCCCTGCAAACCAATGTAGAGTTCTACACGGCCTTGCTGTTGGAGGCCCTGGCCTTCCCGCCCGCAACCTTCACCTGTGTCTTCGCCATGGGTCGGGTCGCCGGATGGATCGCCCATGCCCGGGAAGAGGCGGTTTGTGGTCGCCTTATCCGGCCCGCCTCCCGCTATGTCGGCCTGAGGCCAAGGGTCGCTGCCTGAGCTTTCAAACTCAGGCCGTCTTGGCGCGTTCGATGGCTTGACGGATGATTTCGCCGGTTTCTTCAGGCTCTGCCCAGCGGACGATTTCAACCGACTTACCCTTTTCCAGATCCTTATAGTGCTGGAAGAAATGGGCAATCTGCTCGGTGAGGATGGACGGTAGGCCGCGCAAGAATCGACGCCAGCATAAAAGGGGTGGAGTTTGTCCACAGGCACCGCCAGAACCTTTTCGTCATCACCAGCTTCATCAACCATGATCAGACAGCCGATCGGGCGGCAACGGATAATGGCACCGGGGACCACCGGCGTCGGGCCAACCACCAGAATGTCCATGGGATCGCCGTCACCGGACAGGGTGTGCGGGATGAAGCCGTAATTGCCGGGATAGAACATGGCGGTGTGCAGAAAGCGATCCACAAAGATCGCCCCGCTGTCCTTGTCGAGCTCATATTTGACGGGCTCACCCCCCTGAGGGATTTCGATAAGAGCGTTCACGTCATAGGGCGGGTTCACGCCAACAGAGATTTTGGAGATGTCCATGGGGAGATGGTCTTTCCAGGCGCGGACAACGGCGTCCGCGCCCGGCTTTTGGACCAATCCGGATGCAGGGGAAAGATGTCCTAAGGTTAATTTCGAGCCGGATTGTCTCCGGCCTGCCTAATCTCATCCTGTCTTTCAATCACAGAGGGGCTGACAAACCTTCCCGCCCTCGCTATAAGTCCCTCAACATCGTCCGTAGCGTTGGATAACGCTTACGAGCGGCGGGCTCCGGCCCAGCCGCTTTTTTGTTGGCCGGAGGGCGGCGAATTTGATGCGCGGCAAGACCGCTGAAGACGGCAAGCTCCTGGAGCTGCTCGACCCTGTGGTCGAGGCGGCGGGCTATGAGATTGTGCGCCTACGTCTGATGGGCGGCGAACATGCCCGGCGTCTGCAGATCATGGCTGAGACCCCGTCTGGTGACATGAATGTCGAAGATTGCGCCGTATTGTCCCGCGCTGTGGCTGACATTCTGGATGCGGCTGATCCAATTACCGGGGAATACACCCTTGAGGTCTCCTCACCGGGTGTTGACCGTCCACTTACCCGGCTGAAGGATTTCGCCACCTTTGAAGGGCATGAGGCCCGCCTGGAGCTGGATCGTGTCGCCGAGGGGCGTAAGCGGTTCAAGGGCGTGCTGGCCGGTATTGAAGACGATCAGGTCGCCATTGACCTTGAAGGTGAAGAGGCCACAGCCCTGGTTCCCTTTTCCTGGATCGTCGAAGCTAAACTTTCCCTGACCGACAAGCTCTTGAAGCGGGGTGCCGACGTGCGCGCCGCCCGCTTGGCGGCTGAAACCTCAAAGACCGAACTGTAAGGACCAAGACCTATGAGCCTGACCGGAATCTCCGCCAATCGGCTTGAGCTGTTGCAAATCGCCGACGCTGTGGCGCGGGAAAAGTCTATTGATCGTGAAGTCGTCATTGAGGCGATCGAAGAGGCCATTCAAAAGGGGGCTAGGGCTCGCTACGGCGCAGAGCACGATATTCGGGTCAATATCGACCAGAAGACGGGCGAAACCATCGTTAAGCGGGTGATTACCGTGGTCGCCGACGACGCGGTGTTCGAGAATGAAGACGGCATCGCGGAAGAGCCTGTCGGGGGCCGCCGTCTGGCTGATGCCCTGCGTACTGACAAAGAGGCCTTTGTCGGCAAAACCTATGAAGAAGTTTTGCCGCCCTTCGAATTTGGTCGGGTGCAGACCCAGATGGCCCGTCAGGTGGTCACGGGCAAAGTCCGGGAAGCCGAGCGGGAACGCCAGTTCGAAGAGTTCAAGGATCGGGTCGGCGAGATCATCAGCGGCACGGTCAAGCGCGTCGAATACGGCAATACCGTCGTCGATCTGGGTCGGGGCGAAGGCATTATGCGCCGGGATCAGTCCATCCCGCGCGAGAACTTCAATATCGGCGATCGGATCCGTTGCTACATCTATGATGTCCGTCGGGAAGCCAAGGGTCCGCAGATTCTGTTATCCCGCGCCCACGGCGGCTTCATGGCCAAGCTGTTCGCCCAGGAGGTGCCGGAGGTCTATGACGGTGTGATCGAAATTCGCGCTGTGGCTCGGGACCCCGGCAGCCGCGCCAAGATGGCGGTTATCTCTAATGACAGCTCCATTGACCCGGTTGGGGCCTGCGTCGGTATGCGCGGCAGCCGAGTTCAGGCCGTCGTCGCCGAACTGCAGGGTGAAAAGATCGACATCATCCAATGGAGCCCCGACGAGGCGACCTTCATCGTCAATGGTTTGGCCCCGGCTGAGGTGTCCAAGGTGGTCATGGACGAGGAAGATGAGCGAGTCGAAGTCGTGGTTCCGGACGAGCAATTGTCTCTGGCTATCGGCCGTCGAGGCCAAAATGTCCGCTTGGCCAGCCAGCTGACCGGCTGGCAGATCGATATTATGACCGAAAGCCAGGAGAGCGAACGCCGTCAGCGGGAGTTCACCGAGCGCACGGCCCTGTTCCAGGAAGCCTTGGACGTTGACGAAGTGATCGCCCAGCTTCTCGTGACCGAAGGCTTCGCAAGTGTTGAAGACGTCGCCTATGTGGAAAGCGCTGAGGTTGCCGCCATTGAAGGCTTTGACGAGGATACGGCTGAGGAAATCCAAGCCCGTGCACGCGACTTCCTGGAACGGGAATCCGCTGAGCTCGACGCCAAGCGCCGGGAGCTGGGCGTCGAAGACGCCTTGTTGGAGATTGAAGGTGTGACCCTGCCCATGGCCGTGGCTCTGGGTCAGGGAGATGTAAAGAGCGTTGAAGATCTGGCGGGTCTGATTCCCGATGACCTGCGCGGCTGGTTCGAAACCAAGGACGGTGAGCGGGTGCGGCAAGCGGGCCTCCTCGAAACCTTCAACCTGGACCCTGCAGAAGCAGAGGCCCTGATCATGCGGGCCCGCGTGGTTATGGGTTGGGTTGAGGCCCCTCCGGAGCCGGAAATCGAAGAGGCCCCGGCTGTTGAACTGTCGGAGCAGGAACAGGTTTTCGGGACCTCGACTCACTAAGGTCAAGCCACACCTATGCCTTCCGCCACCTTGGCCCAAGCCTCACGCGAACGACGAGATTTGACGACCGGTGAGGTCATGGGCGAAAAGGATTTGATCAGGTTTGTCGCCGGACCAGGTGGTCTCGTGACACCCGATCTGGCGGCAAAGCTCCCAGGCCGGGGCCTCTGGGTGGCTGCGAATCGGGCGTCTGTGAATCTTGCCGCTCGAAAGGGCCTGTTTTCCCGGGCGGCCAAGGCGAAGCTGACGGCTCCCGACGACCTGTCTGATCAGGTGGAGGCCTTACTCTACACGCGCATTCTTCATGGGCTCGGTCTTGCGAAACGGGCCGGTGATCTTATTTCGGGATTTGAAAAGGTCGCAGCAGCCTTGGGTGCCGGAAAGGCTGCTTGGCTTGTGGAGGCCGTTGACGGTGCGCCGGACGGTCGTCGGAAGATCCAAAACGCGGCCCGGAAGTCGCCCAAGCCGCCTCGTTTGATCGGTGTTTACACTGGGCTGGAATTGGGTTTGGCCTTGGGGGGTGAGAATGTGATACACACCGCCTTCCTCGCGGGGCGCGGTGCTGATCGCTGGACTTTAGACGTCATGCGTTTATCAGGTTTTCGCCCGCTCCTTCCTGAGGGTTGGCGTGAGGAATTTTAGCGGCGGGCAGAATCCTTCAAGGTTTTGCGCGCCAATTGCTGTTGAATGTGGCTGGGATCGCCCGGCCGGTATGTAAAGCGAGCGCATGAGCGACGAGAACGACAATGGCCGTCCCCCCGCCCCCGGCGGACGCGCGCCCCTGACCCTAAAGCCCCGCACGGGGGCTGGGGCTGTGAGCGCGGGTACGGTAAAGCAGACCTTCAGCCATGGTCGCTCCAAGACGGTGGTTGTGGAGACCAAGCGCGCACGTCCGCACGCTGGACCCGCAGGCAATCTTGCTGCCCCGTCATCGGCGGAAAAACGTGTGTTCACCCCCCGGTGGCGGCACAGGTTCCCCGCCCGGCCGTCTCAGCAACGGCAGATGGAAATCTGTCGTCGGAAGAATTGCGCGCCCGGCAGCGTGCCGCCCTCGAGCATCAGGCCCGCCAAGCCGCTTCAGCCCGTGCCCGAGAAGATGCGCGCCCGGGCTGAAGCGGCCGCTG
>NMUI01000125.1 GCA_002221445.1 Phenylobacterium zucineum | reverse complement strand
CCGCCCTCGCCTCGGGCCCCTTCGGTAATGAGGCAGCCCGCTCCATAAATGCCGGTGGGGTGGAACTGGACGAACTCCATGTCCTGCAGGGGCAGGCCCGCCCGCAGCGCCATGCCGCCGCCGTCCCCGGTGCAAGTGTGGGCGCTGGTGGCCGAGAAATAGGCCCGGCCATAGCCACCTGTGGCCAGGATCACCAGCTGGGCCTGGAACCTGTGCAGGGTGCCGTCGTCCAGTTTCCAGGCGGTGACGCCCCGGCAGACCCCTTCGTCCATGATCAGATCGAGGGCGAAATACTCAATGAAGAACTCTGTGTTCTGGGCCAGGGCCTGACCATACATGGTGTGCAGCATGGCATGGCCGGTACGGTCCGCCGCCGCGCAGGTGCGCTGGATCGGGGCTTCCCCGAAATTGCGGGTCATGCCGCCGAAAGCCCGCTGATAGATCTTACCGTCTGGGGTGCGGGAGAAGGGCACGCCCCAGTGTTCCAGCTCATAAACCGCCGCCGGTGCATTGCGACAGAGGTATTCGATGGCATCCTGGTCCCCTAGCCAGTCAGACCCCTTGACGGTGTCGTACATATGCCAGCGCCAGTCATCCTCGCCCATATTACCGAGCTGGCGGAGATGCCGCCCTGAGCCGCCACCGTGTGCGAACGGGTGGGGAAGACCTTGGTCACACAGGCGGTCTTCAGACCGGCGGCGGCGCAACCCAGAGCGGCCCGCAGGCCGGAGCCCCCAGCCCCAACCACAACCACATCAAACTTGTGATCAATAAACTGATAGGTCGACATGAGCCTAGAGAGCGCCTCCCAGCGCGACCTTGAGAATTGAGAAAATCGCCAATCCGCCCACCAGAATGCCGATGAACAGGTTAAGCAGCAGCAAGACAGCCTTGGTCAGGGTTTTGTGAATATAGTCCTCTACGATGACCCGCATCCCAGCGTGCATGTGCCAAAAGGCGGTAGCGGTCAGCAGGACCAGCAGAACCGCATTGAGCGGAGAGCTGACCCAGACCACGGCACCTTCATAGTCCAGGGTCGCCAGCCGTAGGACCCCGAAGATCGCCCAGAGCACCAGGGGAATCAGGGCTATGGCGCTGATCCGTTCGGCCAGCCAGTGGGATGCTCCGTGATGGGCCGCGCCGAGGCCCCGGGCCCGACCGAGGGGGGTGCGATAACCAGCCATCAGGCAGCTCCCGTGGTAAAGGCGATGACCCAGACGACCAGGGTGGCGACGATGGCGAAGGCGATGGCAGCGACGGCGCTGAAATTGGCGGACTTCACATCCAGACCCTTGCCCGAATCCCAGACCAAATGCCGGATACCGTTGGCGAGGTGATAGAAAACCCCAAGGGTCAGCAGGACCATCACCAACTTACCCAAGGGACCGCCGAGCAGGTGCATATAGCTATCATAAGCGGCGGGTCCTGCGCCAAGCGCTACAGCCCATCCGGCCAGAATCAGGGCCCCGGCATATAAACCCGCCCCACTGGCGCGGTGCGCGATGGAGGTGAACATGGTCAGGTGCCATCGCCAGACCTGGATATGGGGCGATAGGGGGCGTTCGGCGTCGATCATAGCGGTTTCCGTTCGGACCTGTTGCGAGGGGTTTTAAGCCCAGAGGTCATTGTGTCAACGACAGCGCGAATTCAGGCTCACAATCCAGTGCGACTTCGGCTTACAGGGAGTCGGCCAAAATTTTCACCCCGTGCAAGCCGTGTTTGTCATAATCGGCCTTTTATGGAAGGCGACCCCATGCGACCTTATCTGATCGCCCTCAGGTCCGAAAACAGTCCGGGTTCCATGGCCCGTCCCCGCCTCCGGCAAGGGCTGGCCAAGGGTTCTGGTGCCCGACCTGTCCCTGTAGATCGATAGTCCCGACCGCCATGGCATTTTTCGGTAACAGGTCCGTCAACCTGCTGAACCTGCATTACGGAATGCACGCCCTGGCAGTGAATGGCGGAGGGGTGTTCTTCGCTGTCTATCTGCTGAAAGCCGGGGTCAGCCTGCCCCTGGTGTTCTGCGCCTTCGCCGCCATACTGGGTGGACGGTTCTGTCTGCGGCCCCTGATTTTGATCTTCAGCAAGGCCTGGGGCCTGCGACCCGTGGTTATTCTGGGTACCCTGGTCCAAGCCCTGCAATATCCCTGCTGGCGGAGGTTCACGGCCTTGACGGCTGGTTGCTTGCCCTGTGCCTAGTCTCAGCCGCCGGCGACACCCTCTATTGGACCACCTATCACGCCTATTTTGCCGCGCTTGGCGATGCTGAACATCGCGGTCATCAGGTGAGCGCCCGGGAGGCTTTGGTCTCCGGGGTATCCATCATCGCTCCCATTCTCGGCGGTTGGGGGATTGCCCATTTGGGGCCTGTGGCCACCTTCGGTGGCGTCGCCGGCGTTCAGTTTCTCGCCGCCCTGCCCCTGCTGGCCAGCCCCAATGTAACCATTGCTAAGACAGCACCGGGGGCCATCTGGGCCTCACGCATGGGGTTTGCAATATGTGTTACCGACGGCTGGGTATCGGCGGGCTATTATGTCGGCTGGCAGCTGGTCCTGTTCCTGACCCTGAAGGAGAGCTTCACGGCCTTCGGTGGGGCCATGGCCCTGGCGGCGGTTGTCGGGGCCGCGGCGGGTCTGATTCTGGGAAGATTGGTGGACCTGGGACACGGGGCAAAGGCCGCAGGCCTGGCCTTTACGGTCCTGGCGCTTTCCATCGCGGCCCGCAGCCTGACCGTGACCGCGCCGATCGCCCTGATCGTTAATGCCGCCGGAGCCTTGGTTGGCAGTCTCTATGTCCCGCCCATGGCGACGGCCGTCTATAATCTGGCCAAGAAATCCCCCTGCCCCTTGAGGTTCCACATGGTGACAGAAGGGGCCTATGACATGGGTGCAGGTCTGGGATGTCTGGTGGCGGCAGGTTTGATCATCGCTGGCATTCCCCTTAGATTTACCTTGCTCATGTCGCTGTTGGGTGCCTTGGGAACCTTGGTGATTCTGCGCCGATACTACGCCGCTGAGGATGGGTCGCGCTCTTCTGCCAGCCAGTCTGCTGATCGCATTTCCTGAAGCCGGGACGCTGTGCGCTCAAACTCAAAGGCCCCGTCGCCTTCCGGATAAAGTTTGGTCGGGTCCGCCTCAGCCAGGACGATCAGCTTGGTTCGGGCCTCATAGAGTTCATCGATCAAGGTGACCAGGCGCCGCGCCTCCTCCCGACGGTTAGCGGTCAGCTTGGGCAGGTCTTCGAGGAAAACCGTATGAAACCGGCCCGCCAGGGCGACATAGTCGTTGGGGCCAAGGGCCACCGAACAGAGGCTGGAGAAACTGGCCCTCAGCAGGCCGCCAGCGGCGTGGGGCAGGTAGATCTTGCGACCCAGGACCTCCAGGGTCTCGCCCACCTCATCCTCGCCCCCCAGCATGTCCATCCACAAGGCGGCGAAGGTCCGCTGATTGTCGGGATCATTGGGGGAGAACCAGGTTCCCGTCGCCCTCAGACGGTCCAGGCGATAGTCATGAACACCGGCCACCTTCACCACCTCGACCCGGCTTTTTAGGGTTTCAATAAAGGGCAGGAAGAGCTGTCGGTTAATGCCGTCCCGATAGAGGGCATCTGGCTCGCGGTTGGAGGTGGCAACCAGGGTCACACCCCGGGCGAACAGGGCGTCGAACAGCCGGCCCAGGATCATGGCGTCGGCAATATCGGTGACCTGGAACTCGTCAAAGCAGATCAGTTGGGCCTCTGACGCCACCAGATCTGCCACGGGCGGGATGGGATCATCGCCCTTGTGCTGACCAAACTGCGCCTTACGGGCCGCCGTATCACCCTTGCGCCATGCCCCGATCCGCCGATGAATCTCGCCCATAAAGACGTGAAAGTGGGTTCGACGTTTGGATCGGATCGGGACCGTCTCGAAAAACAGATCCATGAGCATGGACTTGCCCCGCCCCACTGGCCCCCAAAGATAAACCCCACGACGACTCTCCGGCTTACGGAATCGGGCCAGCAGGCTACCGGGGTCGGCCAGGTCAGCCTCCAGCCGCACCAGGGCAGCCAAGCCCGCCGCCTGGGCCGGGTCCGGTCGAATCAGCCCTTGGGCGAGACGGACGTTGAAGGTCGTTTGAAGAGGAGAGAGAATCATTTTTTACGGGGTTTTGAGTCCGACATTGGCTGCTCACGTTTGCGAGCGCCTTAACTGGTGGCGCATGTCCCAAGGTTTATACGAGTGGCGTCGGCTTGCCGATGGGCGAAATGGGAAGGCTGATTTCCACCCCGGTAATATGGGGCGATTGCGAATAAACTGTGAGCCTGAAACACAATGATCACGGTATTTGATCGGTTGACCAACGCCCAGGATGCAGCAAAGCTTTTTGTCGTTCAGTTGACCGGGGGTTGAATGAAAAAGCTTCTGATCTTTGTTGCCTTGCTCGCCCTGACGGCCTGCGCCACAACCACAAATACCCGACTGGCGGCCCACCTGGAGACCCCCAAGGCCGGAACCAAGATCCTGGTAATCAAACCGGCTGTTAGATTGGCTTTGATGACGGCTGCAGGCCTATCCGAAGCGCGGGCGGACTGGAGCGCTCAGGGCGAAGAAAATCTGCAAATCGCCCTGGAGACCCAGTTGAGGGGGGCCAACCACCCGATAGAGGTGATAGATCCGGACCAGTCCATGGGCGGTCGGGAAGGGCAACTGCTGCGACTGCATCAGGCCGTAGGGGCCACCATAGCCACCTACAATTATTCAGGCATGACCCTGCCAACCAAGGCAAAGACCTTCGACTGGACCTTAGGCGACGGGGTCAAGATCCTTGGGGAGGCACATGGTGCCGACTATGCTCTATTCACCTCTGCCAATGGAACCTATGCCAGCGCCGGGCGGATCGTGGCCATGGTCGGGGCGGCGGCCTTAGGTTTCGGCATTCCCCTGGGCAGTCAGTATGTGGTCACCTCCCTGGTGGACCTCCACACCGGTCAAGTGGTCTGGTTCAACATGTCCATCGCTGGCCCGAATGATGACATGCGTAAGGCAAACGGTGCGCAGACCCTGATCACGACGCTCATGGCCAAAGCGCCGCTCTAGTGGTCTGGATCAGACATCGACGGATCAGGGACAGGGGCATTCGAACCCTTGCGGGACCCCATGAGGCCTCGGTCAAATTTGCCCGGCCAGCGCGCGCCCTGGCCACGGCGCTCTT
>NMUI01000014.1 GCA_002221445.1 Phenylobacterium zucineum | reverse complement strand
GGAACCGGGGGACCGGGAGCGCCGGGGAGGGGCGCGGGCGCTTCGCAATTGCGAGCGCCGGCTTGCTGCAAGTGCGAAGCCAGGAAAGGAAAAATCGTTTAAAATCAATGGGTCAAGTCGTGCTGCACCGCAGCGAATGTGATGATATAACATCACCGGGAGGCCGAAAATGGCCCAAAGTGGCCCAACCGGGGCCTCCACCCCCCTAGGGGCTGGCCGGACCCCAGCCGGACCCCAGCCGGACCCGTGCTGGCCGGACCTTGGCCGGACCCTAGCCGGACCTCAACACATCGGCAAAGTTCCGCATCAGGATGCCTTCGGCGTTCTGCTTCACGAACCGGCTGGCCGGACCCGCGACGAACCGGGTCTGCTTGATCTTCGCCCTCGGCACGAGCCGCCACGCCACACGGTACTTGCCCCCGACCTTGATCAGGATGAACTCGGTGCCAGCGTCCTTGCCCTTCACCAGCAGCGTCTTGAACCGACTGCTGAAGTTGACCTTGACCCGGCGCGTGACCTTGGCCGTACCCCGGCCCTTGGTGATGGTGCGGTCATAGCCGGACTGCCGCATGACGTAGGTCGTGGGCCGCTGGCTGCGGTCGGGCACGGCCTGCCCCAGCAGCGCCTTCGGCTTCAGTTCGTTGCGGATCAGCGCGTTGATGTTCGGCTGGACCCACGCAGTAGGCACGGCGAGGTGGTCAGCCACGCTGGGCACCTTGATGCCACCGCTCTCCTGAATGCCCATGAACGGCCTGCGCCCGCCACTGTCGAGCGAGTAGACCTCTGCCTTCAGCCCGCTCACAGACGCGGTCTTGATGCGAATGCCAGAAAGGACCCAATTTCTGCGGACGTAGAAAGGACCCCGATTTGTTTTCGGCATGGTCTTGCGGATGTTGCCCTGCGCGCCTTGGATCATCTTCGTCAGCGACACAGCGGTCGCGAACCGGATGTTCTTCGCGTTCATCTTCCCCGCGAACTTCTTCGCCACGGCGGCGACGTCCGAAGTGATGTTGATCTTCTCCATGACTGGACCCTAGCACAAAAGAAAGGGGGCCGAAGCCCCCTCTCGATCAGTGAACGCTGCCGTGGTGTGCGCCGTGGCTGTCCAGTCCCAGCATGGGCCGGACCTTCTCGATCCGCAGCGGAACCAAGAAACCCTGCTCGCGGCTATACTCGACGATTGCCAGCCGGACCCGCTTGTCCATGTTGGCCAGATCAGCGGCCAGCCGGTCCCTGCGGCGGATCATGGCGGCGAGCCGCCTATCATTCACAGGCATGTCAGTATCCCTTCTCGATCTGGTCGAGCGCGTAGATGTGCAGCGCCCCCTTCACATCCGGCGCGGTGCATTCCACGACCAGCCGGACCTTGCCCTCGGTGGTCAGGAAGATCGCCACCACGACCCCCGGCCACAGGTAGCCGGACTTCTTGCGAACGTGATCGCCGACCTTGAACGGCGGCTCGATGTTATTCGGGTCTTCCATATCAGTTCACTCCCTCGTTATTGATGGCCGCGCGAGCGCGCACCACCACATCCATGTCACGCTCCATCCGGCGAGGCGTATCGTAAACACCTTTCGCTTTCAGTTCTGCCTCCAAGTCGTCAGCCAGTTCCTTGACCAGCGCGGCCAACTCTTGCTCGCGGGGATTGTGGTCACGCCACCACCCTCCGCAACTGGCGCACAAGACTTCAGGAACGTCCTTCCCACAAGTCTCACACCAAGGGGACCAGTTAGGGGTGATCCTCTTGAACACGAACCCGACCCTATCGGACTTCGTGTCGCCGAACACGGCCATAAGCTCCCAGCCGTCCTCCTGCATGGCATCGAGCGCGATGGGCAGGTGGACCGGATTGATGGTCAGTCCCCGCGCATAGGCGTAGTGCTTGCCCTTGATCAGTTCGCCGAAGCGGTGGTCCTGCAACGGCGGCGGTGATGCGAGGTCAGCCATGTTCGATTTCCTTCGATGCGCGATAGAGGATCGACCACACAAAGCGGTCCTTGTTCATCAGGGCCTCGCCCGCGAGGGTCATCACATCAACGGCTACCGCCCGCCGATCCTTCGGCAAGCGCACCTTGTCACGACTGACCAGCGTCGTGGGCCTTCCGTCTTCACTCATATCATTCCCCTTCTTGCTGTAAAATCATTTTCTAACGGTCTCTTACGCTTTTGAAAGCCCAGCGTTAGCCCGAGACCCGCAGAAATCTGCCGTTTCTTACACTACTAACACTTCTAACACTTAAATAGATATATATATAGGGTTATTCCTTTTCGTAAGTGGCTATATCTTTCTCTCTCTATGTATCTGTCGTGCGGGCGTCGTTAGCGTAAGAAACGTCAGAACCCGCAGAAATCCGCCATTTCTGGCTTACGGTTTTCCTCGGCCCTTACGCTTTCACTCGGTCGGGAAAACCATTTTACACCTCAGACGAATTAATCTTGCCCTCCCTTGATTTTTGTTGCGCCGGGAAAAATCCCGAAAAATCCCCAAGTGTAAAATGAAAATTCATTCGGGGAATTAAATTGGCACCCACACCGCCCTGCTCTCGCTCCCGGAGAAGCCGAAATAGACCACTCCTGCGGACCTCGAACCGGGTACGCGCTTCGCCACCTTGGCCCAGTTGACCGACCAAGCGGTGTTCTTCAGGAGCCGTTTCACCCCGTCAGCGGTGTTGCTGATCATCAGCCCGCCGTCGTGGTAGCGCAGCCCGATCCGCCCGAGGGTCTTCACCGCGAAGTCGTACCCCGGCTCGAACCGGCGAGCCATGTCCACCAACTCGCCGACCGACCGCTCGCCCGTGGCGTTGTCGGTCTGGAAGCGGACGACCTGCTGAAGCAGGTGAGCGAGCATCATGGCCTCGTCCGACTGCCCCTGCACCTCGCCCTTCATTTCCTCCCAGTCCTGCTTCTGGACCCATGCGGACGCCTGCTCAAACGTCACGAGGCTGTCGCTGGTGAGGCTGTACGCCCCGGCCAACAGCGTCCCGATCTGATCGCCCGCGCGCTGCTCACCCATGACCGCAGCGACCGCCTTGGCGAAGACCAGCGCGTTCGCGCGGATGGTCGCCGCCATCGCAATCGAGCGGGCGTAGAACCGGCTGATGAAGCCCTCGTTCAGCACCCGCGCCTCGGCAGCGAGAAGCTCGTCGAGGTCGTGCTTGCGGTTCTCGGGCTTCAGTTCGACCACCGTCACGCGGCTCTTGTCGGACTGCTGCACGAGGCTGGCGTTGATCGACGAGAACGCGAAGGGCGACCTGATCTGGAACGACATGGCGCTCCCGCTCGTGGTGCCCTTGGCAATCTTGCCGCCCGTCTCCGAGGACGACTGCCGCACCAGCGCCAGAATGCGCTGCAAGCGGTCCACGGAGCGCGTGTCTTCGCCTTCGGCCTCATCCATCAGCACGGGCAGCGCGTCGTGCCCCAGCGACTGCCGGATGCCCGCCTCGGTGGTTTCCGAGACGACGAACAGACAGTTGTCCCCGAGGATGGGCCGGATCACCTGCGACATGACATGCGACTTGCCCGACCCCTTGGAGCCGACGACCCAGATGTGCGGACGCCAGTTGAGGACGCCGCCGATGTGAGCCAGCGCACACCAGCCCGCGACGTAGAGCGCCTCGATGTCAGATGCCCACGGCATCATCTTCACCAGCTTCAGGAACTCGTTCGCCTCCTGCACGGTGGCCGGGTTGTCGATGTCGGCCCGCATGGGCTTCGCTTGCTCGTAGACGTAGGCCGACTGGACCCGCACCGGGGCGGTCGGCGTCTTGTCCACGTAGACGATGTCGCCCATGTGCAGCACGATCCGGCCTTGGTCGTACCAAGCGCCGCGCCCGCGCAAAATCTCCGGGGAGAAAATGCCGCGCTCGTGGCACATCCACATCATGTCGTGCGCCGCCATCTTGTAGTTCGGTCCGTTCCGGTCCGAATACTCCCGCTCCCAGTAGGTGCGGTGCGCGATGGCGTGAAGGTTCGCCTCGGTGTGTTGCGACGGGGTCAGCGCCGTTACCTGCTGCGTCCCCAGCGCGAGGTAGTAGTAGGTTGCGTTGTTGAACCCGAGGCACCGGAACGGCGTCCCATCGTCCGAGGGGTAAATCGCGCCTTCAGGCGCAACGTCCACATCATCACGACCGCCGTCAGCAGGAGGCTCGTAGAGAGAAGCAGCAAGGCGCAGACGAACGAGGTCGTCCCGAGTGCCACCAGCGGCAATCCAGTCGCTGACATCCCCCTTGGGCGCGAGGCCGGGGAGGCGGATGATGCGGATTGACTTGGCGCGGCCATAGAGCGCGCGAGCGACGGTTTCAGCATGTTGTTCTCCGGGTTCGTCGTTGTCGGGCAGGATGAGGACATCCCGGCCCGCCAGCGCGTCGGTATAGTTGGACTGCCACTTGCCAGCCCCACCGGGGTTGCAGGTGGCGACGATGCCGATGGAGGCGAGGGACTGGACGTCCTTCTCGCCCTCGACGATGCAGACGGCCTTCCCGGCGTTCTGCACCACGGCAGGCAGGTTGAACAGGATGCGCTCCGACGCGGGCACCGACCATGTCCAGCCGCCCTTGCCGTCAGGACGGCGCTGGCGGAAGGTCTTCGGCTCGTACCGCACGACCTGCAACCGGACCTCGCCCGTCTCGGGGTCGGCATAGTCGTAGGTCGCGACGATGGTCTGCTTCGGCCTGCCGCGCTTCGGCTGGGGTTCAGCAGCCTCTGCCTCGGGCCAGAGCTTGCGGCCCTTGAGCGCGTCGATGACGGCCTGCTGGTCGCAGCCTGCGTGACAGTGGACGAGGACCTTTCCGTCCTTGCCGTCCGTGATGGACAGGGAGGGCGTCTTGTCGTCGTGCGCGGGGCACGGGGCCACGAAGCCCCCCGCCGAGGTGTTAAATTTCCCCAGCCCCTTCGCGATCTGCTGTGCGTTCATACGTCAAATTTCTCTCCCAGAAGGACGAGGAGAACCCGCGCGGGACCCTCGACCTCGGTGCGGCCACTTTCCCAGTTGCGGACCGTCTGGCGCGTGACCTGACAGTATTCGCCGAACTGGGTCGTACTCATCCCCATAGCCTCGCGGATCGCGGTGACTTGGGACGGCAGGATGATCGGGTGCGTCACTCGTGGTCGCTTTCCCGGCACTGTTCCTGCTCCGCTTCGAGTGCTTTGACTTCATTCTGGACGATGGAACCGCTGTCCCAGTCCCCGTTCAGGATGGCATTTTTGTGGTAGGGCTGGGAATAGCGATCTGCGACCCGAGCGCGGGCCTGTTCGATGATGGTCATGTCTTCCTCTCCTAGAATTGAATGTCGTCGGGGTGCCAGTCGTAGACGTCCCAGCCGAACTGCTCGCGCAGCCAGTGGCGGAGGCGGTCAGGCACGGCGAAGCTCCCAGCCCTCGTTACCGAGCGCCGCGATGACGGCGATGGCGTCGGACTGCGTCAGATCGTGCGTCCCCGCATCGCGCGCGGCGCGCACCAGAGCGTTGGCGATGTCGCCCATGAACCCGCGCTCGGTCAGGAACCGGCGCAGCGCCTGACGGCACTCTTGCAGGCTGGTCGGCCCCATCCCCGGCGAGGTGCGAAGATCGGCGTCGGACTTCGCGGCCAGATCGCCGATGGTG
Organism: Phenylobacterium zucineum; assembly: GCA_002221445.1. GTDB lineage: Bacteria > Pseudomonadota > Alphaproteobacteria > Caulobacterales > Caulobacteraceae > Phenylobacterium > Phenylobacterium zucineum_B. The sequence continues at coordinate 1,681 of NMUI01000014.1, read as the reverse complement.
CGGCACCCAGCGCCGCGCGTGACGGCGTTGAAGGCGCGGGTGGACAGGCCCAGTTCCTTGATCGGAATGACGGTCCAGTCAGCGGTAGGCTTCGGCATCAGTGGGTTCCCTTCTTCTGCGCTCCGATTTCGTTGAGCGCCCGACGCAGTTGCGTCACGTTGTTCAGCAGTGACCGGCGACATACCGGGGTCAGCGAGAACGGGCAAATTCGACGATGGCCTTCGTTCTCTAGGACGATCTGCTTGTGGCGACCGCCGTTCCTGCACCCCCAAGTAAACCCTGTCCACTTGGCAAGTTCAGCTTCTAACATTTTCTGCTGTTCTCTCATTATACATTCCTCGCATTACTAACTCGTTCCGAAGATATGCTTTGCAATGTTCAATGTTGATGCCGTAGTGCCGCGCGATCTTCTCGGGATCGGCACAGGCGCGGCGAATTTGATCGTTGGTAGCCCCGATCATGTTCACCAGAAAATCCGTGAGGGGGAACTTGCCCCTAAAACTCGAAGCCATGCCGCACCGCCAACATCACCAAGTCCAACTCGCTGACGACCCCGACCGGGTGGACGTAGTATTGCCCCTTGCCGTGGTCTGGCAGGCCGCGCCGGTCGCCCCATGTCTCCGCGCTGCCTTCCTTCATCCGAATGTCGGCGCGGTGGACGTTCGCGTACCGCCGCCGCAAGAATTGTGCCGCCGCCTCGGGCGTCGAGCGCGGAAGCTCTGCGCCGTTGCGGAAGGTGTAGAACGAGCCGCTCGGACGCCAGCAGAGCGGGCGCTGGTGCTGCTCCTTGCTTGGGCGCTCGCGCGCCAACTCGTGAACGGTCTTGCGGCTGCGGATGCCGGTGCGCTCGATGAGCCGGTCGATCATCCGCGACGACAGTCCGTAATGGACCGAAAGCTCGACCTTGAATTTCGTCGGCGCGACCTCGGCCCAGTCTGCCGGGACCTCGATGTCCTTGCGCGGGCGCGTCTTGGTCGGACGCCGCGCCGGGGGCTTGATGTTGAGTTCTCCACACCATCTGTAGATCGTGTCCCATGCTACGTCGAAGTGGGCGCGGGCCTTGGTGATGCCGAGGCGGTTGACCACTTCCGGGAAGTCGTCCGGCGCGATCCGCCGAGTGCGGGTGGGGCGACGAGTAGCAAGACCCAAAGACCATGCAGCTTTGCGCGCCTGCCGCTCGGTGATGCCGAAATCTTCGCAGAGTTTCAGATAGCTATCGCCCCGTTCGTAGGCTTGCCTGAATGCCTCTGCGTCAATCATTTGACTGCCCCTCCTGTTTCGGCGTGTAAAATCATTTTCCACCGAGCGCAAGACCCTTTTTTGCATCTTCGACAGACCATGCCACACACCCGAGGCCACCGGCCCCGACGAGGGTGTTGATGAAGTGGACCTGATCCTTGGTCGGTCGCCCGCGTCCGTCCTTGACCTCGACCGCGCAGAAGACGGCGATCTTCTCGCCGACCATGTCCGGCGTGACCGTGATCGAGCGCCAGCCGATCAGGTCGGATGACCCCTTGCACAAGCCTGCATGGAGGGGGCGAGGGTTGCGGATCAGCAGTGAGCCGTCCTTCAGCCTCGTGACATCCCCCGTCCATGCGGTGCCCACGTTGTTGCGGAACAGCACCGCGTCCCGCCCAAGGGCGATGCGGATTTCGTTCTGGACAACGTGTTCGCGGCTCAC
>NMUI01000124.1 GCA_002221445.1 Phenylobacterium zucineum | reverse complement strand
GTGCCGTGCTGGTCGTCGTGGAAGACCGGAATGTCGAGCAGCTCTTGCAGCTCGGTCTCGATACGGAAGCACTCGGGCTCTTAATATCTTCGAGATTGATTCCGCCGAAGGTCACGCCGATATTTTTGACGACGGTGATGATCTCATCGGGGTCGGCGGCCGACACTTCGATGTCGATAGAATCGACGTCAGCGAAGCGCTTGAAGAGCACGCTCTTGCCTTCCATGACCGGCTTGGAGGCCAGGGCTCCCAGATTGCCGAGGCCAAGAATAGCTGTGCCGTTGGAGATCACGGCTACCAGATTGCCCTTGGACGTATAGTCATAGGCGGCCTCGGGGTCCTCGGCGATCTTGAGCACAGGCACCGCCACGCCAGGCGAATAGGCCAGGCTGAGGTCCCGCTGGGTCGCCATAGGCTTGGTCGCCGTGATCGCGATCTTCCCAGGGGTCGGGTATTTGTGAAAGCTCAGGGCCTCTTCATCGGTGAAGGTGCGTTTTTCAGCATCGCTCATAAGCGCGGCGGGTCCTTCGGCAGGTTAAGGAATGGGCCTCAACCTATAGAGGGCCGATGAGCGGGATAACAGTCCGAAAGCCGTCTTTCGGTCAGAGAGTTCATCCATTTTACGGGCGGTGGGCGGTGATCGCGTCGGAATTCATTGACCCAAACCCCTTGGCGGGGACAAACAGCGCAAGATCGACTTGGAACCTGACCCATGACTCAACCCGTTCGCATTGCCTTGGCCGGGGCCCTTGGCCGGATGGGATTGGCTTTGGAGGCTGCACTCCTTGAGCGTGAAGACCTGATCATGACAGGGAAGTTTGATCGGCCGGGATCAACCGGCCCCGGCCTGACCACAGCTGAGGCGGCGCTCTCCAAGGCCGATGTCGTGATTGACTTTACCACGGCTGAGGCTTCGACGGTCCTAGCGGAAACCCTGGCAGTTAAGGGCGGTCCTGCCATGGTGATCGGGGCGACGGGGTTCACCGATGCCCAGGCTGCGCGCCTGGCCCTGGCCGCAAAAGCCCTCCCCATTGTCCGCACCGGGAACTATTCTTTGGGCGTCAATATGCTGGCGGGGCTGGTTGCCCTGGCCGCCCGGGCTCTGAGCCCGGAGGCTTATGATATTGAGATCTTTGAGGCGCACCACAAGCGTAAGGTCGACGCGCCTTCGGGCACGGCTCGACTGCTGGGCGAAGCCGCCGCTCAGGCGCGGGGTCAGGTTCTGTCTGAGATTGCCGTGCGGGGGCGGGATGGTCTGACCGGGCCGAGGCGGGCTGGCGACATCGGCTTTTCTGTCCTGCGGGGGGGCGGCATTGTGGGTGACCACGCTGTGATCTTCGCGGCCGAAGATGAAACTATAACCCTAAGCCATTCGGCCCGGGATCGTAGCCTGTTTGCCCGAGGTGCTTTGGAAGCCGCCCGCTGGCTGGCAAGCCGGAGCCCCGGTGAATACGACATGCAGGACGTTCTGGGCCTTAAGCCCTAACCGGCCTTCTCACACCGTTTCCGGGGCAATCAAGAGGGCCACCCTTATTGGACCCCGGTGGAGCCGAAGCCCCCGGCCCCCCGTTCTGTTTCCTCAAGGCTATCGACTTCGATCCAGCCAGCACGGGTCACGGGTGCGACGATCATCTGGCCGATGCGGTCCCCCCGGCGGATGACAAAGTCGTCTTCTCCAAGGTTAATCAGGATGACCTTCACCTCACCGCGATAGTCGGCGTCTATGGTGCCTGGCGTATTGGCCTGGGTAATCCCGGACTTCAGGGCCAGTCCGGATCGTGGCCGGACCTGGCCTTCAAACCCCGACGGGATCGCAAAGGCGAGGCCTGTGGGAATCGCAGCGCGGGCCCCAGGTTTGAGTACAAAGGGTTCATCGGCGGGCAAGGCTGCGCGCAAGTCCATGCCTGCTGCATCGGCGGTTTCATAGGCGGGCAGGGGCAGGTCGCGATTATGCGCCAAACGGACCACGGGGATCATCGGGTTCATGTCAAACTCTCAGCCATACGGTCGGCTAGGCGGTCGGCAACCTCGGACTTGTCCAGACGCGTCCAGCGTTCAATGCCCTTAGTGGTCACAATAGAGACCGCGTTATGGTCACCGCCCATGGTTTCGGCGATGGAAACATCATTGGCGATGATCCAGTCACATCCCTTCCGGATCAGTTTGGCCTGGGCATAGGCTTCGACATTGTCGGTTTCCGCAGCAAAACCCACCACGAGGGTCGGGCGATTGTCCCCCCGCGACAGGGCCATCAGTATGTCCGGATTTTCGGTCAGGTGGATTACGGGCGAACCATTCCCTGAGACTTTCTTGGTCTTTCGCGGGGCAATCTGCGCCGGACGCCAGTCTGCCACGGCGGCGACACAGACGGCCAAGTCTGCGGGTAAGGCAGCCTGACATGCGGCGAGCATGTCTTGAGCTGTTTCCACATCCACCCGCGAGACTCCGGCAGGGGTCGGCAGCGCCACAGGACCAGCTACCAAGGTCACCTGCGCGCCTCGTTTTGCCAGGGCAGATGCGATGGCAAAGCCCTGCTTACCGCTGGAACGGTTGGTGAGGTACCGGACAGGATCAAGCGGTTCGATGGTCGGTCCAGCGGTAACAATGGCTCGGCGACCGGCAAGGGGTTTCGGGGTGGTGGCCTGTCCTGCGAGGATGGCAGCGTGAATTTCTGCGGGCTCCGCCATTCGTCCCGGCCCAAATTCGCCGCAGGCCATATCGCCGTCATGGGGTCCGATCATCGAAACCCCATCGCCCTTGAGGGTTGCAAGATTGCGCTGAGTGGCGGCGTTTTCCCACATTCGGACATTCATGGCCGGGGCCATCAGGACGGGCTTGTCCGTTGCCAGTAGCACGGTGGAAGCTAGGTCATTGGCAAGGCCGTTGGCGGCCTTGGCCATCAGGTCAGCGGTGGCTGGAGCGACAACCACCAGATCTGCGGCGCGCGACAACTGGATATGGCCCATTTCCGCCTCATCGGTCAGGCTGAACAAATCCGAACAAACGGGGTTGCCGGTCAGGGCTGACAGGGAAAGCGGCGTTACAAACTGCGCCCCGGCCGCCGTGAGGATGACCCTGACCTCAATTCCTGATTTCCGAAGAAGCCGAATAAGTTCCAGACTTTTATAGGCGGCAATCCCGCCCCCGACGATCAGGAGTATGCGCATTTTCGACACCTGAACTGCGCCCTTGCCAAGCCTGACGCCCTTTTAGAACATGTTCTGATAGGTGGAAACGGGCTACCAGATCAAAGCCTTTTCCAAGCCACTGAATGAGAGCCCCTCTTATCCTGCCTCGCAAAGCCATTGGACCGAAGGGCGCAAAAATCAGCGCGACATCCAGGGTTTGGATTTTGAGCCTGAAATGTGGGCTGCGGCCTGTTCACGCTGGAACCGACCCCCGCGCGGCGGCTTTGGCCGTTGATCGACGGCGGCCTTTTTCCGTCGCTGAGCTTTTTGCATCGGTGTTTCGCCGGGAAGATCATCGGTGGGATCGGGCATGGCCTAAACTTCAAATTCATCCAGCCGTCAGTCTCGCAGGTAATACAAACGCTTGAAAGGCTAAGGATTCAAATGCGCGGAGCCCACCTGGAAAGGGCTCTCATTCAAGATGTTAGAGTGCGTTTTGTTCCGATAACCGGTTCCCACTTATCGGAACGCACTCTAGTCCCGGACCAATTCCGTCACCGCACGGGCGACCTGACCGACGTCATAGGGCTTGCGGACAATGGGCGCATTGTATCCAGCTAAGGCAGCCCCGGTGTCGCCATAGCCTGTGGCGAAAATAAACGGGATGCCACGCTCAGCCAGAGCCTGGGCGACGGGCAAGACGGATTGACCATTCAGATTCGCATCCAGGACCGCCGCATCAATGGGTTGGTCCAGGAGGGTGAGCGCTTCATCCAGTTCATAGGCCGGCCCGATAATCACAGCGCCGGCATCGGAAAGACCTGTTTCCAGCTCCAGGGCCAGGAGGACTGCGTCTTCGACGATCAGGACCCGACACCCTTTTAACCCGTTTGGGCTCGCGAGTTGCCGATCTGACCGGGGCGTATCTTCAGCCTTCGGCTTTGATGGTACGGAGTCTGGTCGATTGACCACCGAAGCGGCACCGGCGGTCAGGACCACATGAACACCCGAGGCGAGATATTCAATATGGGTCTCACCGATCAGTTCTCGCCCCGTCACCTGGGCCAGCAGGGTCGAGCCGAATCCCAATCGCTTGGGCGGGCGCACAATGGGGCCGCCGGACTCCGTCCAGGTCAATCGAAAGCCCCCGGAAGGGGTTTCCGTCCAACGGAGATTGACGCGGCCCTGTTCGGTGGAAAGGGCCCCGAACTTCAACGCATTGGTGGCCAGCTCATGCAGGGCTAGGGCCAGGGCATTGGCGGCCCGGGGCGTTAGGAACAGCTCAGGACCGTCCGCGCGGGTCTGGCCCGGCGCAATACCCCCAGCTCAGCGGCGGCCAGGTGGGAAATCGCTGCCCCGCGCCAGCGGGCGGCCGTCAGTAATTCATTGGCCGCCGCCATGGATTTCAGACGGCCAGCGAAGGCCGAAAGAAAACCTTCCAGGGAGCGGGTCCGTTTTGCGGTTTGCTGGGCCAGGGCTTGGACCGTAGCCAGGACATTCTTAACCCGGTGGTCAAGTTCGGCCATCAGGGTGCGACGCTGGTCTTCGGCTGTACGCTCATGGGTCATGTCTCTTACGAGACCGCACACGGCGATGGGGTGTCCGGTGTCATCCCGGATCAGAACCCCTGTTGCGCGAACCCAGACTACGTCCTCGGCGCTGGGACGCAACAACCTGAACTCTGCCTCAAATGCCCCGGTTTCGGCAATAGATTCCGTGACGGCTGATCGATTCAGCTCACGATCCTCTGGGTGTATCAGATCGAAGATCAGACTTGAGTCTGCCATCGACCGCACCTTGGGCGACCACCCGGTCATCGCCGCCGTTCCGGCACTGATCCGGAATACCTGTTTGACCATATCCCATTCATACTCCCCCAGCCCCGATGCACTCAGGGCTCGATCGAGTCTGTGGCGATCCAGGATGAGATCAGCCGAAGCTTTGGTCATGGGATGATCTTATGCCTCAGCTTGGTGGCCAGCGACAGCAGCTCCGGGCGAGAAATTCGCTCCTTGGGCGAATTTCTCGCCGCCTTTCCGAAGGACTAAGAAACCGGTATGTATCTTGATAAAGCCTGTGCTCATCCCGACCTCTTAAGAGCCCGTTTCGTTTCAGACCCAGTTGGAGAGTCAAAATGGTCGCCAAAGCCACCGTCACCGCTAAGGACACCGCTGAGGCGGTTGCCGAGACGGCCGCTGATGTTGCAAGCCAGGCTGAACGCCGTTTTGCCGAAGCCGCAAAGCACTTCGAAAAAATTGTCGCAGAAAGCGTGGAGCAAATTCGGGCCCATACCCGGGTCTATGCCGACACCACAGCCGAGCATTTAGACGAGGCCCAGAAGTATATTACCGAGAAAGTTAAGGAACGCCCCCTGGCGGCGGCGGGTGCGGCCCTGGGCGTTGGCGTCCTGATTGGCCTTCTCCTGGCAGGCGGTCGGAACCGTTGATTGTTAAGCGCGCCATCTTAATTGCCTGCGCCGTCGCAGCTCTCGCTTCGGCGACGGGGGTATTTGTGTTGGCCCTGGCATTTGCCTTGTTTGCCGCCCTTTCCCCCAGCCTTGGCCCGGCTGTCGCGGCGGCGGGGGTTGCAGGGGCAACCTTGATTCTTTTCCTCTTGGTCGCGGTGGCCGCGCTGCTGGCGGCAAATCCCAAGCCCGGGCGGAAGGCAGGTCCTGAGCCGGATATGACCACCCGGTTATTCGATTTGGCACGGGATAAGCCACTCATTGCCGCCGCCGCCCTGGTTGCCGCCGGTATTGTTGCGGTGCGTAATCCCAAAATTACCGCAGGTCTGATCGCCGCCTTCATGGCTGCCAAGCCATCGAAGCCGGACAAGGCCTGAGATTTCTTGGGCCTATGAGATTTCTTGGGCCCAGAGCCTGTTCCCTTTAGAC
>NMUI01000123.1 GCA_002221445.1 Phenylobacterium zucineum | reverse complement strand
TACCCGCTGATGCCTGTTTACGTTGCCAAGGCCGGTGGATTCTTCTTCATCGTCTTCGGTGTGATCATGCTGATTGCCGCAAACTTCACCATCAACCCGGTTTGGAACTACGGTGGCTACGACCCATCCCCTGTTTCGGCTGGTACCCAGCCTGACTGGTACATCGGATGGCTCGATGGCGCCCTTCGTTTGGCTCCAAGCCATCTCGAGGTCGTTGACGCATTTGGCAACACCTGGTCTTGGAACATCTTGATTCCGCTACTCGTGGGCGTGCTCTTCTTGGTTGTTGTTGCTGCCTACCCATTCGTTGAGGCCTGGATCACCGGCGACAAGCGCGAACACCACGTTCTCGACCGCCCACGCAACACCCCAACCCGCACCGCCATTGGTGCCGCTGGAGTCAGCTTCTACGCCGTGCTCTGGGCTGGTGCTGGCACCGACCTCATCGCAACGAACTTCCACATGTCGCTAAACCAGGTCTTGACCTCGGCTCAGATCGGCCTGTTCGTGGTTCCTGTGGCTGCGTTCATCATCACCAAGCGCCTGTGCCTTTCACTACAGCGCAAGGATCGCGAAATCGTGCTTCACGGTCGCGAGTCGGGCCGCATCGTGCGACTGCCTCACGGTGAGTATGTCGAGGTTCACGAGCCTGTTGACGTTCACACTCAGTACAAGCTCGTTGACTTCAAGGACTACAAGCCGACTCTGGCTCGTCCGAACGCCGAGGGTAAGATCACCGTTGGCGCTCGTGTTCGCTCGTCGCTTTCTAAGTTCTACTTCGAAGACCGCATCGCACCTGTCACCCAGGGTGAGCTAGACGCAGCGCACCACGACCACCACGAAGCCGTCGAGGCAGCTCCTGCGGATGCGGCTCCAAAGGCCGTGACCGCAAAGAAGGCACCTGCAGCCAAGAAGCCAGCCGCCAAAGCTGCTCCTGCTGCCAAGAAGCCTGCGGCTAAGAAGGCTCCAAAGAAGGACTGATCTCCTTCTGCAAAACCCAAGGGTGGCCGGTCTTTCGAGACCGGCCACTTTTCTTTTCACCACGGATCAGGAGGTTGGGTTTCCAAAAGGCGACGGGCATAGACTCGACCTGTGATTCCCGTCTACTCGATCTCAAAGCCTTTCTTGGCGCAGGCGGTGGTTGCGCTTGGTGTCGACCTTGAGAGCCAGATTGGCGAGCATCTGCAGGGTTTGAGCGCCACATACGCTGAGCGCCAGATCGGGCGGCTGCTGAATCACACCTCGGGCCTGAGCGACTATTCGGCGTTGGCTGCCTACAACGAAGCGGTCAAGGCAAACGAGCCGGCTTGGTCGCGCGAGGAGCTCCTGCAGCGTTGCGAGAGCCTAAATCACGCACACGAGGGCTTCGAATACTCCAACATCGGATACCTCCTGCTCCTCATGCTGGTCGAGACGAGAAACGGCAACCGCTACTACGAGGCACTTCGCGAACTGGTGCTCGAACCGCTTGGCATCGAGGGGTTCGCCGAATGGACAACCCGGCACCCAGCAATCCCTGACTACGACCCAGGATGGGTCTACTCGGGAACATTCCTTGCCGACCCCGCCGCCATCGCCCCTGCGGTCAGCCGGCTCGCGCAACACCGCGCATCCACGATTGGACTCACTGCCGGCCTCAAGCCCGTGCCCTACCCAAACACCGGCTTTGCAGAGCCTGGCTACAGCTACGGCTTCATGAACGATGGTGGTCGCGATGGCGGCAACGTTCGGTTTGTTGGCCACGGCGGCGGCGGGCCGGGATTCCAGCTGATGGTTCTCGTGCAGGCAACCAACTTCACAGCACTAGTCGACTACAGCACCACCGGCATCGACCAAGCCGCCTCGATCGAGGCCCTCAAGGCCCGCCTACTCCCCCAGCCGAAGCCCATAGCCAGGCGCCTGCCCAAACGCATGCTGCAGTTAGAAGACGCCACACGGTGCCTCACGCTGAACCGCGCATACAGCGAACCCGAGGTCAATCGGGTCATTGACGCCCTATTCGAAGACAGGATGATGGCCCGGCGCCTGCTAGTCGAGTGGGGCTTCATGACTCGCACTACCGATGGTCGCGAATACCGCCTGCAGCGCAGAGCTAGACCAGCAGATCTAGACTTAAGTTAAGGCAAAACCCCGACCAACTGGTCGGGGTTTTACTTAAGTATCAGAGCCTAGTGCGCGTAGTCGCGGCGGTAGTTCTCGAACACGAATCCGAATACCGCGATCAGAGCGAACGGCAGGCCGATGCAGAACAGCCACCATCCGACTGCGAGCGAAGCGAACGCGATCGCGGCAAACAGACCTAGCCAGAACGGCCACCAGCTGAAGGCGTTGAAGAAACCGATTTCGGCGTCTCCCTCTTCGATGGTTGCGTCGAGGCGGTCTTCAGGAACCGGCCCCTGGGTCTTAGCGGTCTTGTTAAGGTAGAACGCGATAAAGGCAGACATGAACACCAACATGCCGATGGC
>NMUI01000122.1 GCA_002221445.1 Phenylobacterium zucineum | reverse complement strand
CTAAAGGGAACAGGCTCTAGGGTAATTTCTTCGAAGGGGTTTTAGCCGCCGAGGGTTTTGCAACAGGTTTGCGACCAGGCTTGGTGGCGGCCTCCGTCGTCTGTGCCTCTGGCGAGGCGACTATTTTCAACGGCGCTTCAGACGCTGGTATCGGCGTGACCTCCGCTGTCGTCACGGGCTCGGCAAGCGGTGGTGCCAGCCTGTCGGCCAGAGCATCAAAGGCCACCCAAAACTGATCGCGCTTATCATCGGTTTCCATGAGGATTTCGTGCTCGGCCCCGGCGACGCTGATGAAGTGTCCATCAGGTAGATTCGCAGCGGCCCGACGCTGGGCAATATCGGTGACCAGCTTGTCCTCCGCGGCCGAAACGATCACCACGGGGATTTTCACAGTCTGCAGATTGGCCCTTTCCGCCAGATAGCGGGTCGCCTTCAGTGCAAAGTCCATCCAGCCCCAGGTCGGAGCAGATAGAGCAAGGTCTGGGTTCGCGGCGATCAGCGCCCGGCCCCGAGCAAACCGGACCGGATCGTGGGTCAGAATATTGCCCTCAAATGCCTCTAAATAAGGATTACCTGCGGGGGGCGGGCATAGTCGGCAGCCTTGCCCAGCAGCAGGTTCATGGCCACCAGCAGCCCCGCCATAGGCGGGGTGCGAACCCCCAGCATAGGCGCACAGAGCACAGCACCTGCAAACCGCGGAGCTTGCCCCCTGGCCAAGGCCATCAAGGTCAAGCATCCCCCATGGAATGACCAATAGCCAGCCAGGGTCGAGGTAATTGCGCCTCATAGGCCGCCAGGATCGCCGCATAATCGTCGAGATAGGGCTGAATCCCCCTGGCATGGCCTTTCAGCCGGTCGGGGAGTTCCCGATGCGACAAACCCTGACCACGCCATTCCTGACAGAGGACCACAAATCCCCGCCTCAGAAGGTCTTCGATCACCTCGAAATACTTCTCAATCGCCTCGGTCCGCCCGGTCGATAGGACCACAGACCCTCGCGCCGGGCCTCGGGGGCGGAACAGGGCGGCCCTCAATTGGGCACCCCCGGCACCCGTGATCCATTCCGCGCCACCGCCGGCAGGTGTCGGGGCCTGCGGGATTGAAACCAAGGGGGCGAGCAGCATGTTCAAATTCCTATGCCAGTTTGGCGAAAAGGGCCTGCATCTGAGGTTGAAGCGACATGGCCAGAGACATATCGGAAACCTGCAAACGTCCGGTAATTACGGCGGTCATGGGGTTCAATCGACCCCGACCCAGAGCCTCCAGATCCGCACGGCTGACCCTGACGGTCAGATCCGCAGGCAGGTCCTCATTGCAAACACCCGTGTCGCCGATATGGATGAAGCCCTCGCCCTTCAGGTCGATCTTGAAGGTCGTCCCCAGCCCGATATTGGACTCAAAAATATCAGCGATCTTGCCGGTCAGGTCTTCCAAGCTTGCCATAGGTCCCCGCATTTCGTCGGTGGTCAATGTCGCCCTTGGGGGCGCACTTGTAAATGTCGCTGAAGGCTGACTCAGAGTGGCTTACGGAACCGCAGGGTCATTCGGTCGCTTTCGCCGATGGCGTCATATCGGCGGTGATCGAAGGTGGGGTCCGGGGGCTGGCCTCGGGGTGAGGATCGACGCACGGGTGGTAAGGTCCAGACTCCAAAGGGATGGTCTTTGGTATCCAACGGATTTGCGTTGATCTGACTGGATGCTTCAAGCTGAAAGCCAACTTCCAGGCCAATCTGTACCACCAGACTTTCCAGCACATAACCATCGGAGACCAGAATATCCGGCGTACTTCCCGGAACGGCCCGATGTTCTTCCACGCCCAGTACCCCGCCAGGTTTCAAGGCGTCGAAGGCATCCTGAAAGGCCTTTTCAGCCATACCCGCGGCCATCCAGTTATGCAGATTTCGCAAAAACAAGGCCAAATCCGCCGATTCCTTGGGTGCGACAGGTCCGCTGGTTGAACCAAAGGCAGTGACCTCGACCGGTCCATAGAGGTCCGGGTCGCGCTGTAATTTCTGCAGATAGACCTTCATAATCTGGGTGACAGCCGGATCTTCGAGGTCATGGGTCTGGAAATGGGCGGCGTAAAGCTTGCCACCGTTCGACGCCAGATAGGGGGCTATAATATCGGTGTACCACCCAGCTCCAGGCCAAAACTCCACCACCGTGAAGCCCGGCCGCAGGCCCCAAAACTGCAAACTCTCCAAGGGATGACGCCAAATATCCCGGACCTGGTCATCCCCCGTTCGCCAGCTACCGGCAATCGCCTGACCTAAGGACATCGGCCCGCGGGCGCGACCGTCACCGGACCGGCATCCGGCAAGGATGAGGGCACCTGCCAGGAGGGCGCGTCGGGAAATTGAGGTCATCACCGTCATTTCAAACCCCGGCCTACGCGGTTGTCGCCGTCAGGTCAAAAATCCGAGACTGAGCCCTCTTGAAACCTGTTGTCCTTCGCCCATCTCTTAACCGAAGGCGCTGGATTTCCGGGCCTTCCGAAACCCCGCGAGGCTTCGGCTCGTGACCGTTTCGACCAAACCCTTGCTTAGCAAAGAAGGAATTTATCTGACATGCGCACCCTCGACTTCTCCCCACTCTACCGCTCCGTGGTCGGCTTTGATCGCCTAGCCCAGCTGCTTGAAACCGCCACGACGGAGTCAGCCGGCGGTTATCCGCCCTACAATATCGAGCGTACCGACGAAAATGCCTATCGGATTGAACTGGCTGTGGCTGGCTTCAAGCCTAAGGAACTGAACATTGAGGTCAAGGAAAACCTCCTCACCGTTGAAGGTCACAAGGCTGCCAATGATGAGCCACGCCGGTTTCTGCATCGTGGCCTGGCAGAGCGCGATTTCGAACGCCGGTTCCAGTTGGCAGACTATGTGGTGGTGACTGAGGCAAAGCTGGCCGACGGGCTATTGTCCATCAGCCTCAAACGCGAGCTTCCGGACGCCCTGAAGCCCCGTCGGATCGATATCTTGACGGCTCCGGGATCCGCACCGCTGATCGAAGGTGACAAGGCCGCCTGACCGCCCCCTTTGAACGGTCTTCCGAGGGTCGACGCCTTGTGGCGTCGGCCCTTTTAGTTTGGGGTCGAGGTGTTGAGCCCCTTGGTACACTGCGTCCCTGCGCCCGCCATTTCGGCCTTGGTCAGGTCCGCACCCGTGAAGTCAGCCCGCGCAAGTTCCGCTCCCAAAAGCTTGGCATGACGCAGGTCTGCAAAGGACAGATCGGCGTGGCGAAGGTCAGCACCGGACAGATCGCAGGCAATCACCCGCCCCCCTGACATGTAGAGCGGGCCGAGCACGGTATGTCTCAAATCCGCCCCCGACAGCTTGGCACCGGCCAGTCGGGCACCGCGCAGATCGGCCCTCTGTAGGTTGCAACCCCGAAGGTCTGCACCTTCCAGATTGGCCCCCTGCAGTTTCGCACCCTGCATGTCTAAACCTGAAAACACAGCGCCTTTGGCAGAAACCGCTGTAAGGTTTCGGTCCGAGATTGATCCCAACCCATTCAGATTCGCATTGTTGAGCTTGGCAGGTCTGCCACTTCGCCCTCCGGTTTCGCACCATTGTGCATGGGCGGCGATCATGTCGATCCAAACCTTCTGCGCGGCCAGGTCGGGTTGCGGGCCATCCAGAAGGGCACCCACCAAACTGGCATTGCGGACATTCCATGATCGGGTCTGGGCACCCAACAGCACGGCCCCCCGAAGATCGGCCCCCTGGAAATCGACGTGTGAAAGATCAGCCCCGGTCATGTCGGCGCCCATCATGGAGGTCTGTTGGAAATTCGACCTGACGAGCTTGGCCTCGCGCATCAGCGCATTGGTGAAATCGGCCGCAACGCTGACAGCTCCCGACAAGCGGCTGCCTTGTAAATTGGCCCCGGCGAAAATGGCGATCTGGGTGCCGACCTCCTCCGCCTTGGGGGCGTAGAGACGCATATTCCGAGTGTTGTCACCGGTGAGCACCGCGCCAGGGCGCAGATCGGCTTCAAACAAATCTGCGCCGGCAAGATTGGCGAGGCTTAAATTTGCAGATCGCAGATCCGCCCGTTTCAACAGGGCACCACTCAAATAGGCCCCTTGCAGATCACATCCGTAAAGTACGGCGTGCTCCAGGCGTGCGCCCTGCAATAGGCAACCCTTCAGGACGGCCCCGGTCATATCCGCGTCGGTGAGATTGCGACCGCGCAAGTCGATGTCTGACAGATCCTTCCAGGCGAAATTAGCGCGAATTCCACCGGGTCGCGCGGCGCACATGCGCTCATGCCGGGCGCAGATATTGTCCACTTCCGACTGGTCCAGCTTTTCGACGGCGCGCGGGGACGCCAGAGGGAGGGACATTTCGGAAAGCCTTACAACCCGTTTATCCGACGACAATACGTCTCGACGACCCAGTCGGGTCAGACCGCAAAATTGTCACGCCAGGGTTTCGGATCCCCGCATGGATAGGGTAAATTCAATAAAAATCATAATCTTCTGCCAACGCCTACGGGAAGGCTCAGGCCGGTTTGTAGTCGACATACAGCAGGGCGGCCTCATCGGCTAAGACCCCAGTTTGCACGACGACCCCGGCAGCGGCCAGCTTTGAGACGCCCAGGCCAGAGGCGTGAACGGACATATCAGCACAGGCAACCACGACCCTGGTGATTCCGGCGGCGATCAGTCGATCGGCGCAGGCCATCCTGCCGGTGGTGCGATGGGCGCAGGGTTCAAGGGTGACATAAGCGATCGCACCATTTGCAGCCTCGGCCGCCTGACCCAGGGCGACCTCTTCAGCATGGGGTCGTCCGCCGACCCCGGTAACGCCTTCACCGACAATCAGATCGGCCTTGATCAAAACACACCCCACCGACGGATTTTCAGCGGTCTGTCCCAGATGGATGTGCGCCAATTCAATCGCACGACGCATGGCCTGGGCATCGGTGATCATCGCCTTGTATCGCCATCCATTACCGGGTTAGGCAGGGATTCGGCCCGGGTGGCATCCAGATAGCGCGCAGACACAGGCTTTAAGGCCGCGTTAAGGTTGATGACCAAGGGATTGCCGGTGGGAATCTCGACCCCGACGATGGCGTCATCGGCAATGCCATAGAGCAGCTTAACGATCGCCCGGAGGGAATTGCCATGCGCGGCCACCAGGATGGTTTCGCCAGCCGCCAATCTGGGCGCGATTTCCGCCCGCCAATAAGGTTCCACCCGCTCAAGCGTGGTTTTCAAGCTCTCGGTTAAAGGCAGGACGGCCCCCGCATACCGGCGATCCCGGGTGAAGTCGAATTCGCTGTCGGCGGCCATAGGCGGCGGCGGAATGTCATAGGCGCGGCGCCAGATCCTGACTTGGTCGGCCCCATGTGTCGCCGCCGTCTCAGTCTTGTTCAGGCCCGTCAGACCGCCATAGTGACGCTCGTTCAACCGCCAGTCCTTGGTTTCGGGAACAAAGACTTGTCCGGCTGCCGTCAGAGCCAGCCAGAGGGTGCGGATGGCTCGGGTCAGGACCGAAGTGAAAGCTCGGTCAATCTGCAATCCGGCTGCTGCCATCAGCTCACCGCCCTTGCGCGCTTGGGCCTCGCCTTCAGGTGTCAGATCAACATCCACCCAGCCGGTGAATTTGTCTTCCAGATTCCAGCGACTCTGGCCGTGACGCAGCAGGATCAGGGTGGGCACGGGATGAACTCCTCTTCTGAGCACCGGGCTCGTGTTCCGAGTCCGGCCTTGATGTCATGCGGGCGGTGAATGTCAAATTCGCCCCACGAGCGCCTGAGCGCAAAGACCTCAAGTCTGAGCGACTGGTCCTCACGCCTCGCAAAGGCTATATCGGTCGCAATATGTCGGATCGACTCTTTCTTCCCGCCCTAATCGCCTTGACCCTGGGTCTGGTCGGCCTTGCCATGGTCTGGCCCCAAGGCCTGGGCGACCGCTCGCCGGGCCCCTTTGGCCACACCCCTGTCCAGCAGACACCGAAGATGAAGGCGGCCATGGCCAAAGAGGCCAATGAGGCCAATCAGCGGGCCGCCCAGGCCAAACAGGCCTTGATTGATCTTCAGGCTCAAAGACTGGCCCCGACCCAATGAGTGTTTTTGACGCCGTCGCGGTCGGCCGCCGGGTCCTGCGTACGGAGGCCAACGCTCTTCAGCTTCAGGCCCAAACCCTCGGCGAAGCCTTTGCCAGGGCCGTCGATGTAATTGCCGGTGCCAAGGGTCGAATCATCTGCACGGGGGTTGGAAAGTCCGGCCATGTGGCCCGAAAGATCGCCGCCACCTTCGCCTCCACCGGTGCGCCTGCGTACTTTGTCCATGCCAATGAAGCCAGCCATGGCGATCTGGGCATGATCGGACAGGACGACGTGGTCCTAGCGCTATCGAAGTCCGGAGAAGTTCGTGAGCTGGCTGATATTTTGGCCTATTCCAAACGGTTCCATATTCCAGTGATTGCTCTGACGGCATCGGCTGAAAGCGCCCTTGGCCGGGCCGCCGATATTCGACTACTGCTGGCCGAAGCAGGGGAGGCCACCGGTGATGTCAATGCACCGACCACCTCGACCACCCTGCAAATCGCCCTCGGCGATGCCCTAGCCGTGGCCCTGTTGGAGAAGCGGGGCTTTACGGCCAAGGATTTCAAGACCTTCCATCCCGGCGGCAAGCTGGGTGCCATGCTGCGTACGGTGGGCGATCTGATGCACGGTGCAGCAGAGCTACCGCTCATAGCGCCCGATGCGCCTATGTCCCAGGCCCTGCTGGTGATGACCGAGAAACGCTTCGGCATTGTCGGGGTGCAGGGGCCAGACGGACGCCTAGTCGGTGTGATCACTGATGGTGATCTTCGGCGGCATATGGAAGGGATCATGTCTCGGACGGCGGGTGAAGTCATGACACCGGGTCCCAATAAGACGGTCTCACCGCGCCAATTGGCCTCAGAAGCCCTGGCTATGATGGCCGATCCACCCCCTAGCGTGCATATGCTGTTTGTGGTGGAAGACGGGAACCCGGTTGGCATTTTGCACGTTCACGACCTGCTGCGCGCGGGGGTCATGTAAGACTTAACCTATTGCCGTGGCCAGATCGCCCTTAGGCGGCGGTCACCCTGATTGATTCGCCCCTCACACGGAGTGTCCATGCTTTCCGCCCCCCGCGCCGAACTGGCCTTACAAACGCCGGACTTCGAGAACTATCCCCTAGTGAAGGCCACGGGTTTCCGAGAATACGACGCACGCTGGCTGTTCGGTGCCGAGATCAACCTGTTGGGGGTCGAGGCCCTTGGTCTTGGTCTTGGAACCTATATCCAGGCGCTGGGTCAGACCCGGATTGTGGTCGGCCATGACTTTCGATCCTATTCCCTGTCCATCAAACAGGCCCTGACCCTTGGATTGATGGCCGCAGGCTGCGAGGTGCTGGACATTGGTCTTGCCCTGTCACCCACGGCCTATTTCGCCCAGTTCGACCTGGACGCGCCCTGCGTCGCCATGGTCACGGCCAGCCACAATGAAAACGGCTGGACGGGGGTGAAGATGGGCGCGCAAAAGCCCCTGACCTTTGGCCCTGACGAGATGAACCATCTGAAGACGATTGTCCTGGGCGGTCAGTGGATCCTGCGCCCCGGCGGCAGCCTGACCCATGTGGAGGGCGTTGCTGAACGCTATATCGCCGATGTCGGGGCCAAGATTGCCCTGAAACGCCCGCTTAAGGTGGTTTGCGCCTGCGGCAACGGCACCGCCGGTGCCTTCGCCCCCGATACCCTGCGGCGCATGGGGGTGGCCGAGGTGATTGAGATGGACTGCAAGCTCGATTGGACCTTCCCACGCTATAATCCCAATCCCGAAGACCACGACATGCTCAACGAAATGGCTAAGGCCGTGAAAGCGCATGGGGCTGACCTGGCTCTGGGGTTTGACGGCGACGGCGACCGTTGCGGTGTGGTGGACAATACCGGCCAAGAAATCTTCGCCGACAAGATCGGCCTCATGCTGGCCCGGGACCTCTCGGACCTGCATAGGGACGCCACCTTCATCGTCGATGTGAAGTCCACGGGCCTGTTTGCCACCGATCCGGTGCTGAAGGCCAATGGCGCGAAGACCGTCTATTGGAAGACGGGCCACAGTTATATCAAACGCAAGACAGCGGACATTGGGGCTCTGGCGGGCTTTGAGAAATCAGGCCACTTCTTCTTCAACGCCCCATTAGGTCGCGGCTATGACTGCGGCCTGACCGCCGCTGCGGCGATTCTGGCCATGCTGGACCGCAATCCCGGCAAGACCCTGTCCGACCTCAAGGCCGCCCTGCCAGTGGCCTATACCTCGCTCACCATGTCACCACACTGTGCGGATGATCAGAAGTACGGCGTCGTTCAGGGGGTGGTCGAGGACTATGAGGCCCTGGCCAAGGCTGGCGGGACAGTTCTGGGCCGGAAGATTTCCGAGATCATTACGGTTAATGGCGTCAGGGTCGCCCTGGAGGACGGCTCCTGGGTCCTAGTGCGGGCGTCATCCAATAAGCCCGAGATCGTGGTGGTGGTGGAGAGTACCCAGTCAGAGGACGATATGCGCGACCTCTTTCACAAGGAGGTAAAGCCCCGATTGGCCAAACGACCGCAGGTCGGGACCTATAACCAAGAAATCTGACACCCGCGACCAGTTGAGAGATCGCCATGCAAGTTGCAATGATCGGTACAGGCTATGTTGGCCTCGTGAGCGGGGCCTGTTTTGCGGATTTCGGTCACAGTGTCACATGTATCGACAAGGATGCCCGCAAGATTGAGCATCTCCAGTCGGGCGGTATTCCGATCTTTGAGCCGGGTCTGGAGCTCTTAGTGGCTCAAAATGTCAGAGCCGGGCGTCTGCATTTCACCACCGACACTGCCCAGGCGGTCAAGGGTGCCGACGCCGTCTTCATCGCCGTCGGGACCCCGTCACGCCGGGGGGACGGTCATGCGGACCTGTCCTATGTCTACGCCGTCGCCGAAGAGGTGGCCGACCTGATTGAGGGCTTCACAGTCATCGTCACCAAGTCCACCGTACCGGTCGGCACCGGCGACGAAATTGAGCGCATCATCAAGACCAAACGCCCGGAGGCCCAGTTTGCGGTGGTGTCGAACCCGGAATTCCTGCGCGAAGGCGC
>NMUI01000419.1 GCA_002221445.1 Phenylobacterium zucineum | reverse complement strand
CGGCGGGCTTGGCGGGCGGGGCCCAGCGCAGGGACCCCACCGGGGGCGCGGCAAATGGGATGTTGCGATAGACCGCCACGCCATCCTTCGCCTCGCCGACGAGCATACCGGTCTCCACCTTGACCCTGGCGGGTGCCGCCTGGGCGATTGAGGCCAAGGCCAGCAGGACCACGAACAGGGGACGGATAAGGGGGTTGGGACGCATGGCTTTCCTCCCGGATAGGTCCGGCCTTGGGGCAGTGAAGGATTCCCCGCCCCAGACGGACAGGTCAAGGCAAGGTTCAGTGAAAGTCTCGGCTGGCCTGCAGACGACCGCCATCCCGGCGATCGAGGGGGGCGTCCGGGTCTTCCTGTCTCATCGCCGCCGCCAGGTGGGAAAGGTCGACAAAGCGCTCGGCCACCACATGGATCACGGTGTCTTCATTCTGGACCTGCCCGTGAACGGCCATCAGACTGCCGGTCATGATCAGCCGCCGGTTGGCATCGAAAATGTCCTTCCAAATGACGACATTAGCCGTGCCGGTTTCATCCTCCAGGGTCATAAAGACTACCCCCTTGGCGGTCCCTGGCCGTTGACGGACCAGGACCAGCCCCCCGACGCAGGTCCGCCGCCCGGGACGCAGAGCCTTCAACCGGCCGGCCGGAACCGCCCCCAGGCGCTCAAGCTCGGGCCGGAAGAAGCTACAAGGGTGGGCCTTTAAGGACAGACGGGTGGTGCGATAGTCCTCGGCCACCTCCAAGGGGGCACTCATCAGGGGCAGGTCCACCTGGACCTCCCGCAGGGTTTGGCGGGCCATGAGCGGTGCCCTGGTCTCAACCTGGGCCTCCCCGGCCAGACCCTTCACCGCCCACAGGGCTTGGCGACGGCTATAACCAAGACCGGCAAAGGCGTCGGCCTCGGCCAATAGCTCCAGGGTGCGGCGTGACAGGCCTCGGGCGAAGCCTTCCGGCGTCCGGACCCCTTGGGCACGCAGGGCCATAAGCTTAAGCCCATCGTCCGCCTTCAACCCCCGGATCTGGCGGAGCCCCAGGCGCACGGCCCGCAGGCGCTGACCTTCCAGGGGCTCTAGGGTGCAGTCCCAGTCACTGGCCAGGGCGTCTGGCGGCCGCACCTCGACCCCATGTTCCCGGGCGTCGCGGACCAGTTGGGCGGGATGATAAAACCCCATGGGTTGACTGTTGATCAGGGCCGCGCAGAAGGCGTCGGGCCAGCGCCACTTCACCCAGGCCGAGGCATAGACCAGCAGGGCAAAACTGATGGCATGGCTTTCGGGAAAGCCGTAGGAGCCGAACCCCTCAATCTGGTGGAAGCAGTCCTGGATGAATTGCTCATCATAGCCCTTGGCCCGCATACCCGCGAAAAACCGCGCTTCATATTCCCCCACATTGCCATGGTGGCGGAAGGTGGCCATGGCCCGACGCAGGCCGTCGGCATCGCTCTCGCTGAAGCCCGCACCCTCAATGGCAATGCGCATGGCCTGCTCCTGGAAAAGCGGCACGCCCATGGTTTTTTCAGGATGTTTTCAAGCTCGTCCGGCGGATGGGGCGGGTCAGGTTTGGGAAAAACAATCGCCTGCGGATCGCTGCGGCGTTTCAGATAGGGATGGACCATATTGCCCTGAATGGGGCCGGGCCGGACAATAGCCACCTCAATCACCAGGTCATAGAAGGTGCGGGGCTTGAGCCTGGGCAGCATGGACATCTGAGCCCGGCTTTCCACCTGAAAGACCCCCACAGAGTCCGCCTTGCACAGCATGTCATAGACTTGCGGAACCTCCTGGGGCACATGGGCGATGTCGCTGATCACCGTGCCGTCCTCCAAGGGCGGCAGCAGGGCGAAGCTCTTGCGCAGGGCGCTCAACATCCCCAGCGCCAGGACATCCACCTTCATCAGACCCAGGGCGTCAATGTCGTCCTTGTCCCATTCGATAAAGGTTCGGTCGGCCATGGCGGCATTGCCGATGGGCACGGTCTCATCCAACCGCCTTTGGGTGAGGACATAGCCCCCCACATGCTGGGAGAGGTGGCGAGGAAATTTCAGCAACTCGGTGGCCAAGGTCGTGGCCCGGCGGATTTCCGAGCTATTGGGATCAAGGCCAACTTGGCGGATGTGCTCATCAGGGCTCATCCCGCCCCAACTGCCCCAGATCGTGCCCGACAGGGCGGCGGTGACATCTTCGGTCAGGCCCAGCGCCTTGCCCACCTGACGGATGGCCATGCGCGGGCGATAGTGGATAACCGTGGCGACAATGGCCGCCCGGTCTCGGCCATAGCGGCGATAGACATATTGCATCACCTCCTCCCGGCGCTCGTGCTCGAAGTCCACGTCAATGTCCGGGGGCTCGCCGCGCTTCTCGGAAATGAACCGGGAGAACAGCAGGTCCTGGTCCTTCTTGGTGGGATCGACGGCGGTAACGCCGAGGCAGAAACAGACCATGGAATTGGCCGCCGATCCCCGTCCCTGGCAAAGGATCTTTTGCTCTCGGGCCCAGCGGACAATGTCGTGGACGGTGAGGAAATAATTGGCAAAGCCCAGCTTTTCGATCAGAGCCAGTTCGTGATCCAGGGTCGCCTTTTCCTTAGGCCCCATGCCCTTATCGAACCGCCAGGCCGCCCCTTCCCAGGTGAGGTCCCGCAGGTGCTGCATGGCGCTCTTGCCGGGGGGCACCGGCTCATCGGGATATTCGTATTTCAGTTGGGAGAGATCGAAACTGATGCGCTGGGCGATCTCGGCGCTGCGCTCCACGGCACCGGGAAACTTGGCAAACAGCCGGGCCATTTCCGCCGGCGGCTTGAGGCGGCGTTCGGCATTGGCCTGTAGCCGCAGGCCCGCCTCATGGATGGTGCAGTTTTCACGGATACAGGTCAGGACGTCCTGCAGAACCCGTCGTTCGGCCCCGTGATAGAGCACGTCATTGGTGGCGACCAGGGGCAGTCCATGGGTCTGGCTAAGGTTCTCAAGCCGCGACAGCCGGGGCAGGTCCCGGGCCCCATACCCCCGGGACGCCGCCAGCCAGACCGCCCCAGAGAGATCCCCGGCCATGTGGCGCAACCGGCCGTCAAAAACCTCATCCAGCCGCTGGGGGGGAACCACCAGGGTGAGCTGGCCTTCCGCATGGGCCAGATAATCCGCCCAATGCAGCTCGCACGCCCCCTTCTCCACCCGCCTCTGACCCAGGGTCAGCAGCCGGGTCAGGCGGCCATAGGCCTCCCGATCAGAGGGATAGCAGAGCAGGCTTGGGGTCCCGTCGGCAAAGTCCAGACGACAGCCGGTCAGGGCGCGGACCCGGACGGCGGGCTTCATCTTCTCCACCTGGGTCCAGGCCCGGACCACCCCGGCCAGACTGTTGCGGTCGGTAATGCCGATGGCCGCCAACCCCAGGGCCTCGGCGGTCATGACCAGTTCCCAAGGATGGGAGGCGCCCCGCAGAAAGGAGAAGTTGGTGGTGGTCTGAAGCTCGGCGTAGCGGGTCATCCGAACACCCCATGCAGCCACCAGCGAGCCGGTTCACCCTCGATATAAAGCCCCTCCCGGAAGACCCAAAACCGGGCACCGTCCTGGTCCTCCACCCGATAATAGTCCCGAACCTGATCGGTGCGGACCGCCTCAATGGGCCCCCGCCACCATTCGGCACCGATGCGCTCAGGCCCCTCAGCCAGGGCGATGCGGTGGGTGCGGCGGCGCCACTGGAACTGCCGGGGGGGATCATCGGGGGTCAGGGCCAGGACATTCTCCAGACGCTCGGGCTTACGGAACAGGCGTAAGGGCCGGGGCTGTTCCGGGTTCCATGCCGGCGCATCGGGGGCGGCTGCGCCCAGGGCGGGCACCGGGGCGCAGGACAGTTCGGGCACATGGCTTGCCACGGGGACATTACGCCAGACCCGGTTCGGCCCCAGACGGTTGACCAGCCGGTCGATCAGGGGGGCCAGGCTCTGGTCCGCTTCCAGCAGACTGTCGAGCCGCCGTTGCCGCCCGGCCAGGGGCTCCACATCCTCCGCCGTCAGGGTGACCACTTCAATACCAAAGCCCGGATCGACGGTCTCCAGCTTGGGGGCAAACAGTTTGGCGATCCGGGCCGGGTCCCGTCCGGCCAGGGCCAGGCCGACGCTGAGGGGCCGCGCCCGCCCGTCCACCCCGTGAAAGGCCAGATGAAACCGCCGTCCGCCCCGACCCTCGGTCTCCAGCCGGGCGCAGAGGACGGCGGCGACATCGAAGGCGACCCGGGCCATGTCGTCGGGGGCGCTGATGGGCTCAGCAAAGGCCAGGCGGGCGAACCAAGGATTGGGCGGGCGGCGATAGGTCAGGGTCTCAGCCCTCCGCCCCAGGGCCTGATCCAGCCGCCTCAAGGTCTCGACCCCGAATCGCCGGGCCAGGGGCGCCCGGGGAATGTCGATCAGCTGACCGATTCGCCGCAGGCCCAACCGCTCGATCTGGGCGGCGGTGTCCGGCTCCAGTTGCAGGGCGGCAGGCGGCAGGGGGTTGAGCAGGGCGGCCTGCCCCCCGGCGGGGCGATGATGTGCGGGTCGCGACCGTAATGGGCCAGGGCC
>NMUI01000121.1 GCA_002221445.1 Phenylobacterium zucineum | reverse complement strand
TAATTCAAGATGTTAGAGTGCGTTTCGACCCGATAACCGGTTTCCCCTTATCGGAACACGCGTTGGGCTGATAGGAGATGGGCCTATGACCCTGCCGATTCAGATCTGGACCCGCACCGCTTGGCATCCTGCCTTCAAATGCGGCGGCTGGGCCTTTGTCCGGTCTGGGGTTGAACTCCTGGGTAAGGCCGGTGGCGATCGAAATACCAGCCCCCAACGCATGGGCCTGGCTGGTCTGACCGCCAGCCTCACGGATCTGCCGTCCGGTCCGGTCGCCATTGACATTGAAGATCGGGGCCTGGCCCAGACCACGGCAAAAATCCTTTCTGGCGCCAACCTGTCCGACGCCGAACGCCCGACCGAGGACCTGGAGCTCTGGGCTCAACTGATCACCGCCCTTAAAGGACGTAGCGTGAGGTTTAAGGTGGGGGCTCTATCCCCCGGCGGTCCAGCCGCCTTTGCTCAGGCTTGGGCCGATCTGGCCATGGACAAGGCTAAGACCGCGGGACCCTTTACCGCAGCCATACCGAAGCCGAACCTCGCCCGGGTGAAGGTCTGACCGCTATTGATCCTTAGACCAGCCTGGACTTTGCACGGTACGGGTCAAGTCCTTGGCCTCCTGCGCCTCCCGGGTGATCTGCCCCTTGGTCTTGCAGGTCTTCACCGGCAAACGGGTTCCAAGGTTCGCCTCGTATTTGCACACCAGCTTCGAGTCCTCGGGTGCGGTGGTGGGGGCCGGCGCGGCAGGTGTGGTTGCACAGCTGCGGCAAAAATCAGCGGAGCGATCATGGGGTCATCTCAAGAGGCGGGCAGGACGCAGTTCATATCCTAATAACGGAGGATCGCCAAAGCCAAGCTAACGCCGGAGCCCATTCCGATAAATGAGACCCGGTTGTCGGATCGAAACAGGCGCTAACATTTTGAATGAGAGCCTGTTTTGTTCCTTTAGGCGACTCCGTCTGAAGGGAAAGGGCTCAAGGCAGGATTGAATCCCTGGACCTGTGGCCTAAAACCCATCCTTAATCGGTTCGTAACCGGCACCAAGACCAGCCTATTAGAAGGAAACCTCCATGAAGACCCGCATCACCGAGCTGTTTGGTATTGAGCATCCCATCCTTCAGGGGGGGATGCACTTTGTTGGTCTGGCCGAGATGGCCGCCGCTGTCTCCAATGCTGGGGGATTAGGGATCATTACCGGTCTGACCCAACGCACCCCGGATGACCTCGCCAAGGAGATCGCCCGCTGCCGGGAAATGACCGACAAGCCCTTCGGCGTGAACCTGACCTTCCTGCCCTCGGTCACCCCGCCAGACTATCCCGGCTATGTGAAGGCCATCATCGACAGTGGCGTGAAGGCTGTGGAGACCGCCGGCAACAATCCGGCCAAGTGGCTGCCCGCCCTGAAAGATGCAGGGGTCAAGGTGATCCACAAATGCACCTCGGTGCGGCATTCCCTTAAGGCCGAAGCCATCGGCTGCGACGCGGTCAGCGTTGACGGCTTTGAGTGTGGCGGCCACCCCGGCGAGGACGACGTGCCCAACTTCGTCCTCCTGCCTCGGGCGGCGGAAGAGCTGAAAATTCCCTTCGTGGCCTCGGGCGGCGTCGCCAACGGCCGCCAGCTGGTGGCCGCCCTGGCCCTGGGCGCTGACGGGATCAATATGGGCACCCGCTTCATCGCCACCCAGGAAGCCCCGGTTCACCCCAATGTGAAACAGGCCATTGTCGACGCCAGCGAGTTGGACACCCGTCTGGTCATGCGGCCCCTGCGCAATACTGAGCGCGTGCTGAACAATGCCGCCGTTGAACGCCTGCTGGAAAAGGAAAAGGCCCTGGGGGCGAACCTCAAATTCGAGGACATTATCGGCGAAGTGGCCGGGGTCTATCCGATCATCATGCAGAAGGGCGAGATGGATGCTGGGGCCTGGTCCTGCGGCATGGTCGCCGGCCTGATCCACGACATTCCCACCTGTAAGCAGCTGATCGACGGCATTATGGCTGAGGCCGACGCCCTGATCCGGCAGCGGTTGGCCGGGTTTGCGACGGCGTGATCCAAAGCGGCGGGGCGGCTTCGGAAACGGGGCTGGCCCGAGCCTTCTAGTTCGCCGCCACGCGCAATGGCAGTTGTGCTTGGCGTTTATCTTGGGGGCTTAAGGACTCGTGAGATCCATGAGGCCGACCCTAATGAGGTTGCCGACAACCGTACCGGTATTGGCGGCACATTGAGCGTTGCAATGGATCTGGGGCGCAGAAGCCTCAGGGGCCCTGTTCATTGTTTATCGGCGCTATCCCGTAAGCCCTACTGCCTCTGTGGAAGTCGCTGGGCATCGCCAACAAGGCGCGCAAGGTAAGCAACCGCCGCACGTGCAATTCCAAAAATCGACGGGTCGGTCATAGATAATCCAAGATGCTCTGTCGGCGGCGCGAAGATTTGCCCAGAACGCCCATCTGTGATCGCTTTTGGGGTGCCCTTCAAAGGAAAGTGAACGACTTGTCCCGCATCGTGTATGTTGCGGAAAGTTACGTCGCCATTCGGCTCGAGTATAGCGTTGACCTCAAGCCGGACGCCCTCCACCACTCGGATGTCGTAGGCATGCTCGATGGAGCGGTCGAGACCATGCTCCTCAGCGTTGCGCGCATGGTACAAGAACTTTAGAAGTGGATCTGCCCGTTGCTCACCCTGTACTCGCGCGAACCAGCCTTCACTTGTCGGATCGCCCCTCGCCCCTGCTCCGAGTTTCGCAAACACGAGTTTCACGGCCACGAGAAAATTCGACCAACTTTCATCTAAAGTCGAAAATGCAACGGCTTGCTCCATGTCGGTAAGAGCATCTCTAGCGCGCCGCAGACGACTTTCAGCTTGCTGTAGGGCAACAATTTTCATTGACTAGATATAGCAAATGCAAAATATATATTCAATAAACATGGTGACAGGCCGAGTATACATCCAGCATTTCACTGTATCGGGTCGGCCTGCTCGTCACGATGACTCGCCTCCAGTCCGCCTGTCCGCGACGGCCTTCGCAATGAGGTCGGACAGAACCCCGACATCCACATCAGCCAGCTTGCGGATATAGAGACACCCCTTGCCAGTCTTGCAGCGCCCCAGCCGCTCGGTCTGATCTAGCACCGAGCCCATGCCGTAGAGGGCGATATCGCCCTTGCGCGAGGCGAAGCCCACCAGGCAGATCTCCCCCTCCCGGCCGCTCTCATAGCGATAGCGGTAGGTGTCGCATCCGATGATCGAGGCTCCCCACATCACCGGCGGGCAACCGGTCGCCTCCGCCATCATGACCGCCAGGGCCTCGCAATCAGCCCGGCGCTCGGGGTCGGGGATGGCCTGGAGATAGGTCTCGACGCTGGCGGCGGTGGCTTGGGTCTTGTTCTCGGCCATGGTCATCGCCCTGCTTCGGTTTTCAGCAGAAGAAATTTAATCATCAGCAGCGTGGGACGGGAAGCCTCACCCCTTCACCCCGCCTTAACCCTTCCCCCTCAACTGCGACGGGTTAAGAACATAAGCTGAACGTGCGACTCGATTTGGGGGCCTATGGCTGTGATCCGTATATTGGGCCTGGACCCTGGACTTCGGCATACGGGCTGGGGGATCATTACGGTGGAGGGCGCGCGCCTGAGCCATGTGGCCCATGGGGTGATTAAGCCCAAGGACAGCCTGGCCTTCGCTGAGCGCCTGCGCCTGTTGTTTGAAGGCCTTACCGAGGTCATAGATCTTCACGCCCCCCATGAAGCGGCGGTGGAGGAAACCTTCATGAACAATAACGCAGCTTCAGCCCTCAAGCTGGGCCACGCCCGGGCCATGGCCTGGTGGTCCCGGCCCTCTCGGGCCTGCCGGTGGCCGAATACGCCGCCAAGGTGGTCAAGAAGGCGGTGGTGGGGACGGGGGGTGCCGACAAGACCCAGGTGGCCTTTATGATCGCCCGCCTTCTGCCCACGGCAGGCCCGACCACAGCCGACGCCGCCGACGCCCTGGCCGTGGCCATTGCCCACGCCCATGCCCGCAAGGCCCGCCAGCTTACCGAAAGGTCGGCAGCATGATCGGGCGGTTGCGGGGGCTGGTGGTTGAGGTTGGCGAGGAAGAGGCCCTGATTGATGTGGGCGGGGTTGGCTATGTGGTGCGCTGCGGCGGGCGCACCCTGGGGCACCTACCAGCCTGGGGGAAGAGACCGTCCTGCATGTGGAGACCCAGTGGGCCGAAAGCACGGGCATGAAACTCTACGGCTTTCTTGGTCGGGATGAGCGCCGGGCCTTTGTGCTTCTACAGTCCATCCAGGGGGTCGGGCCCAAGGCGGCCCTGGGCGTGCTGGATGTTTTGCCGCCGCAAGATCTGGCCGCCGCCGTCGCCCGGGATGACAAGGCCGCGGTGGGGCGGGCCAATGGGGTTGGCCCCAAACTCGCCCTACGGATCATCACCGAACTGAAGGGCAAGCCGATCAGCGACGGGCCGGTGGCGACCCTTCAGGGTCAGACTGCCACCGCCCCGCCGATCCCATCCGCAGTGGGCGAGGCCGTGGCCGCCCTGCTCAGCCTCGGCGTCGCAGAAATCAATGCCCGGCGGGTTGTGGAACAGGCGGCTCTGCGCCTGGGTGAGGCGGCCAGCGTCCAGGCCCTGATCAAGGCCGGCCTGCAGGAGCTGGGCCGGTGAATGAACGGCTGATCTCGGGCGAGCCTGCGCCACTGGACCCTTCGGACCGCGCCCTGCGGCCGCAGACCCTGGCCGAATTCGTGGGTCAGGCCCAGGCCAAGGGCAATCTCTCGGTCTTTATCGACGCCGCCAAGGCCCGGGGCGAGGCCCTCGATCACGTCCTGCTGTTCGGGCCGCCGGGGCTGGGCAAGACCACCCTGGCCCAGATTATCGCCCGGGAGCTGGGGGTGAATTTCCGCGCCACCTCGGGGCCGGTCCTGGCCAAGGCCGGAGACCTGGCGGCCATATTGACCAATCTGGAACCACGGGACGTTCTGTTCATCGATGAAATCCATCGCCTGCCCGCCAATGTGGAGGAAATCCTCTATCCGGCCATGGAGGACCATGTCCTTGATCTGATCATTGGTGAGGGCCCGTCAGCGCGGTCGATCCGCATTGATCTGGCCCCCTTCACCCTGGTGGCGGCCACCACCCGGGCGGGTCTGCTGGCCACCCCCCTGCGCGACCGGTTCGGCATTCCCTTAAGGCTGGAATTCTACACCCACGCCGAGCTTTCCCAGGTGCTGAACCATGCGGCGGGCAAGTTGGGGCTGAACCTCGCCCCGGACGGCGCTGCCGAGATCGCCACGCGAGCCGGGCACCCCGCGAGTCGTCGGTCGGTTGTTGCGACGGGTGCGGGACTTCGCCGCCGCCGATGGGGTATCGGTGATCGGCCAGGCCGCCGCTGCTCGGGCCCTGGCAAGATTGGATGTGGATCCGGCGGGTCTGGACGCCCTGGATCGCCGCTATCTCCGGGCCCTGATCGAGAATTATGGCGGCGGCCCTGCCGGGGTCGAAACCCTGGCCTATGCCATTGCCGAGGCCCGCGACGCCGTGGAGGATGTGATCGAGCCTTTTCTGCTGCAACAGGGCTTTATCCAGCGCACCCCCCGGGGACGGATGGCCTGTGCCAAGGCTTACAGCCATATCGGCCTGACCCCACCGCCACAAATGCCGGTCGGCGGCCAGGGCGGTCTGTTCGATGAGTCTCAGGCATGACTGAAATACCTCGGGATACCGCCCCGACGGCCGGCTGGATGGAAGGGCGCGAACACCTCCTGCCGATCCGCATTTATTACGAGGACACCGACTTCACCGGGGTTGTCTATCACGGCAATTATCTGCGCTATTTCGAGCGTGGACGGAGTGATTTTTTGCGGGTGACCGGTGTGGCGCATTCCGCGCTGTTGGATCAGGCGGCGGCCTTCACTGTGGTCAAGATGACACTGGACTTCCGCCGACCGGCCAGAATTGACGACGCCCTTCTGGTGAGGACCACCCTCGACGGGGCCAGGGGCCCGCGCCTGTTCTTCAATCAGAAGATCTATCGCAGCAGCGAGCTGTTGTGCGTCGCCGGAGTTGAGGCTGCCTGCATTGATATGACGGGGCGCCCCCGCAAGCCGACGGTCGAACTGACCGCGGCCCTGGCACCGCTGATCGGTTAGCCGGTCTTTATTTCCGGGATTGTCGCAAAACTTGCCATTTGGTCGCAACTTCGCCACCGATTAGTTTTACCCTGCCCCTCAGTTATCGCTGGAGCGCCTATGGATTCTGCCCCCTCTCCCCGGAGAGCTTTTCCTTCCTGACCCTTTTCCTGCGCGCTGACTGGGTGGTGAAGGCCGTTCTGGCCGGCCTTGGCCTGGCGTCGCTCTGGTCTTGGACCATCATTCTCGACAAGATGTTCCGGTTCGGGGCCCTGAACCGCAGGGCCGCTGACTTTGAACGGGAGGTGGCGTCTGGCCGCAGTCTCGAAGAGGTTGCCGCAGAGGCCGGGGACAATCCCGTCCATCCCCTGCCGCGCATGTTGCAAGGTGCCCTGCGGGAATGGCGCGAAACCCGAAGCCGGGGTCCGATGAATGATGGTCAGGTCGCCCTGCTGATCCAACGCATTGACCGTATTCTGGACACCAATGTGGCGCGGGACGTGGCCCGCATTGAATCTGGGCTTAGTGCCCTGGCCATTATTGCCACAGCTTCACCCTTTGTCGGCCTGTTTGGCACGGTCTGGGGGATCATGCACAGCTTCCAGGCCATTGCGATCCAGAAAAATACCAATCTGGCCGTGGTCGCCCCCAGTATTGCCGAGGCCCTGTTCGCCACGGCCATAGGTCTGGCCGCCGCGATTCCGGCCTATATCGCCTTTAACGCCTTTACCAACAGTGTGTCGGCTTATGCCGCCCGGCTGGAAGGTTTCGCCGATGACCTTTCGACCGCCATTCAGCGGCGGTTGGCGGAGCGAATCTGATGGCGCTGTCAGCGCATGATGCTTTCGCCGCAGCGGGCGGGGGACGGCGGCGGCGGCGCGGTCGCACCCGGCGAGGAACCCTGTCAGAAATCAATGTGACGCCCCTCGTGGATGTCATGTTGGTCCTGTTGATCGTCTTCATGATTTCAGCCCCCTTGCTGACGGTGGGGGTCTCGGTGGAGCTACCTAAGACCCAAGCCGGGGCTATGCAGGATCAGTCAGAACCCCTGACCGTCTCCATCCGCGCCGACGGGTCGATATTCCTGCAGGATCAAGCCGTCGCCTTTGCCAACCTCTCCCCGCGCCTGACGGCCATGAGCGGCGGTGCCAAGCCCATCTATGTCCGGGCCGATGGCAAGGCGTCCTATGCAACGGTGGCTCAGGTTATGGCAGCCCTTTCGACCTCTGGCTTTAAGTCGATCAACCTGATTACCGACACCGGCGGGCCATCATCAGGGGCCAAGACGGCGATGCAAACCGGTGAAGCCCTGCCTCAACCGCAGGAACCCTAGATCTATGGCGCGTGGGTCTGATCTATCGCCAGCCATGGCGGGTTCAGTTCTACTGCACCTGGCCCTCGCCGCCGTCCTGGTGCTTCTTAAACCCTGGGCCCGGGAAATTCCTCGGGGTGCCACAACCCCCGTCACCCTGATGACGACCGCCGATCTTCCCGATATTCGACCGGCGGAGGCCGCGCCGGACCCGCAAACCGCCCAAACCGAAACCCCGGTCCCCGGGGCACCGCCGCAACCGGCCGCCTCCACACCCCTGCCAAAACCAGTGCCCCCCCCCGAGCCGGAGCCAAAGCCAAAGCCGATTCCGGCCCCCATTGCCCCTAAACCCGTGCCCGTAAAGCCCCCGCCACCGGCAAAGCCGTCGCCTTCACCACCGCCAAAGCCTGCAACAAAATCCCTCAACCTTGATGCCCTGGCCGCCTCCGTCGCGAAGGTCGGCAAGGCCTCGCCTGTGGCCAAAGGTCCCACCCGCCCCGAAACGGCCCTTCAGGCCCGAGACGCCGCAGGGGCCGCCAAAGGTCTGTCTGCCGGGGCCTTGGCGGGATTAGCCGATGAGCTGCAAAGACGCTGGAACCCCAATTGCGAAGTGGAAGGCGGCAAGGATGTTCGTATCCGCGTAACCTTCACCCTGGGCCTGGCAGGGCAGATTGTGGGCAAGGTCGAAGCCGGAGGTCAGGAAAATTCGGCCAATCCCGTCATTCAGACCGCCGCAGAACGGGCCATTCGCGCGGTTCATCAGGCCGCCCCATTTTCGACGCTTCCGCGCGATTTGTTCGGGCAGAAGGTCGCCGTCAATTTCAACGCCCGTGAAGCGTGTTCATGACCCTGGAGCCCCTGTTATGCGCCTGAAAAGCCTGATCCTGGCTCTGTGCCTCGCCCTGGGCGGCACCGGCTTCACATCTGTTGCCCGGGCCGAGATCGAAGTCGACGTGAATAAGGGGGATGTAAAGCCCTTGCCGATTGCTATCCCAGCCTTTGCGGGCGATCGGGGTGCAGATATCGCCCAGGTGATCTCTGCCAATCTTGAACGGTCGGGCCTCTTTGCTCCCCTTGATCCCAAGACCTTTACCGAACAGAATCTGCAGGTAGAGATCCAGCCGCAGTTTCCCCTCTGGAAGGCGATCAATGCCCCGGCACTCGTTAATGGTCAGGTCACCGTGGACGGCGGACGGTTGCGTGTGGACTTTCGGCTATGGGATGTGTTTTCGCAGCAGCAGCTGTTGGGCCTCCAGTTCACCTCAACCCCCGAAAATTGGCGACGGGTTGCCCACAAGATCTCAGATGCCGTCTATGAACGTCTGACCGGGGAAAAGGGCTATTTCGACACCCGGGTTGTCTTTGTGGCTGAAAGCGGGGGTCGTCTTAATCGGACCAAGACCCTGGCCATTATGGATCAGGACGGGGCCAATCCCAGCTATCTGACCGACGGCAAGACGATTGTTATGTCGCCGCGCTTTTCCGCCAGCACCCAGGAAATCACCTTCATGTCCCTGCGGCCTGAGGGCTCATCCATCTATCTCTTCAACCTTGAGACTGCCCGGCGGGAAAGTCTGGGTGAGTTTCCCGGCATGGTCTTTGCCCCCCGATTTTCGCCTGATGGCGGAAAGGTCGCCTTTGCGGTGGAACGATCTGGCAATTCCGACATTTATATTATGGATCTGCAAAGCCGGAAGGCTCAGAGACTAACCTCCGACCCGGCTATTGACACCTCCCCCTCCTTTTCCCCGGACGGTAAACGGCTGGTATTTAACTCTGACCGTGGTGGGACACCCCAGCTCTATGTGATGAACAGCGACGGATCGGGGGCGGTGCGGATATCCTTCGGATCAGGTCTTTATACCTCCCCCGTCTGGAGCCCGGCGGGGGACTTCATTGCCTTCACCAAACAGACCGGGAACAGCTTTCACATCGGTGTCATGCGGCCCGACGGGTCGGACGAACGCCTGCTGACCACCAGCTATCTGGATGATAGCCCCACCTGGGCCCCCAATGGTCGGGTCCTAATGTTCAGTCGGGAGACGCCGGGTGGTCCCTCCAGACTCTGGACGGTGGATGTTACCGGTCGAATCCTTAGGCCAGCCCCCTATCCGGGATCGGGGTCTGATCCGGCCTGGTCTCCTCTGCTCAACTAAAGCTTTCCTGCAAAATCCGTCTCGCAAGGTTCGCGATTACAGCTAAACTGCCACCCCAAGCAAACCGCTGCGCCGTCAACGCCCCCAAGCTCATGGAGCCCCGAAATGAATTTCGACACCGGAACAGCCTTTAGACTTTGCCTCGTTGCTGCTGCCGCCCTGTCCATGACCGCCTGTGGCTCGCGTCCCAAGCCGGAGCTTGCGACACCGACGCCACCGGTCGAAACGCCCTATGAACGCCCCACCCAGCCTGCCTATCAACCGCCGCCGCGCCCGCCCGTCGACCAGGGCCCGCTTGCGGGAAGCGTGCAGGATTTTGTGATCAAGGCCGGGGATCTGGTCTATTTCGACGTCGCCGCGATCGAGGTCAGGCCCGATGCCATCGCCACGCTCAAATCCCAAGCCGCTTGGCTTAACCGTTATCCCGCCGTTCAGGTCCGGATCGAAGGCAATGCCGATGAACGGGGGACCCGGGAATATAATCTCTCCCTAGGGGCGCGCCGGGCCAATTCGGTTCGCGACTTCCTGATCTCTCAGGGTGTGGCCCCCAGCCGGATTTCAACAGTGTCCTACGGGAAGGAAAAGCCGATTGATCCCGGCACGAATGATGAAGCCTATCAGCGCAATCGTAATGCTCACACCGCCCTGGTCGGCGGCGCACGATAAGCAACGACCTTGACCCGGCTTCGTCTACCCGCTGCCCTGACCGCCACTCTGGCCCTTGGCCTGATCCTGATGGGGTCAGGACAGGTCTCGGCTCAAACGCCGATCGATCCCTTGGACGCTCGGGACGCCAAGCGCCTGGATAAGATGGAGCAGGTGGTTCGGGAACTGCGGTCAATTGTCTTCCAGGGCCGAGACTCCGGTAAGCCTGTGGTGGTGCAGCCGGCAGAGACGGACTATTCGCTTCAGGAATTGTCGCGACGCTTCAGCGATCTGGAACAGACCTTGATGCGCCTGAATGGTCAGATGGAGTCGGTCGCCCATGACCTGTTCCAGGCCCGAAAGGATCTCGACCTGGAGCGCGCGGCTAACCGTACCCTGACGGATCGGGTTCAGGCTCTGGAACAGGCTGCGACGGCCGCGGCCAAACCGGTACCAGCGGCAGATACGGTGTCTCCCACCGAAGCCTTCAATCAAGCCCGGCAATTGGCCCTGGGTGGGGATTATGCCTCTGCTGAACCCGCCCTACAGGCCTTTATCGACCACTATGGCGATGGGCCGAAGGGGCCGGAAGCCTATTATTGGCTCGGCAAGGCCCTGGCCGCACGGGCGGCAAACCCGGAAGCTGCAACCGCCTTTATCGGTGCCATTCGCGAATGGCCTCAAACGAGTTGGGCCCCTGATGCTGTGGTGGAGTTGTCCCGCGCTCTGGTGCGGATGCGGAAGCCGACAGATGCCTGCCAAACCCTGGACGAGCTCACCCGTCGCTATCCCAAGGCCCAGGCATCGGTTCTGGCTCGCGCCTCGGCGACCCGGGTCCTGGCGAAATGCCCGGCCTGATCGAGACGGTTCACCAGGTTCTGGATCGACGTCTCGTCCGCCAAACAGATCAGCCCCTGGCCCTGGCCCTATCGGGGGGCGGGGACTCGGTGGCCCTGGCGCTGATGGCCCAAGCATGGGCAGACGCCAGGGGGCGGCGGCTGTTGTGCTTGACCGTTGACCATGGCCTAAACCCGGCGAGTCCAGGTTGGACCGAAACATGCAGACAGCTTGCCGCACACTTGGGGGCCGATTTTCAGGCTCTGACCTGGACGGGCACCAAGCCCAGCCAGGGACTGCCCGCAGCCGCCCGCCGGGCTCGTCATGTCCTGCTGGCTGAAGCGGCGCGGCGGGCTGGGGCATCGGTGATCCTCATGGGCCATACCGCCAGCGATCTGACCGAATCCGCGATCATGCGACAAGCCGGGTCCTCGATCCCAGATGTCCGGGAATGGGCTCCGTCACCCGTCTGGCCGGAAGGGCGTGGCGTATTTCTTCTGCGTCCCATGCTCAGTCTGACCCGTTCGGAATTGCGCACCTGGCTTGGGGCGCGGGTGGCAAGCTGGATCGAAGATCCGGCCAATGAGGATCCTCGATTTGCCCGAAGCCGAGCCAGACTGGGTGCGGCCTCCAAGGCCAGGCCTGCCCCAACTGTTCCCCGGGACGTTCCGCGGGCTTTGGCCCTGGGGGTCTCGGAGGACTGCGGCCTGACCCTGCCGCGTCGGACGCTAATTGAGGCTGAACAGCCAGCGGCCCTTGCCCTTGTAGGCATGGCTTGTGTCTGCGTCGGTGGCGGGGACCGCTTGCCCCATTACGAACGGCTGCAGGGCCTGACGGCGGCGCTGTACCGCGACCGGGCGGTGAGCAGGACCCTGGCAGGGGCGCAAGTCTTGGCCGATCAGGATACCATCCGATGGGTTCGGCCTGCGGGTGAAATCCGACGTTCGGGAACGCCCGACCTTCATCTTGCACCGGGGGAAGTCGGGATTTGGGATGGACGATTTGAAATCCGGGCGCGGACCTGCGCCTGGGTCAGTGCCCTTGAGGGCCATAGAGGAGATATCTCAAAAGCAATGCGGGCACAGCTCAGGTCAGTTCCGGTCCCGGCGCGGAGTGCCCTGCCCTGGGTCAGCGGCCCCCCCGGTTCTGACGCCATACCGGAGGTTGAGATTACCTCTCTTGTACTTAAGAGGTTTCAAGCCGCTGCCGGACTGATCACCTGTGAGCCATCAGGCCTTCAGGACGTGGTGTATGCCCTCAATGATCGAATCAGCGAATCTGAGCCCCAGCAGATTTGCGTGTCCGGCCCCCCCAACCTGGGCCAGATAGCCCTTGGTTGAGGCCCTGGCGGGTGCGGACTGAAGGGCCCTCAGATCCTGGGAAAGCGGCACAGCACCGGCGGTGACCACAGCGACCGGCAGATCCGGCGGATGGTGACCAAGATCCCGGCCCTGTTGAGAGGTGGTGCTCCAATGGGCCACTTCATCTGCAGACCATCGGGCATGGGAGGCTAGGCCGTAAATACGGCGTTTCTCCCGGGAGGCATCAGACCCCAGGCCGATCTTGTCGCCAATGACCCAGGACACTGGGCGCATGAATCCCAAATCCGCATACCGACCGACCAGGGCGAGGACCTTTTGAAATCCAGCTATCGCCCGGGCCGCCGCTGGATTTTCGATGGTTTCCGATGTCACGGCATCCACCAGGACCAGGCCCCGCACCCGATGGCGGTTGCGCCCAACAAAAATCCGCAACATCAACCCGGCCATGGAATGGCCGACCATCAACAAGGGGCCTTCAATCTCCAGACGGTGAAGAAGAGTCTCCAGATCGCTCACAATGGCCTGCCCGTCCCGGGGGGCAGGACCCGGATCAGAATAGCCAAGACCCGCCCGATCATAGGCGAGGCTGGCCAAGCCTTGGGCCGCCAGGCGATCTTGCACCACGGCCCAGTCCGCAGCGCAGCCGAAGGCACCGCATTCCAGGATGATCATGGGGGCTTCCGACGCAAGCCCGGCCCGGACAACCCGCAGCCGACGCCCGCCGATATCCACCTGCTCGCCCCGATAGCCGTGAAATGCCGTCGGATCTGCCATGCCTTGCTCCAAGCTCGCCCAGAGCGTTACAGAGGCTCGAGCGACGGGCGCAAGACCTATAGGAGCTAGTTGGTTATTTCATTTCCATGTGACAGTTTCCGGAGCATTTTCCGCACCGAATACCACCTGAACCTCGGTTACCGACTTGGCACCCTTGGGAATTGGAAATTCCGCTCGGGTTGAGGTGGGATGTACTGAGGTGAGAGATCCGCCGTCGAACCTGACCTTGACCTCCCGGACGCTCTCCTCTGGATTTTTCAGATAGGGGGCAATTTGCCGGTGGTCGGGCTGATCACGAAAAACCGCTTAGTTTGGCTGAGCCCCGCATACCAGACAATCTTGAAAGCCCCATTGCCGACCCACCAGTTAGGGGTCATGGCGACCGTCGCCGGATGACCGCCGCCCTCATCCTTCAGGTCAGCGGTCTGGGCCGTGAGAACACCGTGACCTTCCCGGTCCAGGGGCAAGGCGAGGGTCACAGTGCCCGATGCCACCGGGGCTTCCGGTTTGGAACAGCCAGACAGCAAAACACTTAATGCAATCGCGAACCCGCCAAGGACATAACGCATGGTGCTTCCTCCCGTTATTTCAGGGAATCATGCGCCCGAGGCTAGAGCCTGTTCCCTTTAGACGGAAACGTCTAAAGGGATAA
>NMUI01000120.1 GCA_002221445.1 Phenylobacterium zucineum | reverse complement strand
CCAAAACCAATCAGCACGCCCTCGAACGGCGAGCCACCCGTGTAGGCGAGATCCTTGTACATCACCGCGATATCGCGCTGCTGAATCTGGCCCTTGTTGTCTAGTGCGACTGGGCTGAGCGTGAACTTGCCTGTGAGGGTCTGCTTGCCAGACATCAGCACGCGATAGTCGCCCGAAGGCAGCCCCTTGAGGCCAAAAACGCCATCGCCACCAGCCGGAATCGTGAAGTAAACGTCGTCGGCCGTGCCTGCGGTGCCATCGATGCCGTCCCAGGCCACCACGACAGGGTCGGTCAGTGCGTTGCCGTGGTCGTCGGTGAAGGTCGATGCAAATCCGCTGTCACCAACAACGCCAAACCAAGTGGATGCGCCTGAACCAGCGTCGGCCAGAACGGTGCGCGCGACACCGTCGGGCAGGCCCTCGCTATCGGCGATGACCCACAGCGATTTCGGCAGAGTAACACTTACCGATTGCCAACCCAACTGAGTCAGCGGCCCGAAGTCATACTCGCCGTTGGCGCCAGTGACCTGAGTGGTCTCGTTGTTGAGCACCACAGTTGCCCCAGGCAGACCAGGCTCGTTGGCATCCTGAATGTGGTTTTGGTTTAGGTCGAGCCAAACCACACCTGTCACGTGGTCGGGTACCGTGGTCAGCCCAACTGGGCCACCCTTGTTAGGCGAGAGCGGCTGAACTCCAAACTTGTGCACCTTGATTACGTCGGACTTCGCCGCGGCCAGCGGCCCGCAGCACTGGCCGTCAACGTTGGTGATGCCAGAGTCGCTAACTATCAAACCAACCGTGCCGTCGCCGCAACCGCCCAGTGAAATCACAATCGACTTGGCGTCATCGGCCACTTGGTAGCCGTCACCAGTGCAGTTTGCGGTGCCATAGAAGCTGAAAGCGTCGGGGCTAACCGGCCCACCGATGGGAGAATCGAAGACCAGCTTGAAATAGTTGTTGCCGTCTAGCCCCGCCTGGTCGCGGGTCAATATCGTCATCCCCGGAAAATCGATGGTTGGCGCCTTGGCAATGGTCAGCTCGGGCGAGGATACATCGGCGAGTGGCCCGGCGACGTCAACACCCATCACCGCATTGGCCTTGATGGTCACCACGGCGGTGCCAACTCCACACTTGGCGAGGTCGATCTCGCCGTACTGGGCAAC
This sequence comes from Phenylobacterium zucineum, assembly GCA_002221445.1. Classification (GTDB taxonomy): domain Bacteria; phylum Pseudomonadota; class Alphaproteobacteria; order Caulobacterales; family Caulobacteraceae; genus Phenylobacterium; species Phenylobacterium zucineum_B. The sequence goes on along the minus strand of NMUI01000120.1, from coordinate 12 downwards.
CGGTTGGGCAAG
>NMUI01000418.1 GCA_002221445.1 Phenylobacterium zucineum | reverse complement strand
GAATGCACCGCACAGCCCATGACCCGACTGCTGGTCTTTCTATCTCCGATCACGGCCCCGCTTTTTTGCACCCAACCTGAGGGCTGTTGATCACCCGCAGAGGATGCGCCTAGCCAATTCCGGTACAGCTTTTTAGCCTTGTCTCCTATGCATGGTCAGCCGTTGTTGGCGCCGCATTACCTGGAGACTTCTTTGAGTTCTATTGTTCAAACGCCCAAGCGCGACCGCTGGGCGCACCTGCGTTTTTCCATCATCGGTGCCTTGCTTGCCGCACCTCCTGCACCGGGCAGCCTGATGACCTCGCTGCAAGCACTTGCCGCCAAACCTTGGCGCCATCCTGATACCGGACTCGATATTCGCTTCAGCGCCGCCACGCTGGAACGCTGGTACTACGCCGCACGCCGCGGTGCTGATCCGGTCGCAGTCCTGAGGGACCGCAAGCGCGACAACGTGGGGCAGTTCCCCAGCCTGACCCCTCAACTCATCGAGGCTCTCACTACCCAGTACCGAGAGCACCCTGGCTGGACCATGCAGTTGCACTTCGACAACCTACTGTCCAAGCTCAAAGGCAGCGACATTGCAGTGGCCTCGTACCCTACGATCCGGCGCTACCTCAAGGCCCATGGCATGTTCCGTAAGGCCGCCCCTAAGCGCGCAACTGCTGGAGCGCTCGCTGCTCGTGACCGCTTGGAGCAACTCGAGGTACGCAGCTTTGAGCTCGACCATGTCAACGCGCTATGGCACCTTGATTTCCACCACGGTTCGCGCAAGGTCCTCACCCGCAAAGGCCTGTGGGTCACGCCCATGCTTTTGGGTGTGATCGATGACCGATCCCGCCTGGTGTGCCATCTGCAGTGGTACCTTGATGAGACCGCGCAGAGTCTGATCCATGCCCTGTGCCAGGCCTTTATGAAGCGCGGCCTGCCACGTGCCCTGATGACCGACAACGGCGCTGCCATGTTGGCCGAAGAGACCACCAGCGGCCTGGCCCGCCTGGGCGTATTGCATCAAACAACGTTGCCATATTCCCCGTATCAGAACGCCAAACAAGAAGCCTTTTGGGGTCGGGTTGAAGGGCGCCTGATGGCCATGCTTGAGGGCGACGCATCGCTCACGCTGGACGCCTTGAATCTGGCCACACAGGCCTGGGTGGAGCAGGAATACCACCGCGCCCAGCACTCCGAGATCGGCACCACCCCCTTGAGTCACTACCTGGCAGGACCCAACGTCGGTCGGCAGTGTCCCTCTGCCGATGACTTGGCCAACGCCTTTCGCATCGAGATCAAGCGCCGCCAGCGCCGCTCCGATGGCACCGTCAGTCTGGGGGGCGCGCGATTTGAGATCCCGGCCCGCTACCGCCACTTGGAGGAGGTCCATCTGCAGTATGCCCGTTGGGATTTGAGCCGTGTAGATTTGGTGGAGCCGCGCACCGGCGTAATCCTTTGTGCAGTCAAACCATTGGACAAGTCAGCCAACGCCTCTGGCCAGCGCCGCAGACTCACCCCCGCAGCCATCGATCTAAGCCCACTGCCGCCCTCTGGCATGGCGCCACTGCTCAGCCAGTTGCTGGCCGACTACTCCAGCAGCGGAATGCCCCCTGCATTCCTGCCCACAGTGGAGGCAGATCCAGCATGAATCACAAACTGCTGGCC
>NMUI01000119.1 GCA_002221445.1 Phenylobacterium zucineum | reverse complement strand
ATCAAGCCAAAGCAACTCTCTACCACTACAAACGACGGGAAAATCTGCAACTGTAGTACTAGGTTGCCGAACCGTCAGCGATCATGGCCTCAATGTCCGCGTCGCTATAGCCAAGTTCCCCAAGCACGGTTTTCGTGTGCTGACCTATACCCGGATAGGCGGGCCTTGCAGGCATTTGGGCCCCTGGAAAGATAGCCGGAGCCGCTGGTGAGCGGTAGGTTCCGCCTTGTCCGTCCTCTACATCGACCCAGGCCCCCGCTGCCTTCGCCTGGGGGTCAGCGGCCACTTCTGCCGGGGTCTGAACCGGGGCCCAGACCTGATCGGCATCATTCAAGCGTTTCGCGATGTCATCGAAATCTAAGGTGCCGAAGGCCTCCTCGAGCTCGGCTACCAAGGCGATCGCATTGGCCTTGCGGGCCTTGCTGGTGGCAAACCGTTCATCGTTCACAAGATCTGGACGTCCGGCGAGGGGGGCCAGAATCTGCCAATCGGCATTGCCGCTGCGCGGATTAAGCACGAACCACTTTTCGTCACGGCTCTGATAGAAGTTGGCTAGGGGATCAAACGGGTCTTTGCGCGACCGGTTTGAGGCCAACCGCCCGAGGGACAATTGAACCGCCAGGTCCGAACTTACCGTGTAGATTCCCGTCGCCAACAGGGAGGTTTGAACATAACGGCCGACGCCGGTCTGTTCACGCTCATAAAGGGCCGCCAAAATAGCCGATACCGTAGCCAGGGAGGTGGTGTGGTCTCCCACGCCCGTACGCAGAATAAAGGGTTCTGATCCTTTGGGTGTGTGCATCCGGGCGACCCCGGCCCGAGACCAGAAGGCGGTGACATCGAAGCCGGGTTTGTCAGCATCAGGCCCCTCCAGTCCATAACCCGTCACCGCCGCATAGACCAATTTCGGATTGGCGGCCCGCAGGGTCGCTTCATCCAGCCCTGAGCGCTTCAGGGCTGCGGGGCGGACATTGGTGATAAAAACGTCGGCGGTGGCCGCCAGCCTGGCCAGGGCCTCACGACCCGCGGGCTTTGAGGTGTCCAAGGCGACGGCGCGCTTGCCGCGATTATCGACGGCGAAGGTCGGGTTCCCGGCGAAGGCATTCTTGGCATCGGCGAAGGCGTTACGCATTGGGTCACCTTGCGCGCGCTCGACCTTGGTGACCTCCGCCCCCCAGTCGCCCAGAATACCCGCCGCCCCGGGCGCAGCAATATAGGTCGCAAATTCAACGACCTTTAGACCCTTGAGAAGCACGACATCCCCCAACCGCAGTTTCTCCTGCCATAGTGAAGGCTTCGTGCAAATGTCTCAAGGCCCCGGCTGCCGTGAGCGGAACCGGCTTCCCTGAATCTTCGAAACCGTTCATTAAGCCTAACGACTGATTATTGCGCTATTGGGGCTCTCTTTTCGGGATCTATTGAGGCTGGCATGTCGACCACAAGAGCCGCGCTGACGGATGAAGACGTCCGGATGCTGGTGAAAGGCGCGACACCGGATGAGCGCGCCTTGGCTGCGCACAAGGTGTGCCGCTATGTTGATCGCAACGCCCTGACTGCCGAAGATCGTGCGATTGCTGAAGAAATTCTGAGAGTTCTGGCGCAAGACGCCACCGAGATGGTTCGCCGGGCTTTGGCGGTGACGTTGAAGGCCTCCCCGATGATCCCCCGGGACGTGGCCCTGCGGCTGGCGCGGGATGTTGAAAGCATTGCCCTACCGCTCCTGTCCACATCGCCGGTGTTCACTGACCAGGATCTTATGGAGATCATCCGGCTCGGCGACCCTGTGCGTCAGATGGTGATTGCCAAGCGTCCCAAGGTTTCCAGGGCCGTCAGTGCGACTCTTGTCGAATATGGGGGGGAGCAGGCGGTCGAAGCGGTATGCGCCAATGACCATGCTGAAATTGCTGAGAGTACATTGCAAAATGTGCTCGCCCGCTTTGAAGATTCAGAACGTGTTTTGGCGGCGGTGGCCTACCGTCAGGTTCTGCCTTTGTCGGTTACTGAAAAATTGATCAATATGGTCGGCGACAGTGTTCGCGACCATCTGCTAAATCATCACGAAGTCTCAGCGGAGCTGGCCCTAGAGATCGCTCTCGGTGCCAAGGAACGGGCAACCATCGACTTGGTTGATCAAGCGGGGAGGTCAGGCGATGTTCGAGGTTTCGTGGCTCATCTGCACAAGAATGACCGGTTGACAGCTTCGCTCTTGCTGCGTGCCCTGGCGCACGGCCACATGTCGTTCTTCGAGTGGGGTCTATCGGAACTTTCGACCATACCTCATCATCGGACCTGGATGATGGTCCACGATGCGGGCCCCCTTGGGCTGAGGGCAATTTATGAGCGAACCGGTCTACCGGCCCGTTTATTTCCCGCCTTTCGGGTGGCAGTTGATACCTTTCATTCCATGGAATTCGACGGCGGAACCAAGGATCGGGAACGGTTCCAGGAAACCATGCTTCAACGCTTCCTGACCCAACCGGTCCATGTGGCCAAGGAAGATGTGGAATATCTGCTGGACAAGATGGATCGTCTGGCGACCGAAACCCGATCTGAAAAGCGCCCCGCCCTGGCGGTTTAGATCTCAAATTCGGCTCTTGCCACTAAGCGTTCGGGCACCCAAGCTGTCAGCATGACTGACAAAGCCCCCCGCATTGCCCCCGACGGTGAAATCAAGCCCGCTGCCACCATTCTGATCCTGCGCGATAGGCCGACCTTTGAGGTCCTGATGGTCAAGCGACATCATCAGATCGATTTTGCCTCGGGGGCCCTGGTGTTTCCCGGCGGCAAGACTCATGCGGGCGATGATGATCCGGCCTGGGGCGATCATATTCTCGGGCGCGCGGACCATGACCTGGTCCAGCGGGGGTTGAGAATCGCCGCTATCCGCGAAGTTTTTGAAGAGGCCGGAATCCTGTTGGCCCGCCGGACGGACGGCTCGCCCATGGGCGAGCAGGTCGCACCGATGGAGGTTCGTCAGGCGGTGGATGCCGGCAAGACTGCCTTCCTGGACGTGGTGCGCGACCTGGATGCCAAGCTTGATCTCAACAGCCTGACGGTCTTTGCCCGTTGGATCACACCACCCATGACTCCCAAGCGGTTTGACACCTGGTTCTATGTTGCCCACGCCCCTGTCGACCAGCTGGCCGCCTGCGATGGACGCGAAACCGTAGATGCCGAATGGATCGCCCCGTCCGAAGTCTTACGCCTAGCCGAGACGGGTGCCCGCAAGGTCATCTTCCCGACCCGGATGAATGTAAAACTCTTGGCCGAAGCCTGCAGTGCCGATGATTGCATCGCCCGGGCTCGGGCGCGACCCCTCGTTACGGTCAGGCCGGAAATGAAGGATACTCCGAACGGCAAGGTCCTGGCTCTGCCGCCAGACGCCGGCTACGGCCATGTTGAGGAACCCCTGGCCAACGTCATATAGTCCGGTGAGATCAGGCGCTGAGGTCTGCCACGGTCTTTTCGAGTTCGGCGATCAGCGCGCGACCGACCGGGTGTTCGTCGGTCTTGATCTCGTTACGCACGGCAGCCTTAATCGCGTCTATGTGGGCATCGATCAGGTTGATCGGGGCATTGACGCGCTTTTGCTTGTCATCAATCAGTTTGCATAACGATGAACTGAAACGAGAGATCAGGGGAAAGCCATAGGTCGTGCCAAGGCCCTTCAGGTCATGGCAACGCAGGTAGAGGAATTCCATAGCCTCGGCGGTCTGCCCTTCAGTCTTCACGCGCAGTCGAGCTCCATCCAGCTTGACGACTTCGTCATTCAGCCATTGAGCAAAATTGCTGGACAGACTCTGGAGTGCAGCTTCAGCCTTGGCGATGGCGGCCGGATCAATCGCATTGAAGCGACCGCCGACTTTCTCGCGTAAAGCATTAGATGCCGGGATCACCTGAACGGAATTCTGTTGGCTCACAACACGTCCTCTGGGGTCTCATTCGCCAAATCATTCTAATTTAGACGTGTTAACAACGGATGAGGCACCATCCCAGGTCGTGTCAGACCGAAAACTGTTCGGCCAGAACCCGTTCTTCGAGGCTTCGCCCGGCGTCGAAAAGCATTCGCATACTGACCTGACGCTCTTCAGAAATATGGACCTCGACCACATCACGGACCTCAAAATTATCGGCCACAGCCGATACCGGTCGCTTTTCAGACTCAAGAATGTCAAAAGACACCTTGGCCGTATGAGCCAGGAGGGCCCCACGCCACCGGCGGGGTCGGAAGGCACTGATGGGTGTCAGGGCCAGGACCTTGGCATCTAATGGAATGATCGGACCATGAGCCGAGAGGTTATAGGCAGTCGATCCAGCTGGAGTTGAGACCAGAGCCCCATCACAGGACAGCTCGTTTAACCGCAGTTTTCCGTCAATGGATATGCGCAGCTTGGCGGTTTGCCGGGTTTGTCGCAGCAGAGAGACTTCGTTGATTGCCATAGCTCGATGGACTGCGCCGCCCGAGTCGATCGCCAGCATTTTAAGCGGGTGGATTGTCGTCCGTTCAGCCTGATTGATCCGTTCCAGCAGATCATCTTCGGCATATTCATTCATCAGGAAACCCACCGAGCCCCGGTTCATGCCATAAATAGGCTTGGGATCATTGAGCTGATCGTGCAGGACTTCCAGCATAAAGCCGTCTCCGCCCAGGGCGACCACCACGTCCGCATCCTCCCGGTTGCACTGACCATACCGCTCCGCCAGTCGGGTCAGGGCGTCCTGAGCCTCCGGTCGGTCCCCTGCGAGGAAGACCAGTTTCTGAGATTGGGTACTGGACATCGACATGAGGGCTTCAAAAGCCTTCGAACCTTGTCGAATGTCAAATCCGCTTTTGGGTGAGCATGGCAAAGGCCCGCGCCGCCCAGGGGGGTGATACACCGCTGAAAGCCTGATCCACCCGATCGCTATCGTCAGGATGTTGGTGGGGACGGTTATCATTTAGCCGCCTGACGGTGGCCAAGACTTGGGGAAAGACCGTTCGATCCATACCCACAGCGCGACAGGCCAGGGCTAGGGGTTCAGCACTTGGGGCGTCAAGGGCGGCGCGAAGGCCCGGCAATGACAATTGACCGAGATGGGCAAGACCTTGCAGGAAGATCGAGAGCCGGTCCTCCATCAGAGCGCGGATCAGAAAGCTGGTGGTCAGTTGGCCTGCTCCTGCGACCTTGGTGATGAAGGCAGCGGTGGCTGTTTCGTCGATGGCCTGGGTCGGCTCAGTGTCAGCCAGGGCAGCGTCCAGGCACCGGGTCTTCAGATCAAATCGCGCGGCTAGGGCCTGTCGAAGCGACGGGTCGCACCAAGCATAAAGTCCGTAGGCCTGACTTTCCGACAATCCGGCATGACAGGCCAGCGGTTTGCGGAGGGCCGCAACATTCCGTGCGGCCATCGTCAGCATCTCCAACTGGTGGATACTTAAGGTCAGTCCTGAGTTTTCTGCCACAGCAGTCAGGACGGCCGGATCTCGAGCTGCAAGCAGCAGGTCGATCACGGCCACGGAAAGGTGCGGGCGACGGGCGATCTCAACGTGGTGCTCAGGTCCCGTTGCCCGGATCAGGGCCGCAAGGTCCATCTGATCTAAAACGGGGCTTAAGCGTAGGATCGGTGCCGCAGACTCAACAGGTCCCGTTGCCAGCGCCCAGATGAGTTTCTGGTTGGGCCAGGGCGAAGTTGCTAAGTCCTCGGCCAGTCGCAGATGGGTTTCCGGATCACTGAAATCCAAGAGATTGTGTGTCAGTCCTGACACTTGGTCGGCGGTCTCGGCCGGCAGGGTTGTATGCCGGGCCAGACGACATAATCGGACCACGGCCGTGACGAGCCGATCCCGGGCGACGGGGGAGGCAGACTCCGTGGCGAAGCTCGCCAAATCCCCGGAAAATGCCGCCAATGCCAAGACCGAATCCTTTTTGATGCTGTTTAAGTGTGAGCCTGTTCCGGCGAGGTGAAAACATGGTTACAAAATTATGGAAATCGGACCTGGACCGACCTTAACCGGGCAAGGGTGCGCGTGGGGAAATGATATGCCTGAACCTCTGATCCTTGCCCTTGATCAAGGCACAACCTCGACCCGCGCCATCATCTTCAACACCAGCGGCGAGCCCCAGGCCGAAGCCGGTCGGCCGCTGGAACAGTATTATCCCCAAGACGGCTGGGTAGAGCATGATCCCGACCACATCTTTAGAGCCAGTCTTGAGGTTATCGCCGAGGCCATGGCCAAGGCAGGGTGTCAAGCCGCTGACATCACCGCCATTGGCGTGACTAATCAGCGAGAAACGGTGGTCATCTGGGACAAGACCACAGGCGTGCCGATTCACAAGGCCATTGTCTGGCAGGATCGTCGCACAGCCCCCACCTGCGACCGGTTGCGCCGGGCGGGACTGGAGCCTCTGGTCACAGAGACCACCGGCCTGCTCTTAGATCCCTATTTCTCCGGCACCAAGATCGCCTGGCTGCTGGGCAATGTGGAGGGGGCCAGAGCCCGGGCTCAGGCGGGCGACCTGCTCATGGGTACAATGGACACCTGGGTAATCTGGAAGCTGACCGGTGGTGCTGTCCACGCAACGGACGCTACCAATGCCTCCCGGACCTTGCTGTTCGACATCCGTCGTCAGGCTTGGTCATCAGATATGCTTGAAATGCTCGACATCCCGTCGCAAATCCTGCCCCAGGTGCTCGACTGCGCCGATGATTACGGTCGGACTGATCCGGCCTTGTTCGGGGCGGCGATTCCGATCCGTGGGGTCGCCGGTGATCAGCAGGCCGCCCTGATGGGGCAGGGCTGTATCCGCCCCGGGGAGATGAAGGCCACCTACGGCACGGGCTGCTTTATGCTTGTCAATACGGGCGAGGTCGCACCCACCTCCCGCGCCAAGCTGCTGACCACGGTTGCAGCCAAGATTGCTGGTCGAACCACCTATGCTTTGGAGGGGTCAATCTTCATCGCCGGCGCGGCCCTACAATGGGTCAATGAAGGCCTGGGTGTGCCCGGCGGTGGTGGTGGGGTTGAGGCCCTGGCCCGCGCGGCGAGACCCGATCACGGAGTCATTATGGTTCCGGCCTTTACCGGTCTGGGGGCACCCTGGTGGGACGCTGACGCGCGCGGGGCCCTATTTGGCATGACCCGGGACACCGGTCTGGCCGAGATTGCCGAGGCTGCCTTTGACGCCTGTGCTCTTCAGACCCGTGATCTGATCGAGGCCATGCGGGCCGATGCGTCGGAAGCTTTCGGTGAAGGCGTGGAGTTGAGGATTGATGGCGGCATGTCCCGCTCATCCTGGTTCAGCCAAAGGCTGGCCGACCTGACCGGTGTTGCGGTGGGCAGGGCGACCTATCAGGAAACCACAGCCTTGGGAGCGGCCTTGTTCGCGGGCTTGGGTGCCGGGGTTTTCGGGGATGTCACGGAAGCTGCTGCCGGCCGTCCTGCGGTCGAGCGTTTTCAACCCAGCACCGATGGCCACCGAAGAGAAACGGCCTACGCCCATTGGCTCGATGCTGTCGCGCGGGTGCGCACCCAGGGATAGGAAATCGACCGCGCCCAGGGTTCTGTCCCGGCGCACAGCCTTATGATCTGGACCCCAGCCTCCGCCGGGGTAGGGGACGTCTATCCCGGCCTTCCAATCCCGTCGCATCGCGCTTCAGCCGTTTGTAGGTGCCGAACAACCCTCAGGGCTCCACTCGAATCCGAGGCAGACCGGCTTCCAGCCGCCCGATCATCCGGCTTTGTCGAAGCCCTCAGACCTCACCAGGGTCAGGATGGTCTCGGCCTGATCTGCCGCTACCGAAATCAGTAAACCGCCGCTGGTCTGAGGGTCGCACAACAGGTCGCGGTGCCAGTCGGGCAGAGCGTCGGCACCATCCACTGATCCGCCATAGCTGGTCCAGTTGCGGACGGACGCGCCGGTCCTCACCCCGGCCTTGGCCAGGCCTTCAACATCGGGCAGGACCGCCGGGGCCTGAGCAGAAATCACTGCGGTTAGGCCAGAGCCCCGCGCAATCTCCAGGCCATGCCCGAGCAGACCAAACCCCGTCACGTCAGTCAATGCGTGGACTCCCGCCATCCCCCCAAGGACCTGTCCCACACGGTTGAGCTGGGTGGTTGAGGCAATCAGGGCCCCATAACCGTCGGCGGAAATCTTCTCCTGCTTAAAGGCGGCGCTGAGTATGCCCACTCCCAACGGCTTAGTCAGGATCAGCAGGTCACCGACTTGCCCACCGGTATTCTTCAACACCCGGTCGGGATGAACCAGACCTAAGGCCACCAGCCCATAGATCGGCTCGACGCTGTCGATGGAATGGCCCCCCGCCACCGGTATGCCCGCCGCGGCGCAGACGGCGGCTCCGCCGGCTAGGATTTGACCGATGGTGTCAGGCGATAATTTGTCTATGGGCATCCCGACAAGCGCTAGGGCCATGATCGGGGTGCCGCCCATAGCATAGATGTCCGATAGGGCGTTGGTCGCGGCGATCCGACCAAAATCGAAGGGGTCATCCACCACAGGCATGAAAAAGTCGGTGGTCGCTACCAGGGCCTGGGTATCGTTGAGTTTCCAGACCGCCGCATCATCTGAGCTGTCGGTGCCGACCAGCAGGTTGGGGAAGGCCGCGGCGGCGGGCATTTTCGAGAGAATGTCCTGCAACACAGCCGGGGCGATCTTGCAGCCGCAGCCCCCGCCGTGGGCGAGAGAGGTCAGGCGCACAGGCGGGGTCATGGAGGCGTCCTTGCAACGAAGTCCGCGTCTCATACTCCGGTTCGATAATCCAGCACCAGCCGCTCGCCAGTCGCGGTGGTCCTGTGTTAGCAAAACCCCATGGCTATCCGGACCACCTCTGCCGTCAACGCCGCTGCTCTGGCCAATTACGACGCCATTATCGACGTACGCAGCCCCGCCGAATTCGCAGAGGATCATCTGCCGGGGGCGGAGAACCTGCCGGTCCTGGATAATGACCAGCGCGCTGAGGTCGGCACCATCTATGTTCAGCAGTCCCGGTTCCTGGCGCGTCGGATCGGCGCGGCCCATGTGGCCCGCAATATCGCCCGGCATTTAGAGGGGGCGCTTTCAGACCGACCCTCGGGCTTCAAGCCGCTGATCTATTGCTGGCGGGGCGGGCAGAGGTCGAACGCCATGGCCACCATTCTGGATCAGGTGGGTTGGCCGGTCACCCTGCTGACCGGCGGCTACAAAACCTATCGCCGGGCGGTGCAGACGCGGCTCTATGATGAAGCCCCGACCCTTCAGGTGATCCTGCTGGACGGCCATACCGGTTCAGCCAAGACCGAGATTCTGAACCGCCTAGCCAGTCATGGGGTTCAGACCCTGGACCTGGAAGGGCTGGCTCACCATCGGGGATCCCTGTTTGGGGCCCTGGCCGGCAAGCCCCAACCCAGCCAGAAGATGTTCGAGAGCCGGTTGCTGGCTGCCATCGAAACCCTGGATTTCGCGCGGCCGGTGGTGGTGGAGGCTGAATCCAGCAAGATCGGCCAGATCATGACGCCGCCTCTGTTGTGGAAGGCCATGCAGGTCGCCCCGCGCATTGAGATCCGCGCTCCGCGGCAAGCGCGGGCCGGCTATCTGGTCACCGCCTATCGCGACATTATTGAGGACCGTGAAGCCCTGGAGGCCGCCTTTAGCCACCTGCCGGTCTATCCCGGTCAAAAACGCCTCACCGACTGGCGCGCCCTGGCCGATGCCGGTGATTTTGAAGATCTGGCACAGGCCCTGATGGAGCACCACTACGACCCGGCCTATGACCGCTCGTCCCGCAAGGACGAACGGTCCCTGCGCGGAGTGGTGGAACTCGCGGCGATGACCGAGGTCGGGCTGGCGGCGGCGACGAGGGAGGTTGCGGGGTTGGTTGATCAGGCGGCGTGATGGCGCATCTCTCCCCACCCTTGACGCTGACCCCCGTCGGCGCGAGTTTAGGCTAAACACGGTTCAGAACATCTAAGGGAGGCTTCACATGGCCGATGGTTCGCACGCGGGCGTCATCTCGCTGAAGGGCAAGGTTAGCGCTGAGGAATGGCAGGCGCGGGTTGATCTTGCCGCCCTCTATCGTCTGGTGGCCCTGCACGGGTGGGACGACATGATCTACACGCACATCTCGGCCCGCATTCCGGGGCCGGGGCATCACTTCTTGATCAATCCCTACGGCATGTTGTTCGAGGAGATCACCGCCTCGTCCCTGGTGAAGATCGACTTGGACGGCAATATCCTGCAGGATACGTCCTATTTCATCAATCCGGCGGGGTTCACCATTCACTCGGCCATCCATAACGCTCGCGAAGACGCCCTTTATGTCATGCACCTTCACTCAGATCAGGGTGTGGCCGTGGCTTCACAGAAGGAGGGCCTGCTGCCCCTGTCGCAGCACGCCCTGATCGTCCTGCCCGATCTGGCCTATCACGACTATGAAGGC
>NMUI01000417.1 GCA_002221445.1 Phenylobacterium zucineum | reverse complement strand
CGCACGGCCGACATCTTGCAAGAGGACGAAGAGGTTTTGCGGTCGGCCGCTGAGCGGGCCTGGGCGGGCGTCGCAACCATGCGCGCGACCGAGATCGCGTTCGATGTCGAAAAGTTTGCCGACCAGCCCAAGGCCATTCGCCACCGTTTGGCAGCGCTCGCGGTCGAGCGTCTGGCTGCGCCGGCGTTTGCGCGCATCCACGCCCTCGAAATCGACCAGCTCGTCGACGATTGGCACGGGCAAAAACCGCTCACCCTGCCAGGGGTTAGAGTAGAGCGCAAGGGCAACGAGTTGACCTTCAAAACCACGAAAACGCTAAGACCGGGAGCCTGCTAGTGGACTTCAACAAGGTGCAAGACGAAATCACCGAAATTCTCGTGACCGAGGAGCAGATTGCGGCAAAGGTAGCCGAGCTGGCCGCCGAAATCGACAAGCGTTATGCGGGCAAAGACCCTCTTTTGGTCGGTGTTCTCAAGGGTGCGGTCATGTTTATGGCCGACCTTTCGCGTGCGATTCAGATTCCAGTGCAGATGGACTGGATGGCCGTCTCGTCTTACGGCTCTGGTACCCAGTCGAGCGGTGTTGTTCGCATTCTCAAAGACCTCGACGCCGACGTCTTGGGTCGTCACGTCGTGATCGTCGAAGACATCATCGACTCTGGCCTGACCCTCTCTTGGCTCGCATCCAACCTAACCGCGCGCGGTGCCGCATCGGTTGAGGTTGTCGCCCTACTTCGCAAGCCTGCTGCCGCCAAGGTTGAGGTCGAGGTGGCCCTGGTCGGCTTCGATCTACCCAACGAATTCGTGGTCGGCTACGGCCTCGACTACGCCGAGCGCTACCGCACCCTGCCTGGCGTAGCGGTTCTCGACCCGAAGGTTTACAGCTAGGCCGTTCGCCAGCGGCGCACTACTTTCGGTTTTCTGGGGGAATGTCTGCGGCTACCCTTAATGTTGGTCAACCATAGTTTGGTGAATCAAAAAGAGAGGATGAGGCATCGCCTCAACTTTATGAACTTTAAGAAGTTGCGCTCCGGCCCGCTGCTCTATATCGTCATCGCTCTGATCGTCGTTTGGATCGGCATGGGCAT
>NMUI01000416.1 GCA_002221445.1 Phenylobacterium zucineum | reverse complement strand
ACTTATCGGAACGCACTCTAAAATCCAAGCTAGAAAATTATGGTGAATACGATCTTAAGATTTTCCTTCCCAAGGGAAGGCAGATCAAGTGGAGGTCAGAAACGGCCCTCTAGGCCGCCGTATAGACCATCTAATCGCAGAATGTGTCAGGCAGATTCTAAACGCATTCCGGTGCCGTCCAACTTGGCACCCTCGAACTGAACACCGCGCCTGCGGCCATCGCGGAGCGGCAGGGGGTTAAGGTTCGCACCTTGGAAGTTGGCGTGCATCAGGTTGGCCCCACGGAACGAGGCACCGCGCAGGTCAGCTCCCTTAAAGAGCGCGCCCCGCAAGTCTGCCCCATCGAAATTTCCGCCCGGGAACTTCGATTCTGAGAAATCCACACCGATGGCCATGCTGTTACGGGCCGTGAACCCCACAAGCTGTCGTTTTTGGAAACTGGCCGCGACAACTCTTAAATCAAAGCCATCGAGATTGGCTGGACGGCCATGATGGCCATCGCTCAAAACCCATTCCTCAGCGAGGTTCAGCTCCAGACGGATTGCATCTGCCCGCGCAACAGCCTCGGCGCTAGGGTCCAGGACACACCCTTCCAGCACCGAAGCCGGAATACGGAGGGACTCCACGTCCACATTGGTCAGAATAGCCCCACGGAAACTCGCGCCTTCCAGTCTCGCCCCTTGAAGGTCCGCACGGTCCAGATTGGCGTCAGTAAAGATGGCATTTTTGAGATTAGCATTACGCAACCGCACGCCGCGCATGGAGCAATTGCTGAAATTAACCGCGAAGGCCTCAACATTGTCCGGATTGGCAGGACTTAAACCGCCGCCGCTGAAACCAGATCCGGCCCGCCAACGTAACCCCAGCACATCATCTGCGGCGCACAGGGTTGCAGGACGCATGTCGGCCTCATCGAGAAACGCGCCTTCAAGCTTGGCTCCGACAAAGGTGCTGCCCCGCAGGTCCGCCCGATCTAAACGCGCGCCGCGGAAATCACACCTTGTGAGGTCGGTGCAATAGAGCGAAGCCCGCTGCAGATTCGAACCCACAAAGGTGGTGCCCTCAAGAATAGATCCGGTGATATCGCAGTCCTGCAGGTTACGACGATCACACCGCAGATTTTGAGCGACCATGAAACGCCCGACAAACCGGACGCCACCGCTTCGTCCGGAGACAAGATCTTCATGCGCTCTAATCATCCGCTCGAAGGTTGCAGCATCCACACGATGGACATCGCCCTCAGACGTGTTTCTGTTCAACTGCATTTGGCCCTCCGCAAATCCGATGCCGCACACAATCTGGGGAAAACCCCCCGCGACGTTTCATCGCACCTAAAGGACAGGATCGAAGTAAATGCCCAGTTAAGTGCGCGACATTTTGGCGCCTCGGCTATACAAATTCTTCAGCCTGGCCGTTTCCGCATCGGAAAACGCTGGTGGGCCCGGTAGGACTCGAACCTACAACCAGACCGTTATGAGCGGTCGGCTCTAACCATTGAGCTACAGGCCCGTTCCTGCGAAGCGGGACCGCCGGTTAGCACGACCTGAACCTCGCTTAAAGCCCAGGTTCATATTCAATTTGAGAGAAAGAAACCCAGACCATGCCGTATCGCTTCGCGGTCAACACCTCTATGAAGTCGGAAACCTACAATGAAAACTATCTTTCGCGCGGCCCTGATTAGCGCCCTTTTGGCGACGGTCTGGGTTTCACAGGCGGCCTTTGCTCAAGCCGCCTCATGCGGTGACGCCAGCTCGCGCGCCACGACCCTGACCCTGTCGGCATTTGGTGAGACCAGGATGGCCCCGGATATGGCCCGCCTCGATCTGGGCGTGACAACAGAGGCCCCAACCGCCGCGGCAGCTTTGAACGCCAATGCCGTTCAGATGACTAAGGTTATGACCGCTCTCACCGGGGCCGTTATTCAGGCGAAAGACATTCAGACCTCCAATCTGAGTCTGAATGCACAATACGACTATGAAGCTAATCAGGCCCCAAAGTTGCGGGGGTATCAAGCCTCCAATACGGTCACTATCCTTGTCCACGATTTGAGCAAATTGGGTCAGGCCCTGGACGCAACGGTCAAGGCCGGCGTCAATCAGGTCAATGGTGTGAGCTTCGGCATCCGTGATCCCAGCGCCGCAGCGTATGCTGCCCGTCAGAAGGCTGTTGAGGCCCTGATGGCCAAGGCCGGGCTCTACGCCAAGGCCAGTCATTACAAGGTCGCGCGTCTGATCTCGTTGAGCGAAGGGAGTGGATACCAGACCCCGGTAGCACCCTTGCCGACCTTAGCGATGGCGCGCATGGAAAAGGATGTCGCCGGTTCGATTTCGGGCGGTGAATTGACTGTGCGTATTGAGGTCTCCGCGGTTTACGAACTAACCCAATAGGCACCGCTGGCCTGGGTGGTTAGAACCCTGCGTCCCGCAAGGCCCTGGCGGTATGCTCGGCGACGATCATGCCGGGCGGGGCGGTGGTGCCCTCCATGATCGTCACATAGACAAGATCGGCATGGCCCTCCACCGGTCCGGAGGCCCACCCCACGGACCGGGAGTGGTCCCCCTTTGTGGGACAGCTTCGGTTTGACGGTGAACGGGATTTGGCGACCAGAGGCAGTTGGGCCACCGCTGAGGTTAAATCCGTACCTTGGCAGGTCGGCCAGGCTTGGCCGCAGACCACATGGGTCCCATAGCGAAACACGACCCTGCCGGTACCCGCCTGACCGATCAGGACGCAGGTGTTGAGGTCGGCCACCCGGTCATCCAGAGCCGCCTCTAACCGTTCCGATGAGACTCCCTTGGGCAAGCCCGGCGCACAACCGACCAGGGTGGTGATGCAGACCATGGCGGACAGGGCCCGGCGAACCATTTGAACCTCACAAATCTTGCTTGAACGAGATTAGACCCAAACCATTGAAGATCGAAGCCTTGACGGCCTCGCATCAACCGGCCCAATGAATCCCGGTAACCGGCGCTGGACCGGAAGGACGGGGGGAGTCGTTCATGGATCGCGATCAGGAAATCGGAAATAGCACTAAGTTCGACAGGACGATCCTGGATCGGATTCCGGGAGCCTTGCAGGGCGTTGTCGATGCCGGGGACCTTTCGGGTTTTGTCACCCTGATCTGGCGCGGGGGCGA
>NMUI01000118.1 GCA_002221445.1 Phenylobacterium zucineum | reverse complement strand
GGCAGGTGTCGATCCGATTGTCGATTCCCACATATCAGAACACGTCTCTCGTTTTGCGAGTCCGACATTCAACAAACCCGGATGGATAGGGCCTTAAACCATGACCAAACCAAATCGGCTTTATGTCACGATTCTTGGTGTTCTTATCCTACAGGCCTGTGACAGCGCCAAGCTCGGTGCTCGGAATGAAGCAAATCCATCGGGTGCGGCAGCACAGTTTGCTCCACCTGTGCGGTTGGTCACGTCTGCGACCGGGGCCGTTACCGAGCGATCTGGGCCGATTAGCTGGAATGCTCAATCCTCCCAATTTGAATTTTCGGGAAAGCCGATAAAGATCAGTCGGCAGTGGAATTTCACAAATAATCCTGGAGACTTCACGATCGGAGGCGCGTTAGCCGGCCCGGCTGATGGCTCCGGACTGGCTGTAACGGAATCTGGTGTCGATACGGCCATTCGTAGCGCGGGAGGCTTAAATTTGGATGGCGGTCGCGACGCCCTGATTATTGTTCGACTGACCAGGGTCCGTGCCGGTGAACGCTGGGACGGCTCACTTTTCTACACCACCTCCGACCATCGGGAATCGGAAAAATATAAGGGCAAGGCTCCGAAGGCAGCCAATCCCGGCCTGAATGAGACCGTGACCCTGGTTTACGACATGCATAAACTTCGCAGAGGCGCAGACGACTGGAAGATGTCTAGGATCGACCAGTTCAGGCTCGATCTCGACGACGGGCCAGGTGGTGCGTTTATCCTTCGACAGATTGCTATCGCCGAGCGTCCGCCGGGCTATCCCTGACATCTGGTCTGAAAGCGGGTCAACGCACGGCCAGAAGAGCGTTCAGGGCCCCTTCGACTTCCCTCCGTTCGTCGACCTTTTCCGTGAGCTGTCGGGTCAGACTTTCAACAACCTTGGTGAGGTTCATATTGGTTGTCGATAGACGATCAATCTTTGCCTGGGCCAAGGCCAGGGTGGCCCGGCTCGTTCTGAGATCTGAGAGGGCTTGATTGTTTGAGCAGCTCACAGGCGAGATAAGGGGCCCGACCTCTCTTCGAAGACGTTCAATGAGGCCATGGCCGGCTTGCATTGGGTTCAGGTCCGCCCCTGTCCCCCTGGCCTGGGCGATGAGCCAGTCGTAAACGCCCTGGGCGGCAATACCGATTTCGCCGAAGGCGGTTAGCGGTTCATCGCCCCGATTGTGGCGAAGGTCCGGCGTCAGGAAATCGTCGATCGCCGCCCGGGCTTTAGCGTCAAGATGAGGCAAGGATGCCCCAAGTTTGGATTCCATAGCCTGAACCACCGGACGCCAGTCGGCCAAAAGGGCGTCATATTCTACAAACGCGCGTGGCAGATGTCGGGTCCCCCGCTCGGTTTCGATCATATAGGTCATCCAAAGCAGGATGGATTTTAAGGGGGGAAACCCGTCGCGCTTGCCTAGCGAACCGGCCACTGCCAGGGGATGACGAACTGGAATCACGCACTGCACAGCTACATTTTCCGCCTCAAAGACCGGGCACCACAGGGGCAGAAGCACGGAAACGCGCGGGTCTTTCAACAGAGGCGTTGCGGCGTCGCGGTATTCCTCCCGGAAGAGTTTGATAGCGCGCTCGCGCCATTCGGGCTCATCAGCCGGGATCGTACCGGGATTGGTCAAAGGATCATCCCACGCACTGACTGCAGCGCGCAGTCTCTCATCATTGAAGACCGAGATCCGCCAGGGCTCAAAATAGCCTTTTTCATTGTATTCATCGCTAGGCATCACATTGCCGGGCAGGCGGGCACCGGCGAGGGCCAGAAGTTGCGTAATGGCGGATGTTCCTGAGCGGTGCATTCCCAAAACAAGATAGGCGGAGCGCCGGGCCTGTTGTTTTGACGAAGATACGGAAGCAGACATGGTCAGATTTCAACCCTACTGGCGTCGCAAGACCAAAGCCCGCAAATCGCTGACGGCCAGGGTCTGAGTTATTTCTGCCGGTCCGGAGCCCGTCCTTCGGAGACTAAATGCACGGGTTTCCAGCGTACCAAGGTTGATCACCTATGGCTTCTGTTGCACACACGCAATCCCTTTCAAAGGAAGCATCGAATGCCCACCCGGGCCTCACCGGAAGAAATCTACAAAGTCGTCGCTACGGCTTTCGACGTGGAGTTCTACCTTGCCATTTACCCGGATATTGCCGAGACAGGGCTTGATCCTATCCAGCATTTTCTTGATGCAGGTTTTCGGGAAGTTCGCGATCCGGCACCCTGGTTTTCGACCAGGGCTTATGTGAATGAGGTGCCGGATGGAGCCTCTGAAAATGCGTTCTACCATTATCTGACCATAGGCTGGCGGCAGGGATATGTGCCGAAGGCGGCGGAGCTTGCCGGGGTCTATCTCTGGACGTGCCGAGACGTCGGGTGGACCTCCGTCCTCGAGGTCGAGGATGACGATTCACCGCCTGAAAATACGCCCCAGGACGAACCATCGGCGGATAATCCAAATCCTTGGGTTGTGGATCGCAGTGTTCTTCTTCAGGTGTTCGACGCCGATTACTATCTGACCCTTTACCCTGACATCGTAGAGGCGGGCATAGATCCCCTAGATCATTTCCTCACCGATGGATGGCGGGAAGGCCGCAATCCCAACCGGGCATTTTCGGTGGCGGACTATCTGGATTTCAATCCCGATGTTGCGGCCCTGGGGATTAACCCGTTCCTGCACTATCTGATCGTCGGGCGAGGTGAGGGACGGCTTGCGGTCCATGATCTCGGCTTTCGTCATCATCTACTGACCCATATGCCCACCGTCGCCGAACGGCAGGATCATGCCCGAGAGCTGATGTCTGAAATTACCGGGGAGCCCTCGTCGGTGCTTGATGTGCTTCAGGGCGGGGCGGGTAATCTTCATATCACCTTCAGTCATGATGACTTCAGCGCCCATATCGGCGGCGTTCAACTGTGCCTGCAACGGGAAGCGCAGGGGCTGGCGCGGCGGGGGATCGATCATCTCCACCTCTTTCCGGCAACCCCATGGCCCACCCTGCGTCCGGACACAGTAGCTGGCCTGATCGGGGTTTTATGGAACGGCAAACGATTGGGGGCCTTCCGCGCCAAACAGCTGGTGCGAGCCCTTAAATCCGCTGATAGGTCGGGGGGCAAACCGCAGCACCGGACCTTTGCGATCCACAGTCTGCTGGGACATTCGGCGGGGGAGGTGCTGAAAATCCTGCAAGCTGCGCAGATGAAGAAGGGCTATCTCTGGATCCACGACTTCACCAGTGTCTGTGCTGGCTTTCACCTGATGCGCAATGATGTTGCCGACTGCGGCGCGCCGCCGCCCGATAGTCCGGCCTGCTTTATCTGCGTTTATGGCGATCATCGGCGCGGACATTTAGAAGCCCATCAGCGTCTATTTGAAGCCCTGGACCTCACGGTCGCCTCGCCCTCGGTTTCGGCTTTTGACGCATGGCGAGCCGCATCAACGGCTCCCCTGGATACCCCCATTATCATACATCCCCATGCCGCTCTAACGCCGATCGGGCCGTCGCCTGTGACAAGGAAGCCGGGGCCTCTTAAGGTCGGGTTTGTGGGCATAACTGCCGTGCATAAGGGGTGGGCCGCCTTTGAGAACCTCGTCACCACGTTTGCTGATGATAGGCGATACAGCTTTCTGCATTTGGGCTCGCAAAAAAGTCGGAGTCTAACATTCCCTTTCGCCAGGTTTCTGTGTCCGCCCAGGTGCCCGACGCCATGCGAGCCGCCATTCTGGAAGAAGCCTTAGACATCGTGGTGCTCTGGTCGCTGTGTCGCGAGACCTTTTCACTGGCGGCTTATGAAGCGGCCGCAGCCGGCGCTTTTATTCTAACGCATACCGACAGCGGTAATATCGCCGCCTTCATCAGGTCCGAAGGCGTTGGACAGGTTCTCAATAATGAGGACGAACTCACGGACCTGTTCCGGTCGGGTCGGGTGGCTGACCATGCCCGGAACCGCCGCAAACCCATGCTTTACGACTTGAGTTTCAGTGAGACGACGGCGGATCTATTGGAGGACCGCCCATGAAGGTTCTCGTCTATTCTAGCTTCACCTTTTCCTATCTCAACCGCGCCAGGGTTCTGTTTAAGACCCTGCGAAGGTTCCATCCCTCGTGGGAGCTGGTAGCCCTGATCACCGATGAACCACCTGACGGGTTTGAGTTCGATGCTCGCCATGAACCCTTTGACCGGGTGGTTTACGCCCAGGATCTGGGGATAGAGAACTTTCGGTCCTGGTTGTTCCGCCACGATGTGATCGAGATCTGCACCGCGGTGAA
This sequence comes from Phenylobacterium zucineum, assembly GCA_002221445.1. GTDB lineage: Bacteria > Pseudomonadota > Alphaproteobacteria > Caulobacterales > Caulobacteraceae > Phenylobacterium > Phenylobacterium zucineum_B. The sequence continues at coordinate 5,343 of NMUI01000118.1, read as the reverse complement.
GGGCCCGTTCATTCACCAGGCCTGCGCCGGGGGGGCTGACCTGGTTATGTATCTGGACCCCGACACGGCCCTGCTGGGGTCCTTAGATCCCCTGATCGACTTCCTGCAGGCCGATGACATCCTGCTGACGCCCCACCTCATTGAACCGAATGAGGAACGGGCCGCCATTCTCGACAATGATCTTTCGGCGTCCCGGACCGGTATTTTCAATCTGGGTTTTGTGGCGATCCGCACCCAGGGTGAGGGAGCCAGGTTTGCCAAATGGTGGAATGACCGCCTGTTGCAGTTCTGCTTTGACGACATTCCCCAGGGCTTGTTCGTGGATCAGCGGTGGTGCGACCACGTTCCGGCCCTGTTCGATAAGGTCAAGATTATCCGTGATCCGGGCTATAACGTCGCCAGCTGGAACCTGTCCACCCGCAAGCTCACCATCGGCAAGGACGGCACCATCTGTGTCAATGGGGCCCCCTTGAGGTTCTGGCACTTCACCAAGCTGGGCCCGACTGGGGATGTTATGACCAAGCGGTATGCCGGGGACAATTATCCGGTCTATGAAATCTGGCGATGGTACAAGGCGCAGATCGCCGAGGTCACCGATCCAAACATCCCGGCCCGCTATTGGGCCTACGACCATTATGACGACGGTTCCAAGATCGCTAAGTTTCATCGGGTCCTTTATCGCGAGCGCAACGATCTGCAGGCGGCCTTCCCGGATCCTTTTTCCACCCGGGGGGTGGATTTCGATTCTGGCTCGCCGCCGAGGGGCTGCTCGATCATGGCTAGGATGAAGGCCTTCGGCAGTTCACCGAAATCCCTGACGGACAAGGTCGCGATCCTGGCGGCGCGGCAGGCGGCTTTGCGTGATGAAGTTCAACGGGTTCAAGCGTCTGAGGGGATCATCCGCAGCCGTTTGAGCCTCACCCTGATGAAGGTTCTGGCTGAAAAGGTGCAAGCCTATCTGCGGACCCATGACGCGCATTGGATGGGTTATCTTCATAATATGCGCGCGCGATTGCGACCAAATCGTCGCCATGGCCTTCATCGCAGCCGGTTGCGTCGGGCGGTAGAGCAGTTCCTCGCGGCGGCGGGGCCGAGGGGGCAGCGGCTGGTGGTGAAGTGGTCGGGGCTCTCGCCCGGCGGCGAGACCACCCTCCTCTTCGATGCGGCATGGTATCTGCAGCAGAACCCGGATGTCCTTAACGCCGGTATGGACCCCCTGGCTCATTACATTGCGTTCGGTGGCGATGAAGCCCGCTCGCCCCACCCACTGTTTGATTTGGCCCACTATCAGGCGGTGGCTCACGACCTAAGCGCCACAGGCCTATCCCCGCTGATACATTACTTGCGGATTGGCTTTGCTCAGGGGCTTAGCCCGAACCTGCTGTTCGACGTCAAATACTATCTCGCCCAGGTACCGGAGCTGGCCGTCACCGGCGAAAATCCCCTCGAGCACTATTTACGGGTCGGTGCCGCCCAGGATCTGATCCCTAGCCGCCTGTTTCAGCCGCTGTACTATAAACAGCAGACATCCCCTGATGAGGTGATCACCAATCCGCTGGTTCACTATATCCTTGAAGGCTTTAAGCGTGGGTTGAAACCCAATCTGTTGTTCGATCCCGCCTGGTTCAAGGCTACCTATCCTGAGGTGGGAGAGGGTGAGCCGGTCAGCTTCTTTATCCGACAAAGCGCCTCAGGGGCCCTTGACCCCAGCCCCTGGTTTGACACCGAAGCCTATCTCAAAGCCCGGGGCGAGACCCGACTGACCGCCCTTGACCCCTTGTCTGACTATTTGGCGGGCGGGGCCTGGTGTGTTCCGTTCCCCAGCCGTGAAACGGCGATGTCTCTCTTCATCCTCAATTTTCCGGAGGTCGCCGCCGAGGGGATGACGCCATTGGAATACCGGGCGGCCCGGGGCGAGGCGGCCCGGGGCGAGGCGGCTCAGGGTGTGATAGATTAAGACATCGAATCTCCATCTCGGCGCATTCTGGGCAGGATAGGAGTCCAGACCATAGATCATGTCTTCAGGACCGCACTCAACATGCCCCTGTCGGGACGGTATCAGTTGTTTCTTGACCTGAATTACCGCCAATGATCCATGACCCACATGCGCGCGTATGATCCGTCACGACCCTTGATCTCTCTGCACATTCCCAAGACGGCGGGGATGAGTCTGCGATCAACCCTGACAGATTGGTTCGGTCCGGAAAAATTGCACCTCCATTATCGTGGCGATCAGGGGGAGGCTCCGGAAAGGCACAATCTTCAGCCCGGCGATTGCGTTCATGGTCATTTCAATCGCCTGCGCGGGATCGGAGCCTTGGACTACTATCCGGATGCCTGTCAGTTCATAACCTTTTTGCGAGACCCTTTTTCGCGATTTGTTTCGTTATGGCGGTATCTGCATTTCCAAAAGCGCCATGGAGTGGCGGTCCCGGCTTTGGACGATGATCCCTCGTTTGATACCTGGTTTGAGCGAAGGGCGGAGGCTGCCAAGGGTGAGGACCCTTTTTCATTTTTAGCTCAGCTACCCTGGGTGACGCCTCCAGATAATCCTTCAAGTATATTTGAAAATAATTTCGTCACTATTGGCATTACGGAAAATTATTTGGACTCTGTTCGCATTCTAGCAACAGCTCTTAGCTTTCCGGTTCCAGATGATGTGATCCACATAAATAGAGCTGATGATAAACACCGTCTCGGTGATCCTATTGATGATTTTTCAAAATGGCGAAAACGCCATGAAGACGTCTTTCATCTGGAACATGAAGTCTATGAAATCGGGTGCAATTTCATTAAAAATGCACGCTGAAAGATTCTATGTTCTGCCAGACCTATGAGGGCTTGATTTGACCCTGACAGGATTGGGTAGTGTCTCAGTTTGAAATCCATCGTCATTGACAAGCATGGCGCTGAACGAATTTCGGCATTATCATATTTCCATGCCTAAAGGACCCAACGGACAGAAACGCCCCGCCGACGCCATCGGGCGAGCCGTCATGATCGGCAAGATCGCGACGGGGGATGTCGAGGAAGACCCCGACCCCAAGGACGCCAAGAGGGAGGCCGGGAAGAAGGGGGGCGCAGCCGCGCGAAGGTGCTCACGCAGCGTGAACGGTCCGAAATCGCCAGCGCAGCCGCATCGGTCCGCTGGAAAAAAGGCTAGGCCGCCTCATTCTCTTCGTCGTCGCGAGCCGCCAACTCCGCCGCCCTATGGTCAGCCACGTCGTCGCGGAAGTCTGCGAAGAAGGTCATCTGAGGGTCTTCCGGGTGTGCGTAGTTCATATGCTCCACGTCACAGACGGCCAAGTATACGTCGTTAGCAATGGCATCGCGCCTCTGCTTCACCGACTTCTGTCGTAGGGTCGACGTGCCACCTTTGTCGGTGTCGAAGTAGTGCTTGATCGCGGCATCGCCCTCGAAGAGGGTGACGCTCTGTTTTGCGCGGTAGGTGAACCCGCGTTCATCCAGGCGGCGCGCTTGCCGTAGAGCCTGCGTGACTTGGCGGCGAAGCAGTTGTTTCACGTCCTGGGGACGAAGCCCGAGGTGTCCGCTCGATAGCGCCCATTCCACGAAGTCACCGGGGTCGCCAGATTCTTTATGGGTCTCTTCGATCCACGAGTCCCAAAGTTTGTTCACTTGGTCGGTGTAATAAGACACTACGGCTCTCCTAAAGTCCCGTAGGGGCCTGGAAGCCCCAGCCATCCTTAAACTTCCACTCAAGCAGCCGGGTTCGTACGCCGGTCTGGTACTTCCGCAACCAGTTGAACTTTCTCGTTTGGTTTTGAATCTGGCCGACGACGACGCCGGGGTGGATTTGCACCCGAGCAGAGAAGGCCAGTACATCTTGTTCAGAGATGTACGGGCTTTTCCTAAGAATGAACGAAGCCAACAGCTCCTGAGGAACACAAAACTCGGCCGCAGCCCTGTCCGCGATCACTTCGCATTCGGGCTTCTCGGCTACAGCGGTCGGTGCCTCTTCGTCACCGTTGTCTGGAGCCTCGTCGACCGGCGCGAACGATTCCTCTCGGCCATCACCCCGGATGATGTGCTCGATTTCGTGGCGAAGGACGAAGCAGAAGTTGTCCGGACGATCAAGCCGCAGCGTCACTCCAATAACCGGCTGGCCTTCAATCCAAAGGCACACTCCGTCGATCTTCGACCCCGGCAAGCCTTCGACGATCACGAAGCGGACGCCGCACCTGTGCAGGATTTCCGGGATCTTCCCGAAGTCATCCTTGTCCATCATGTGAGCCCGGATGGTCGGGATGGCCTTACGAAGCGCTTCCTCAGAGTAGATTGGCGCTTCAATTTGTTCGGCGACCTTCTTAACCCGGTGCAACCATACATACTGAATGGGTGTGATATGTTCGTATCCGGTCTTCTTCGCCGCGTGAGCGATGACCGGCACGTCATTCGCAAAGGGGATGTCTTCGACCCTATTCTTCTCGAAGAACCTCATCATCTGCAAATCGAGCAATGCCGGTTCGGTGTCCTCAATCCAGCCCCGCTTGATCATTTCGCGGACGGGAAAGACCGTGAGCCACGCGGCACGCGTACGCACGCCCGGATCGGCGCGGCGGGCCTTCTGCAGATCGTAGAGCTTCTGCAGGTTCAGGAAGAACTCGGCGGGCATGTCGAAGGCATCAGCCAGGGCGTGGGCGGAGTCGGGCGTAATGTCCGTCACGCCCTTGATCAGCCGGTTAAGCTGGCTCACGTCCCAGCCAAGGACATAGGCCAGGTCGGCTTGCGCCCAGCCGCGCTCTCCCAGTTCCTCCGCGATGAAGGTTCCGGGATGATCAATCGGAACGCGTTCTGCAGTCGCCATTAGTGATAGTCCTCAATCGCTATAACCGTGACTGTCACCGGCTCCTTGTCGCTCAGCGTGAATACCAGCCTATACTGGTCATTCAGCCGTATCGACCGCTGGCCTTCACGGTCCCCCCGTAATTTCTCGTAGTGGAGACTTTTCCAGTTCCTCAGCGACCTGTCGTCGGCGGCGGCGCGCAGAAGCGTGAGCTTCCGCCGCGCCGACTTGATGACGGCGATGGGGAGTCGCGTCACACCGGCGTCGACCGTCTCGATCAACTCCAACGTCGTGTCGGCGAATACAACCTCCATGGATCACCTTATAGCCCTTATTTCACAGGGCTTCAATGTAAATTGACTAGAAAGATCAAGATGACTTTAAATGCTTGACAAAGTCGGTATATTTTCATATTGAAAACGCATGAACAAGCTGCCCATATCGAAGCGTGTCCAAATCCTCGCGATGCTTTGTGAGGGCTCTTCAATGCGCTCGATCAGCCGAGTTGCCGACGTGTCGATCAACACTGTGACCAAACT
>NMUI01000117.1 GCA_002221445.1 Phenylobacterium zucineum | reverse complement strand
TCGGATGAGCGAACTGTCGAGCTCGCCCGCCAAAATGCGCCGCTCCATGTCGAGCGCCTGAAACTGCATGCCTCGTCCTGCAAAGTCGCGTTCGGCATAGGCCTCAATTGTCTTCCCCGACTCGTCGATGACCCGAAAAGTTGACTGCTCGAACCACGGGCCATCGATTTCGATTCGGCCTCGCTCGCACTCGATGGTGGCGAGCACTCCCTTGTCTTCGAGCATGCTGTATTCGATTTCGGCGACCTCGGGCCCCGAATAGGTAAATCGGATTTCGGCGGCGAGATCGACGCCAAGTTCGTCAACCGTGCCGCTCGCGGAGATTTTGTTCGGCGGGCCGAAGAGAGAATAGGCAAAAGCCACGGGATAAACACCGATGTCGAGCAGAGCCCCCGCGCCAAGCTCGGGGAGTCGCAGGCGCTCACGCAGTTCGCCATGGAACTTGCGGTTGAAATCGGCGACGAGTTTGCGCGGGCGGCCGATGATTTCAGCGGTCTGACCGCCGGCCGTCAGAATCTCCCGCAACCTTATGTGCATCGGCAAGAAGCGCGTCCACATTGCCTCTTGCGCAAAACTCCGGCTGCCTTGGCGGCGGCGCGCACATCCGAGGCCTGGGTCGCATTGAGCGCAAAGGCCTTTTCGACCAAAACGTGCTTGCCATGTTCGATTGCGAGCCGCGCGTTGTCTCGGTGCATGGCCTGCGGGGTTGCGATGTAAACGACATCGATGTCTGGGTCTGAAACGAGCTCGAGATATGAGCCGTAAGCCTTGGCGAGCCCGAGTTCGGTAGCGAATTCCTGGGCTCGGTCTAGGTCGCGAGCGGCAACCGCTGTAACTGCGACCCCTGCGCCCAGCATGTCACTGACCATCGTGCGCGCAATCTTGCCGGCGCCGATTACACCCCAGCGCAGGTAGCCGGTCGAGGTCATCGGTTGAACCGCGCCTTTGCCGCGAGCACAACGAAGCTGAGGTAGACCGCCTGGGCAACCACCAAGAACCTCTCGGCGATGCCCGAATAGTGAAACTCAGGGTTGGTCCAGACCAGCAAGAATGCGACCGAGATAACGGCTAGACCGACGGTAGCCAGGATGCCGCCAGCGCGGGTTAGCGGCCATGGCGCACCCGGCGCCCGACGCCAGGAGAACAGCGGCCAGGCAGACATTGCGACAAACGAGATGATGGCAAAGATGCGATGAGGCACCGAGTGACCGATTTGGCTTGGCGTGGTGAACACGGTCAACCCAACGGTGGCCACCGACGCGATTGCCAAAGCCACGCGGCCAGGCATAGCGAATGGGCGGGCGTAAACCGCCACCAGCATCGTGAACACGGCACCCAAAATGAACGATGCAGACATGAAACCTTGAACCGGTGAGTCATCGGCGGCTAGGTCGCTGATGGTGTGCACAACCGGGTCGTAGCCGGGCCACATCGCGCCAGCGATTATCCAACCCAGTGCTCCGAGCGGCGGGCCAATGTAGGCCGCTAGGGTTGCCGGGCCTCCGACTCTAGGCGCGGTCACTTGGGCACTCGACCCAATAGTTCGCGGCTGAATAGCGCCTTCAGGGTGGGTCCAAAATAGCGGCCGCGAGCGATAAACATCACTAGTGCTGCGGCAAGGTAGATGGCGGTGATGTACCAGCGCGACTCGGCCGAGGTGAATATGAAGGTCGAAACGAAGAGCACAAAGAGCGTCACGGATGCGCGAACGCCGAG
>NMUI01000415.1 GCA_002221445.1 Phenylobacterium zucineum | reverse complement strand
TTCGCGATGACCGGCGGCACTTTTTCGACCACCACCAATCCATTTCTGACCGTTGCATCCTCGGGCGGCGATGGATCGAAATATGCGCCGTCGGTCACTCCGACGGTGGCCGAATCCGCGAGCCCATCGGCGAGCGCATCAGCCATTAGTTCGCCTAGTTCGTCGCCGTCGGCATCCGCGAGTCCATCGGCGAGCCCAGCCCATCCGTTTCGGCGAGGCCAAGTGCCAAACCGACGGCGAGCAGTAAACCTACTCCCAGCGTGAAGCCGAAGCCGACGCCGAAACCGACCCCGAAACCGACGCCTAAGCCAACGCCCAAGCCAGCCGGGTATTCGGCCCTTCTTAAGGCTTGGCAGACCAAGCTCGTCGCGGCTGTGGGGCTCACGAACGTGCCAGACGGCTTGAACCCGCCTATCTCATCGTTGTTGACGCAGCGCGGCATTCAGTGGGCTCAGTGCATGGACGCCCAGTACCACCAGATCACCTGCCAGTACGGGCCAGTCGATGCCAAGCACACCGCTGTGATACTCGGAGACTCTTACGCGCTAGCGATCTATCCCATGGTCATTGAGGCTCTGGGACTTACCGATTGGCGAGTGATCGGACTCAATCAGCGCGAATGCATGATTGCCAACGTCGTGCCCTGGTCTTGGACGGACGCAGGTGCGGACCAAAATTGCCCGGACCACCGGGCTTGGGTGAACACGTACATCGGGCAGTTGCATCCAGATCTCGTCGTTTTGTCAGACCAGGTGTATCACCCGATTGCCGACGGCAACAAGAATGCCGACGACGCTCACGATCGCCTTTGGGCGGTCGGTCTCGACCAGGCGTTATCGACACTTCGACCGCTTGCCAAAAACATCGTTTACTTTGGGCTGCCGACCAGTCAGGCCGCGCTCACCGATTGCGTTGGCGCCGGCGGGTTATTGACTCCTGGCTGCACCAGTTCGACCGACACATACGCGGGCTACGTGAGCATTCAAAAGCAGTACGCCGACAAATACGAGATTCCGTTTATTGACCCGAATGACTGGCTTTGCACCTATTCGAAGTGTCCGCCAATCATCAACAACACGCCCGTTTACTGGGATGGCGCCCACTTCACTCAAGACTTCGCGGCTCAACTCGCGCCGCTATTTAGAGCGTTCTTGCAGCAGCAACATCTCATCTAGCGCTAGCGGCTAAATCGCGATTTCGACTACCAACTCGACCAATTGGCCCAGTTCAAGCTGGGCGCTTTGTCTGGCCACGTTCTTCACTGGCACCAAGAATCGGCCCTCCCGCGGTATCAGTGACGTAGTCCAAACGGTGTTTCCGCAGGTGATGGTGGCTGGAATCACACCCCAGCCATAGGTCACCAT
>NMUI01000013.1 GCA_002221445.1 Phenylobacterium zucineum | reverse complement strand
CCTCGAGGCATCGGCAATGCGGGCTGCTGAAATGCAGGCCGAAGAGCTGAAATACTTCACCCAACTCGAGGTGAAAGGCATCGACCTTGGCAAGATATACAAGGAAGGCGTCAAGACCTGGGCGAAACGTCATGCCGCTCGTCTTGTCGAGAATATCACCGAGTCCACTCGTCGGTTCCTGCAGCGTGTGCTCAACCGAGGTGTGGAGGAAGGTAAGAGCAATAAGGAAATAGCCAAAGACATACGGGCCAAGATGACGGGACCGGCTGCAGCTCGACGCGCATTCACGATTGCGCGGACCGAGACGCATACGGCCACGCAAAAGGGCTCATATGAAACAGCGGCACAATCGGGCCTCGACATGGAGAAGGAATGGGGCGCTACCGAGGATGACAGAACTCGCTTGTCGCACAGCCTCGCAGATGGTCAAGTCGTCGCACTTGATGAACTGTTCGCTGTGGGAGGCGTGTTCATGGCATACCCTGGTGACCCGACCGGACCCGCGAAGGAAGTAATCAACTGCCGCTGTGTGGCACTCTATTGGCCGAAAGGATTAAGATCATGAGCCTCAAACAACTGTCCGTTGAGCTCGATAGCAAGGCTGTCAAGGAAGACGGCAGCTTTGAGGGCTATGCGTCAGTCTTCAACAATGTTGACCAAGGCCGAGACATTGTGCTCCCGGGCGCATTCAAGTCCTCGCTCAAGTCTCGACCTGCCGACAAGATCAAGATGCTTTGGCAGCACGATCCGTCCCGCCCGATTGGCGCGTGGACTGACGCTGCCGAAGACACCAAGGGCTTGTTCGTCAAGGGCAACCTGGCGATGGGCACGATGCTCGGCAAAGAGACCTACGAGCTGATGAAGATGGGTGCCATCGACGGCATGTCAATCGGGTTCATCACGCTCGAGGACGACTATGACCGCAACAGCGGCATTCGCAAGATCGGCAAGGCCGACCTGCGGGAGATTTCCGTGGTCACGTTCCCCATGAACGAGGCTGCTACCATTTCTTCGGTCAAGAATGACCTGACCGAGAAAGACCTTGAGCTGATCCTGCGTGAGGCAGGCCTGTCTCGAGAGTTCGCCAAGCGCGTGACACTTCACGGGCTGAAGCGGGCAAAGGAGTCGTTCGATCAGCGAGAGGCTGACGGAGCTTCCGAGAACGCTGCCTTCGTGGCGGCACTTCAACATGCTCAGCGCCTGCTGGGCTAAACAGGAGAAAGACAGATGACTTATCATGAGCGTCTGCTCGGGACCGCTGGTCGCCTCGAGCGCAAAGACAACAATGGCGGTGGAGACCGGGTGGACCCGGGCGTTCTGAACGCCGAGACCAAGAAGGCCATTGATGGCTTCATGCGGACCATTGAGGAGTTCAAGTCCAAGAACGACGAACACCTCAAGGAGATCGGCAAGAAGAAGGTCGATGACGTGGTTCTGCGCGAGCACGTCGACCGCATCAACGGCTCCATTGATACCCTCAAGGAAGGTATCGAGAAGGACATGCTCGAGGTCAAGCGCCAGCTCGCCCTCAGCAAGGCGGCGAATGACAAGCCGGAGGAAGCGCCGGAAGTCAAGGAATACTCGGCCAAGTGGCAGGAGCACATGCGCAAGGGCTCCGACTTCATCTCGAAGCGCGAGCTTCGCGAGTACGAGGAGAAGGCTGCCAAGGCCATGAACCTCGACATGAAGGCGCTGTCTGCCGGCTCCGACACGGATGGCGGTTATACCGTCCTGCCGAACTTCGACCAGACTCTGCGCATTGTGCAGGTTCTCGTGTCGCCGGTTCGTTCCGTGGCGCAGGTTCAGACCATCGGCAACTACTCGACCAAGTTCGCTGCCGACATGAACAACGCCTCGGCCGGCTGGGTGGGTGAAACCGATCCCCGTACTGCGACGAATACGCCGCAGCTCGCGGATATCGAGATCATCGCCAACGAGATGTATGCCTTCCCGTTCACGACTCAGCAGATGCTCGACGACTCCTATATCAACGTCGAGAGCTGGCTCGCCGAGAAGGTCGCCATCGCGTTCGCTCAGAAGGAAGGCAATGCCTTCGTGGTGGGTGACGGCGTGAAGAAGCCCCGCGGTTTCCTGACGTATCCGACTGTGGTCGAGTCGTCCTGGGCCTGGGGCAAGATCGGTTACGTCCCGACGGGCGCTGCCGGCGACTTCACCACGCAGACTGCAACGGCCGGTACCGGTGGCGACGTGTTCTTCGACATTATCGCCAACCTCAAGTATCCCTACCGTCAGAATGCGCGTTGGACCGCCAATCGTCGCACTGTCGCTCGTATGCGCAAGATCAAGACGCAGTATGCCGACTACCTCTGGGTGCCGGGTCTGCAGAATGGTCAGGCGGATACGTTCGCCGGCTACCCGCTCACCGAGATGGAGGACATGCCGGACCTGGCTGCCAACTCCCTGTCGGTTGCGTTCGGCGACTGGAAGCAGGCCTACCTGATTGCTGATCGTGTGGGCGTCCGCGTCCTCCGCGATCCGTTCACCGTGAAGGGCTACGTGGGCTTCTACACCACGAAGCGCGTCGGCGGCGGCGTCCAGAACTTCGAAGCCTTCAAGGTTCTGAAGTCGTCCGTCTCGTAACATGGCGCGGGCTTCAGCCCGCTCCTCAACCCCTTCAATCAGGAAAGGACTGCAACAATGCGTACTCTCGCTTCTCGCGTTGCGCTCAATCAGACGATTGCGCTCGCGACTCTCACTGCCACGCCCGCTCGTGCGGCTGGCAACATCATCGACCGTCAGGGCTTCGAGTCCGTCAGCTTCCACTTCTACGTGGGTGCGGGCGGCATCACCTTCGACGGCACGAACTACCTCGGTCTGCTCATCGAGGAGTCGGATGACAACGTGACCTGGACGCCCATCGCGTCTTCGAACGCTGTCAACGCCGGCCCTGGTGTGACGACTGCGGTGGACGCTTCTGGCCGTGTGGGTCTCATCCAGTCGGCCAAGGGCGCTGCGGATACCTATCCGCTGTCCCGCAAGTGGGATTACGTGGGCTCCAAGCGCTACGTGTCCGCTCGCCCCGCCTTCGTCGGCACTCACGCCACCGGCACCCCGGTCGCTGTCATTGCCGTGCTCGGCGATCCCGCCAACCTGCCTGTCACCTAATACGTGACGGCATAACAGGAGACCGCCAACATGCGTATCCAGATGCTCAAGGACGCCAAAGGCTCGCCCGATGGTGTCAACGTCCACAGCTACGAAGAAGACGAGATTTATCCGACGGAGGGGCTCGCCCCGATGACCGATGAACTCGCCCGCGTCTTCGTGGAAGCGGAACTCGCCATCGAAGTGGACGAGGACAACAAGCCCGTTGAGAAACAGGCGAAGAAGTCCAAGAAGTCCGAAGCTCCGAAGGAGGAGTAACCAATGGCACGATCCGTCAAGATGCTTGCGGATCATGTCGACTCTCCCAGCGATGGGGTAACGCTGTCCTACGGTAAGGGCGGCGTTTACCCTATCGACGGGGCGAACATGACACGCGACCTCGCCAAGAAGATCGTTGAAGGTCTTCAGATCGGCGAGTATATCGGCGAGGAGGAAGAACTCCCGCTGTTCGCCGAGAAGAAAACCAAGGAGAAATGAGATGCGACTCCGTCTCGTAACCGATGCTGCTTCCGAGCCCGTGACTGTGAGCGAGCTCATGCCCTTCATCCGTGTGGATATTGATCCCGCGGACGGTGTGATGACCGCGCTCATTGCCGCGGCTCGTCGCCGTGTCGAGAAGGAGACGGGTCTCGCGCTCATGACTCAGACATGGGTGGCTGTGTTGGACCGTTGGCCCGACACAGTTGCTCCTGACTATCGCAACGCAGGACTTGCGCCCGGTGCCGGCCTCAGCGGCTGGTGGAACGGTGTGCAGCAAGGTCCTCAATCGCTGATCGTGCCGAATGGCATCATCGAAATTCCCAAGCGTCCGTTCCTGTCCGTCACGCAAATCCAAACGCGAGACGTGATGACGAACTTCTCGACGCTCGACAGTTCGACCTACTACACCGAGGTCTCGGACTACATGGGCCGCATTGCTCGCAAGCCTGGCGCTGTCTGGCCGCCTGTGCCGGCGAACATGCTCGGCTGCATCGAGATCACGTTCACCTGTGGCTTCGGCGCTGCTGCGGCAAACGTGCCCGATGACCTCAAGACAGCAATCAAGATGCTCGCGTCACATTGGCATGAGCATCGTGAGCCCGTCCTCGAGGGGCAGCTGAACATCATGCCGCATCACGTCCAGTCTATCCTCAATAGCTGGCAGTCATTGAGGTTGCGCTGATGGTAAAGCTCAATAAACGCATCTACGTTTTGGCCGGGTCGCTGCGGGAACGCATTACGATCCAGGACCAGAATGCCGCAATCGACACGGATGGCTCTGAACTGACCACGTGGACCGATATTGCCACTGCCCCGACTGTCTGGGCTCGACTTGAACCGGACAGCGTAGTCGAGGACATTATCGGCGGCCGCGGTCAGACCCGACGCAAGTGGGTTTGCACCATCCGCTATCGAACCGACATTACCACCCGAATGCGCGTCTCATGGCGCGGTCGAGTGATGAACGTGATTGGCATCGTCAACGTGGGCGAGCGCCGCAAGTACCTCACCCTCGAGCTTGTAGAAACGAACCTGATCCAATGACCACTGTCACCATCAACATTCAAGGGCAGCAGGAGCTCATTCGAGCTCTGCAGTCCATGGACAGCGAGGTGGTGGCAGTTGTGGAGAAGGGGTTGCTTCAGACAGCGTTCCTTGCGCAGAGCGAGGCACAACGCAGCATCTTGAAGGGACCTAAAACGGGTCGCATATACAAAAGAGGCAAGCGAGGAAGGACGCACCAGGCTTCGGCGCCTGGGGAACCGCCGGCGAACGATACCGGACGCCTGGCCAGCTCCCTACGCTCCGAGGTGAGCGCTGGCGCGTTGACGGCATCGTTGATTGCCGGCACTTCATACGCCGCTCATCTAGAATACGGCACAACGAAGATGGCAGCACGTCCTTTTATGCGCCCCGCGGCGGAGAAAGTGGCTCCACAGGGCGAGAAACTCATCCGTGATGCGCTCGACAAGATTTTGAGGAAATAGCCATGGCTGCAACCGACTCCACTCGCCCCGTGATGGCAGCAGTAAGATCACTGCTCCTTGCGGACAGCGCATTCACTGCGTTGACCACTCAGGTCTTCGACCGTGTGCCACAGAAGACTCAAGGCACTTGGGTGACCATCGGCGACGTGTCTACGTCGGATTGGTCCTCGAGCGATACCTTTGGACAGGCGTTCACGTTGGATATCCACGTGTGGCACCAGCCCACTTCTCAGACACAGGAGACTCAGAAGGCTCGAGACGTCATGGCAGCAATTCGGCGGTTGCTTCATATGCAGCCCCTCACACTATCCGCTCCCCATCATTCGGTTCTCATGTTCGTGACGAACACGACTCCTGTAATGCTGGACCCGGATGAAGCGACTCTTCACGGAGTCGTCTCGGTCAGAAACTTGGTCGAGAATATCTAAACCATGCCGCTTAGGCGGCTTAATCTGAGAAAGGAGAAAGCCCATGCCAGCCTTCGCAGGCAAGGACCTTGTTATTCTCGTGAACACCACCGGCTCGACATTCGCGCCGATCATGGGACTGCGTACCAAGTCTGTGGACTTCGGTACTCAGCAGGTGGACGTGACCAACTCTGACTCCATTGGCCGGTGGCGCGAGCTGCTGGGTGGGGCGGGCGTCAACTCGATGAACTTCAAAGGCCAGGGGGTGTTCCAGGATGATCCTGCGTTCAACTCCACCTTTGACGCCTACATTGGCGGTGTCATCAAGACGTATCAGGTCATCATCCCTGGCCTCGCGCAGATCATCGGACAGTTCCTCGTGTCCGATATGAACTTCGCGGGACAGTACAACGCGGAACTGACGGCGGACGTGACGTTTGCCTCGGCGGCAGCGCTGACCATCCAGCGCTACTGATCTTCATCAACCTTCAGCAATAAGGAGTTTACTTCAATGGCTGCTCTCACTGTTCAGTCCATCGTCCAGGCCGGTCTCACGCCGGCTTACGCGGCGGCATCGGCAGGCGGCGACACGTTCCAGAATACGAACGACGAAACCACCTTCCTTCATGTCAAGTGCGGCGCGACCGGCGCCACCGTCACCATCAACCCCTTTATCACGTCGCTCAAGGCGACCGGTATCGGCCAGGTGACTGTGGCCGCCATCTCGGTGATTATCGCCGCGTCCTCGGAACGCATGATCGGGCCTTTCCCGCAGTATGTGTTCACGGACACCGGCGGCAACGTCAACGTCACCTATTCGCAGGTCGCCACGGTCACCGTCGCTGCCATTCGTGTCACTCCGGTCTCGCGGTAATTCGACATGGCAAACGTAGCTCGAGGCGAAGTCGAGCTCCAGGTCGGGGGCGGCGCTTACCACGTCGCCCTCAATCTCGGGACGCTCGCAGAATTGGAAGACGCCTTCGGAGTTGACAGCTTCGAGGACGCGCTCAACACGGTGTTTACCGACAAGCTGTCGGCGAAGCGCCTCATCAAATTCCTCACTGCCCTGTTCAAGGGCAATGGGATCGAAATAACTGAAGAGGTGACCAAACACCTTCGCTCCATCGAACCCCAGGACCTTCTCATTATCAGCAACGTCCTGCTCAAGATGATGAATGCGTCTGGTCTCTCTCAGTCGACCGAAGGTGGCGGTCAGTCGGAGGGCGAAAGCCCTTTGCCGGCCGCGAGCGTTGGAAGCTTTGGCTGAAGATAGGCCTCGGCCATCTTCGTTATTCGCCTCGGGAATTTTGGTCTATGACGTTGTTTGAGTTCTTCGCTGCTGTGGACGGGTATCTCGAAAGCAAAGGCGTCAAGAAGGGCGATAACGTCAAGTCGATGACTCGAGGCGAATATAACCAACTGCTCGCAAAGCTAAGAGATGAAGGGAAAATCTGATGGCCGACGTTTCCGCAGGTTCTGTCAGCTACCAGTTCAAGGCTGACGTGTCCGACTTTCAGGCGGGCATGAAGCAGGTCCAAGACGACTTGCGGAACGCTGGCCAGCAGGCTTCCGAAGCCGCCAGCAAGATCAGCAAGGAACTGAACAGCGCTTCAAAGGCAGCGAACGACAACACCGGTGCTGTGAAGCTCAATCGTATGCAATGGATGGAGCTGTCCGCGGCAGTGCGTCACTCGATTGACGCGCTTGCTGCCGGCGCTTCGCCCATGCGTGTGCTCGCCATGGAAGGCACCAAGGCCTCCGCTGTGTTCTCGTCCGGAACGGGCGGCGTAGCGGGCACGATGCGAGCGCTCGTCGGTGCTATCAATCCAGTGACTGCCGCAATCGTCGCCGCTACGGCGGCCATTGCCGGTATCATCATTGTGGGCAAGCAGTGGAGCGATGAATACCAGAAGCTCGAGAAGGTGGCGAAGGTCACCACACTTGCGATTGGCGACTTGATGCGTATGCAGCAGATTGCCGACCGCGGGCTCGAGAAGTTCGACGTGAACAAGGGCATGACCGAGTTCGCCAAGAACCTCCGTGAGGCGCAGGTGGCCGGCGGCGACATGGCCGAATTGCTCAAGAAGAACGGCATCGCTATCACGGATGCGGCGGGACGTGCCCGACCGCTCAAAGACGTCTTCGTTGACGTTGCCAAGCTTATCAGCTCGGCGAACAACGAAGTGGACAAGATGAAGTTCGCCGAAAAGATGGGCATCGGCGCTGATGGCGTCGAGTTCATGGAACGCTATACCAAAGCCATCCGAGACGGCAACGATCAGTTGACCGAAGGCGAGAAGCGGATCATCGAGTACAAGAAGAAGGCCGCTGAGTTCGACAAGGCATGGCAAGACATTTGGGAGGGTTTCGTCCGTCGCGTTAAGTCCGCGATGTATGACGGCATCATTGCCGTGATCGACTTCACCAAGTCCGCCATTGACGCCACGGTGAACGCCTACAACAAGATGAAACAAGCCACCATCGAGCTGATGGCGAACATTGTGGGCCTGTTTCAGGGCACAAAGGCGGCGATTGTCGCGGCTTGGTCGAACCTTCCCGCAGCGTTTGAGCTGCTCGCCAAGTCCATTTACAATGGATTTGTGCAGGCCATTCAGGACGCGCTCAACACGGTGATTGGTCTTGTCAATCGTGCGGCTGACTTCATTCGCTCCATTCCCGGCATGTTGGCGAACGTGTGGAAGACGATTGTCGACTCCGTTACCAGCTTCATCCAACAGGCGGTGTCCACAATCAGCCAATGGCTCGTGAAAATCCCCGACTTGCTCGCTGAGCTGGGAAGCAACATCGCGAGCTTGTTCCAGAAGCTGCTTCAGGCTGTGTCCGATATTTGGTCCAACCTGCCGACGATCCTCGAGAACTTTGCCAAAATGGCAGTCAACAAGCTTGTGGAGATCGTGCAGAACGGGCTCAACATCATGGTGAGCGCGTTCAATCAGGTGCTCGGATTGTTCAATGGCGGTAAGTTGTCGGAGATCAATCTTGACGGTGCGAAGCTCACGCTTTCCGCTGATGCGCAGGACATGGGCAAGAAGATCACCGAGTCCTTTACTCAGGGACTTCAGCAAGGACGAGCCAAGGTTCAAGCAACCTATAAGGACGTGCTTGATCCGCCGAAAACTGCAGGAGCTCAGGTCGATAGCATTTCGAAGAACGCTGAGAAGACCATCAAGGGCTTGTATGACAAGAAAGACGGCGGTGGTGCGAAGGAAGGGCTGGACACGATCCAGCGCTATATCGAGCAGCTGCGCCTGGCGACTGCTGAGGCCCGTCTCGAAGTCGAATACTTCGGGAAGAGCAATCAGGAGAAGCAAATTGCCATCAACCTCGAGAAGCTGAACACCGCCGCGAAGAAAGCGGGACGTGACGCAACCGAGGAGGAGAAGCAAGCCGTCATTGATACCACGAAGGAACTCGTGAAGCAGCAAGACCTGCTTCAGAAAATGAAAGACATTAAGCAGGCGACACAAGCGCTTGCCGATGCGTTCACCGATGCACTCGACTCGTGGATTGTCAAGGGCGAGAAGTTCAACAGCGTGTTGAAGAACATGCTTCAGAGCTTGTCCTCGATGGCGCTCAAAGCTGTGTTCTCCGGAACCGGTCCCTTCGCCGGGATCATGGGAACGGCAAACGGCGGTGGCTTCTTCAACAATATCCTTGGCAGCTTGTTCTCGGGCTTCCGCGCAAGCGGCGGTGACGTGATGGGCGGCAAGGCGTATGTGGTTGGTGAGAAAGGCCCGGAGCTGTTCATCCCGGGCGCTGACGGCGGGATTGTGTCGAATGACAATCTTCGTGGCGGCGGTCGAGGCCAGACTATCAACTTCAACGTGACGTCTCCGGACGCGGGATCGTTTGCCCGTTCGGAACAGCAGATTTCTGCAATGCTCGCTCGAGCAGTCAAACGCGGTCAGAGGAGCATGTGACATGCCGGCATTCCACGAAATTCGCTTCTTCACTGATATTGCGTTCGGGGCCCGAGGTGGTCCCGAGCGTAAGACGGATATTGCTACGCTGCGCTCGGGCTTCGAGGAACGCAACAGCATTTGGTACCACAGCCGTCGCAAATACAATGCGGGCTACGGTGTCAAGAACATGCGAGACCTCGAGCGCGTCATTGCGTTCTTCGAGGAACGGCGCGGCAAGCTCTACGGCTTTCGATGGAAGGACAAATTCGACTTCCGTTCATCCATCGCCACTGGGATCGTCACGTCCAAGGATCAGTCGATTGGCACCGGCAACGGCGTCAACGCGGTGTTCCAGCTGACCAAGACCTATGGCTCGACATTCGCTCCGTATACTCGGAACATCATCAAGCCTGTGGGAGGAACTGTGAAAGTCGCGGTGAACGGCACCGATCAAGTGCTCGGTACCAACTTCACGGTCGACACCACAACGGGCATTGTGACCTTCCTCGCCGGCTCGATCCCGGCCAATGGCACCGCCGTCACTGCTGGCTTCGAGTTCGACGTGCCGGTCCGTTTCGATACCGACTATCTCGAGGTGGACCTCACCAACTTCGAAGCCGGGGAAATTCCCAACATTCCTGTCATCGAATTGAAGATGTGACGCCATGAAGAACCTCAACTCCGCATTGAACACTCACCTGCAAACGGGTGCCACCACGATGGCGCTCTGCTGGCGTGTGGACCGCAAGGACGGCGTGACCTACGGCTTCACAGAACATGACCGCAACCTGACTGTGGCCGGGTTGCTTTACGAAGCGGCGTCGGGGTTCACGGCGTCGGAGATCAAACAGTCGCTCGGCTTGTCAGTCGATAACGTCAACCTACAAGGCGCATTGTCGAGCACCCGGTTGAACGAAACCGACCTTGCCTCCGGCAAATACGATGACGCCACGCTGACGCTGCTTTGGGCGAATTGGGCTGACACCACTCAGTATGTCATCCTCATGTCCGGCAACCTTGGCGAAGTCAAGCGGTCCAATACGTTCTTCGAGTCCGAGTTCCGATCCATCTCCGCCAAGCTCAATCAGGCAACGGGCCGTTCGTTCCAACGATACTGTGACGCGGTTCTCGGTGACTCCAAGTGCAAATTCGCGCTCGCTGGGTCAACATACTCGAGCACGATCACGTCAATCAGCAGCACTCGCGTCCTGGTGGCCAGCAGCCTGTCGGGCTTGGCCGCTGACTACTGTTCGGGCGGCGTGTTGACGTTCACCTCCGGCCCACTCAACGGCGCTAAGTTCGAGGTCAAGCGTCAGTCATCGGGCGGCGTCATTGAGCTGTGGACTGCCCCGCCGAGCGATATGGCGGTGGGAAATACGTTCACAATCAGCGTTGGTTGTGACAAGGCCGCGAAGACGTGTCTGACCAAGTTTAACAATCTCGCCAACTTCCAGGGCTTCCCGCTCATGCCCGGAAATGACAAGATTACGAGCTATGCCAATTCCGGCATTACTCAAATGGATGGGAGCAGTCTGTTCCCGAATTGGTGGGTGTGACATGAAACGAGAAGCAGTAGTTGAGGAGGCACGGCGTTGGCTCGGCACTCCCTATGTCCATCAGGCTTCATGCCGCGGCGCAGGCTGCGACTGCCTCGGGTTCATTCGTGGCGTGTGGAATGCGCTGAACGACGATCCCGCCGAGGTGCCGCCCCCGTATCGTCCCGACTGGGCCGAGGCCGGCGGTGCTGAGACGTTGCTGGAGGCCGCTCGCCGGTTACTCATCGAAGTGCCCCAGGAACGCGCCCAGCCGGGCGACGTGATGATCTTTCGCATGAGCGATGACAGCCCGGCGAAGCACTGCGCAATCATCAGCGACGATAACCGCATGATCCACTCCTATGACAACCACGGCGTTGTCGAGAGCCATGTCGGATCGTGGTGGCAAAATCGCTGCGTTGGAACTTTCAAATATCCTTGGATCGAGGACTGAAGATGGCTACTCTTGTTCTTTCAATGGTCGGTAACATGATCCTCCCCGGCTTCGGCCAGGTGCTCGGGGCGTTGGCCGGCGCGGTGATTGACCGCACCATCTCCAACATGCTGACACCCACTCAGCACATTTCGCAGGAGGGTTCTCGCCTCACCGAGTTTCAGGTTACCAGCTCCGCTGAAGGAACTGCCATTCGTCGCATCTGGGGCCGCGCTCGCATGGGCGGGCAAATCATTTGGCAGACGAAATACCGCGAAGTCATCACCACCACGTCTCAGCGTCAAGGCGGCGGTGGTAAAGGCGGCGGTGGTGGGGGCGGTGGCACCGTTGTCACCACGACCACCTACACCTACTACTGCTCGTTCGCCATTGG
Source organism: Phenylobacterium zucineum (assembly GCA_002221445.1). Lineage (GTDB taxonomy): Bacteria > Pseudomonadota > Alphaproteobacteria > Caulobacterales > Caulobacteraceae > Phenylobacterium > Phenylobacterium zucineum_B. The sequence continues at coordinate 30,884 of NMUI01000013.1, read as the reverse complement.
CTTGTGTGAGGGACCGGTTGCTCAGCTCGGGCGCATATGGGCAGACGGGACGTTGCTCGACACAACCAAATATACCATCCGCATGTATCCTGGGAGCCAGACGCAAAACCCCGACTCGAAGATTGAAGCCGTCGAAGGATCAGGCAAGACTCCCGCTTACCGTGGCCTGTGCTATTTGGTCTTCGAGGAGATGGACCTGACGAAGTTCGGCAATCGCATTCCTCAGATCACCGTCGAGCTTATCAAGCCCATCACGAGCCCTCAGTCCACAGACCTCGAGCAATGCGTCAAAGGCCTGTGCTTGATCCCGGGCTCCGGCGAGTTCATTTATGGCTCTCGTTCGTATGTGCGAGATGACGGCTACGGCAATTCGATCACGGAGAACGTCCATACCGGTCGAGGCATGCCTGCGCTCAAGGCCTCGCTCGATGACCAGACGTCGCTTCTCCCGAATGCCAACACCATCTCCCTGGTGTGTGCTTGGATGGGTGACGACTTGCGAGCTGGTGTCTGTCAAATCAAGCCCAAGACTGAGTTCATCGCCAAGAAGGTCTTGCCCACAGATTGGTGGGTGAGCGGTGTTCCCCGCGCATCATCGACCGCGGTGTCTCTGGACTCAGCGGGTCGAGCAGTCTACGGTGGCACTCCCGCCGACGTGACAATCTTCGAGGCCATTCAGGAATTGAAGGCTCGGGGCAAGCAAGTCATCTTCTATCCGTTCATCCTGATGGAAATTCTTGCGGGCAACGGCAAGCCCGATCCCTACGGCGGCACTGAGCAAGGTGCATTCCCGTGGCGCGGGCGTATCACTTGCCATCCGGCTCCGGGTGTCGCTGGCACTGTGGACAAGACGGCGACCGCGGCAACCCAGATTGCCAACATCGTCGGCACCGCGGTGGCGGGCAATTTCGGTGCATGGAACGGAGTCACCATTCCCTACACTGGGCCGAACGAGTGGACGCTTCGCCGCATGATCCTCCACTATGCGAAGCTCTGCGTTGCTGCTGGTGGCGTTGATGCGTTCTGCATCTCGTCAGAGCTGCTGGGGCTTACCAAGGTTCGTGACAGCGCAAGCAACTTCCCATTCGTCAACGCACTTGTCACCTTGGCCGCCGACGTGAAGGCGATTGTGGGCTCCGGCTGCAAGGTGGGTTACGCCGCCGACTGGTCTGAATACCACAGCTATCGTCCGAGCGACGGGACCAATGACGTCTACTTCAACCTCGATCCGCTTTGGTCCTCGAGCAACGTCGACTTCATTGGGATTGACAACTATCTGCCGTGTTCTGACTGGCGGACGGGAAGTACTCACCTTGACGCGCTCGCCGGTTGGACGAGCATCAAGGACCAGAACTACCTGAAAGCGAACATGGCCGCGGGCGAGTACTATGACTGGTACTATACCAGCCAAGCGAACCGCGACAGCCAGACACGGACAGCGATCACGGATGGCGCATACGGCAAGCCGTGGGTGTTTCGTCAGAAGGACATAAAGAACTGGTGGCTCAACGCTCACTACAATCGACCGGGCGGAACGCAATCGGGATCACCGACGGCGTGGACTGCTCAGTCGAAGCCCATTTGGTTTACCGAGTTTGGGTGTCCGGCAATCGACAAGGGAACGAACCAGCCCAACGTGTTCGTTGATCCCAAATCGGTCGAGAGCTCGAAGCCCTACTACTCGACGGGCGTCCGTGATGATGCAATCCAGCGGGCGTATATCGAAGCCACCTGTGCTTTCTGGGCCAGCGGGACGAACAACCCGACGAGCTCGGTCTACGGTGCCCCGATGATCCCGCTCAATCGAATGCAGGTGTGGGCTTGGGACGTTCGCACGTATCCGGAGTTCCCGTCTCGTAATGACGTGTGGAGCGACACTGACAACTACAACCTCGGGCACTGGCTCAACGGGCGTATCGGGATTATCCCGCTCGGCCGCCTTGTCAGTGAGCTGTGTGGGCTGGTCGGCGTCACTCCGAACGTCACCGGGTTGGCGGATACCGACGGCACGGTCCGAGGCTTCTTGGTCGAGGACTTGTCGCCGGTCCGCTCAATGCTTCAGTCGCTCATGCAAGCTTATATGTTCGACGCATGGGAGTCAGAAGGCGTTGTCAAATTCGGTCTTCGCTCCAACCCGGATGCGGTGACCATCGACATTGACAAGCTGGTGGCTACGAGCGAGAACCCCCAGGGCTACATGATGACGCGAGCGCAGGAAACAGACCTGCCTCGAGCCATCACGGTGAACTTTATTGACGAAGAACGAGACTACAACGTGGCGTCCGTCAACGGCACCAAGGTTGTGGGTGGCGCACTTCGCACTGACACCGTGGGGCTTCCGCTAATCCTCAAAGGCGACTATGCCAAGGGTATTGCGGACGTGTCGATGCAGGAGGCTTGGATTGCTCGTGAGAAAATCGACCTCATGCTGCCGCCCTCGATGATCGGCGTTGATCCCGGCGACCTTATCAGCATCACGCTGTCCGGCCGCGCAATCAACACTCGAGTCAAGGAACTGGGAACCGGCTACGTTCGTTCTGCGGGATCGAATGCTCATGACCCGAGCATCTATCGAGGCTTCGTGGGATCGAACTCCGCTTCACGTCCTCAGTTCACTCCGGTCTATGGTCAGTCAGTTGTTGAGCTCATGGACCTGCCGTTGTTCAACGGTCAGGAGACTTATCCTTGGGCACCACGACTGGCAGCGTATCAGAACCCGTGGCCCGGAAGCGTGACGGTCGACATTCAGCAGAGTGATTTGACCTTCTCGCCCATCGCCAACATCTCGGGCAGCTCGACAATCGGGCGCTTGTTGTCTCCGTTGTACTCTGGTCCTGTGGGCCTGTGGGATAACGCCAACAGCATCTACCTCGAATTGTTCGGGAGCACGATGACGCTGAGCAGTGCCGCAGAGTTCGACGTGTTGGGTGGAACCAATGCGCTCGCCATCTACAACGCTTCCACAGACGGCTGGGAGATCGTTCAGTTCGTGAATGCGACACTGACCGGTGCCAAGCAATACGTCTTGACGAAGCTTCTCCGAGGTCAACAGGGTACCGAAGACAACATCGGCAACCCGATCCCGGCAGGAGCACACGTGGTCTTGTTGAATACGGTGAACACCTACCTCCCGATGGAGTTCTCCCGCGTTCGATTGCCGGCCACGTTGTCTTATGGTCCTTCGCCCTACAACCCGACGCACTACACCTGGCAGCAGGTGACGAAGACCTTCACCGCTCGCGGATTGAAGCCCTTCTCACCGACTGACGTGAAGGGCGTTCGGGCTACGAGCAACGACTGGACCGTGACGTGGAAGCGGCGCACTCGGTTCAACGGCGACAGCTGGGAAAGCCCGGACGTTCCGCTGAACGAGGAGACCGAAAGCTACCAGGTGGACATTATGTCTGGTTCCACAGTCAAGCGTACTGTGTCCTCGACAACGCCCACCTTCACCTACACCTCGGCTCAGCAAGTCACCGACTTCGGGGCCAACCAGACCACGCTGGACGTCATCGTCTATCAGCTGTCGGCATCCGTGGGCCGTGGCATTGGAAGAAGGATAACACTCTATGGCTAATTCACCGAACTTGATCCTGCCCTATCTGGATCAGAACCAGTCCCAAAAGCACGTCACGCATAATGACGCGCTCAGGAAGCTCGACGCGCTGGTGAACATCACGGTCTTGGCGATCCAGGCAACGCCTCCGGGCTCTCCGGCCGACGGTGACCGGTACATTGTTGCGACCGGAGGAACCGGAGCCTGGGTCGGCAAGGATACAAACGTGGCCGCCTATCAAGACGGCGCATGGAACTTCTATCCCGCCCGTGTGGGATGGGAGGTTTACGTCCGAGCCACTCAGCAGATGTATGCCTTCGATCCGTACTATAACAACTGGAAGCCTTTCGAGATTTCCACGGCGAACGGTGCTGCCACATACTGGGCTTTGGAAGAACAGGAGATCACGCTCAGCGGCGCGACGACTTCCTCTTCCACAGCTCAAATCCGCAACCGCGATATTGTCATGGCGGTGTCATCGCGCACCACCCTGGCAATCACCGGTGCAACATCGTACTCGGTGGGCGTGTCGGGCAACGCGGGCCAATTCGGCTCGGGTCTCGGCATCGCGCTCGGCTCGAACAATGTCGGCGTCATCGGTCCGACTGCGTTCTATGCTGATACGCCCATCTTGATTACCGCAGCGGGCGGTAACTTCACCGGCGGCAAGGTGAGGGTGGCATTGCACGTTCTGCGGTTTGCCGGACCGCAGGTTTAAGGAGATGACATGGAACCGAAATGGATCACTGTTGCCCGAACCTACCTCGGGACGAAAGAAGGTAAGGATGACGCTGACAACCCGATTGTGGTGGCTTCTACAAGCTCGCCGGCCATCCGGAAGTCAAGCATGATGCGGTGCCGTGGTGCGCGGCATTCGTCGGCGCGGTGTTGAACCTTGCCGGCATCAAAGGCACCGGTACCCTGTGGGCGCTCGACTACGCCAAATGGGGGCAGAAACTGAAGGGGCCCGCGCTCGGCGCTGTTGTGACGAAGACTCGCAACGGCGGCGGCCACGTGTTCTTCTGCGTCGGCTGGGACAAGGACTATGTCTATGGTCTCGGCGGCAATCAGGGTGATGCGGTGAGCATCGTTCGCTTCCCGCGTTCGATCATCAACTCCTATACCTGGCCGAAGGACGTGCCCCTTCCCACCAATCAGCCGACGGTGTTGGCTGTGTCAACCGCCAAGGACGCTGGGTCCGAGGCATAATCGAAAGGAACCGAACCATGAAGACCTTCCTCTACTTCCTTGCGGCGCTCGTGCTCATGCCGGTCGCTGCATTCGCTGCCGACGGCACGGCGATCAACATTCCGGTGGGATCGTGGATCAGCGATGCTTCCGGCATCCTGTCCGCCGTGCTCGTTCCCGTGCTGCTGGCGCTCGTCGCACGACTGCTCGCAGTGTTGCCGAAGCCCATTGCGGACTTCGTCAAGACGCTGCAGGTCGAACAGCTGCTCACTCGTGCTGTGTCCTACGGCATCAACGCCGTGAAGGACGCGGAGCATGACAAGGTGCTGTCCGTCAACGTCGGCAACGCCGTTGTGGCAGAGGCCGCCAACTACGCGATCCAGAACGGTCCCAAGTGGATCGTTGATTGGCTCGGTGGTCCCGATGGCATCAAGCAGCGCATCCTTGCGCGTGTGAAGCTCGAGCCCGCAGCCTCGCTGGGTGCTCAGTCCTCGACGGAGGGCTAACATGCTCGCCGAACTCCTGAAGGTGATCCTCCCGGCAATCCTCAAGGCGTTCGGCGATGCTTTCCTGCAATGGCGCCGGGACCAGGACGCTCAGAAAACGTCCCGGGAACTCGGACGCAAAGAACAGGAGGCCGCCGATTATGAGGACGCCGCACAACGAGCAGACGAGATCGGCGGTATTGCCTCTCGTCCTGCTGATCGTCAGCACAACCTTGACCGGTTGCGCGACGGCACCGCCTAAGGCAACACTGACGCCGAAGGTGGTTGGCTGCCCACAGGTTACGCCTGTGGATAAGGCCACGCAATCGCGCATCGCGGATGCTGCATCCGCTTTGCCCAATGATAGTCCCCTTAACTTTGTCATTGATGACTGGATCAAGGGACGTGACCAAGCAAGAGCCTGCAGAAAGAAAGGGGGCTGAATTATGACCACGCCGACGTGGATTAAACCCGAAAAGATCGTGGGATGGGTTATTCCCGGGATCGTGTATGTTATCACTTTAGCGTTGGCGTATGGCGACCTGAAGTCCAATGATCGTCTCTTTGAGCAACGTCTCATGATGATCGAGAAGGCTCAGCAGGATCAAAAATCGGATCATGACATTCTGATTGAGATCAGAGCCAACCAACGCTCAACAGCTCAGGAGCTGACTGCCATTCGGTCATACCTCGAACGGCAACCCGGTAATGGCTTGAAGCCCTGAGGTTCGGTGCCCGACTTGCCCCCATGACGCCATGCGCGTTATGGGGGTCTTTTTTTGTCCGCCAAAAAGCCCCGGACGTTGATCCGAGGCTTGATGACGCCGATGGCGATGAACGGTTACGCGGCCTTCTTCTTGGCCGGCGCTTCGTCCTTCTTCGGGCGCAGCTTGCCCTTCACCTCGTCGAACTCGGCCTTCGAGTTCCAGCCGTAGACGCCGCCTTCGGCCTTCTCGATCTTGGCCTTGCGGAGCGCGATACGCGCACTGGCCGGCTCGATGCCGAGGGCTTCGGCGAGTTCCGGGACGCCATACTTGTAGGAGGGCTTGGGCGGCAGGTTCGACTTCTTCGGCTCGGCCTTGGCTTCGGTCTTCGCGGCGGCTTGGTGGTCTTTTCGGTCTTGGACATTTTCGGTGCTCCTTGTGATTGTTTGAGGCGGTTCAGTACCACGTCAGTGATTGAACGCTTGGACAGTACAGCTTCTCGCTTGTCCTCGTCAATGGTATGGCTGGCATAAATTAAGAATATAGTAGGCGCATCCTCGCCGGCAACGTCCATGCGCGACTTCGCCTGATCGAAGTCAATGAAGCTGTGGTTGAACGAATAGAATATGGCATTTCGTGATTTGTAAAGGTCAATCCCAACGCCGCCTGTTTTCTGCTGGCAAATCAGGTAGTCGATGGTACCACGTTGAAATGCTTCGATCAAATCGCTTCGCTCTCTTTTCTTGCCCTTATCTTTCACCGCACCTGTGAGCGATGACACGCGGTCCGAGAATTTGCCACACGCTTTCTCGATGATTGCCACCTCCGGGAGGTATTGGCAGAAGATGATAGCCGGGGGCTTGATTTTTCTCTTAAGTAGGTGTCTCAGCTTTCGGAGTTTCGCTTCTCCCACAGGATGCGCGTTGCCGTCATCATCGAAGATGAACCCGTTGACCAGCTGCTGAAGCTTCACGCGCTTGGTGAGCTCCATCGTTGTTTTGATCTTGGCGCCGTTGATCGTCATGATCCAATCGCGCTCGAGGCGTTCGTAGGCGCGGCGCTGGTCGCCGAACAACATGACCGGGCACCAGATCATCGTCGGCTCCGGGATACCGGCCTCGTCGCGTGTCACGCGCAAGCAGTAAGGCGAGATGCGGGCGTTGAATTGATCGGCAAGCTCAGATCGAAATTTCCTGCCATAGCCCATGTATCCGTCGGGCTTCAAGAACTCCCGGTCGAAGTGGTCCCACACGTCGCTGAGTGCTGTGGGCTCGATGAAACGCATCTGGCCCCACAGGTCAATCTCGCTGTCATCCATGGGAGTGCCGCTCAGCGCCAGTCGACGTTCGACATGACGAAGGCGGCGGAGGTTGCGCGATTGCTTGGAGGCTCGGGCCTTGATGCGTTGCGACTCGTCGAGGATCACGAGGCCCCAAGGTATCTTGACGAGTTTCTTGATGATGCGGGGCAGAAGTTCATAATGTGCAAGCAGCATTCGGGGCTTTGAAGCCGCCTTGTATTCTTCGACGGTGAGGCAGATCGTGTAGTTGGGCAGCAGCTCCTTGGCCCACTTAAGCCAGGTGGTCAGCTTATTTGTGAGCGGAACGACGGCGAGCGCGTCCTGTGGCTGAAGCTGTTCGACCACTGCGAGCGCTATCCACGTCTTCCCAGTCCTCGGGTCGCAGAATAGGCCTACCCCTCTCTGCGTCAACGCGAAGGCGACCGCCCGTTTCTGATAGTCTCTTAGCCGCACGAACAACGGCAGCGGCTTCGGCGGGACTAGTGACAACGCAGGCATAGCCGCCGGCATCACGAAACTCCGCGAGCGTTTCGAGTTGTAGTTCCGTCGCTTCGCTGTCGTTCGCATCCCGCTTGACCTCTAATCCAATGAACAATCCTTCAACGCATCCTACCAAGTCGGGGAGACCCGCTTCAGTGAACGGACCTCCCCAGACCTTGAAGAACTTGCACCTGAAGGATTTCTCCAGGTGCAAGCGAATGTTGCGTTGAAGCCGTGACTCGGGCTTCTTCGCCATATCATTCTTCCTCGAGGTGTCCGGCAGTCTCGAGCGCGTCGATAACCGCAGCGGCCTTCTTGCGAAGCGTCTTGTAGGAGCTCAGGTCCACGTCGAGGCCATACTGCTCGATGACGTCTTCGAGGCCTTCCTCGTCCATGTCGGAGACCTCGTCGCCGGACAGGGCGGGAAGCTTCTTCGACTTCTTCTTGGACTTGGGAGCTTCCTCCTCCTCATCGTCATCATCGCGGCGACGAGACTTGGACTTCGGCTTCTCTTCCTCCTCATCGTCATCGTCCTTCTTGGACGAACGCGAGCGGCGAGCGGGCTTCTCGTCCTCATCGTCATCATCGCGCTTCGAGGACTTCTTGCCCTTGGGCTTCTCGTCCTCGTCATCGTCGCCTTCTTCGACCTCCTCGAGCGAGGCGGAGTCACGGATATCCGCCTTCACGTCGCCGTTGTACTCGCGATGCTCGATGGTCACCTGGAGCTTGCGGCCCTCAATGTCATCGAGGTCCAGGTCCACGACTTCCTCGGGAATGTCCACGCCAGCCGAGCGAAGGACGCCGGCGAGCTTCCACAGGGCCTGGTCGACGAGCGAGAACCACTGACGGAACTGCTTGTCCTTGTGCTTGCCGTCGAGGACCTTGAAGTCCATTTCCAGCTGATCGTTGCCGGACGAGGACTCGCCCTTGTTGACCTTGACAATCTCGACCAGGTAGTCGTCCTCGGGCGGCGTGAACCGCGTCTGGCCGGCGTTGGTGAAGTCGACGCGAAGAGTACGCTTGTTTGCCGCAGCGCGGCGGGATGAACGTGCCATTGGTTATTCTCCTTTGATGGCGTTGACGATTTCTTCATAGGTGGGGTCCACAATGAACGCCGGTGCTTCCACCGACTTCGGCTTGCGGATTTTGGTGACATAGACGGGGTTCGGCCCGATGCGCAGGCAGTACTCCGTTTTCTGTTTCTCGACGGTCTTGCCTTTGACCTCCTTCTTGTAAGTCTTCAGCCGGACGTAGGTGTTGCCGATCACGCTCACGGCTGCATTGAGTGTGGCGGCAACCGACGGGGACAAACGCGGGCCAACCTCGGGAGCAAGCTGCTCCTCGGCATCACCGGAGTCCTCATCGAAGTTGAAAACGCGGTCCTGTGCCAGGAAGACGACTTCCATGGGCAGGTCGCGAAGGTTGACGATCCAGGTCTTCATGAGCTGGGCAACATCGCCCCACTCACGCTTGGTCATCGTTCCCCAGTCGCCGGCAGCAGTAACGTCCTTCTTCTTGTCCCGAAGGATTTTCTCGATGGCGATTTGCTGCAGCTGAGTGACCGTGTCAACGACCACTGTCTTGTAGGCTTTCGGGTTCTTCTTCAGCCACCAGTAGGCGTCTTCGAAGTCGTCCCATGTGGGAACGTCCATGACCATGACTCCGTCAACGTCACTGATGGAGTCCGTTCCTTCGTCCCTCACGTCGAGGAGAAGCAGGGGCTTCGGGAACGTGCTGCTCAGCGTGGTCTTGCCTGAGCCACTGCGTCCGTAGAATACGAATGAGCGGGGGCGAGATACGTCTGAAACTTCTCGAACCGGCAGTTCGTCAGGATCACTCCGCCGACTGATCGGTGTTGTCTTCGGTTTCGGTTTCATGCTTGGTAAACTCCCTTTCTTTGACAAAATCAACATCTGAACCTTGCAGAGCGGCACGGCATATCGGCTCGTAGTCGCAGAAGTCGCAGTGCATTCCAATGTTGCGTGTGCTCGCCTTCCCGTGTTGCTCAGCAATCTCCTTCGCCGTTGTCACGAAGTCGGAGAATACCATATCCACAACGGCCTTGCTGGTCGGGGTGAATATGCGCGTAAAGTAAGACGAACGGTTCTCCTTCATCAACTCGATGAACTCTGCATAGTCCTTGGTCTTGAGGCCATGTTTCTTAAGTTCATGGATGACCACGCTGGGCAGCGTTTCGATCTTGCGCTGGCTGAGCGCACCGGACTTGAGGATTTCTGGACGCGGCGGGGCCTTGGACTTGATATAGTCCCAGATCGTCCCATCCACAGGCTTCCAGCCGAGTATGTCGATTGCTCGCACATAGACGGACGACTGGAGATTGCGCCAGCGGTGATCGTCTGTGGGCATACGTCCGAAGGTCTTGTGCTCGACGAGCCAACGAAGCCTGTTGGCGCGAGCGATGGCGTCAATCTTGCCCTTGAACGTAATCCCGTCGGCAATCTCAATCTCGAAGTCATGCTCGGCGGACTTGCCCTTGGATCGAACATAGCGAAGGCTGTTCTCGGGCCAATGATCGAAGTACTCGGTCATGATGAACCGAATGTCTTCGATGATTTCCCCATACTGCTCCTTCTCGGCAGCGAACATATTGGCCTTCTCGACGCTGATCTTCTCGAGCACGTCGAACGGGTCTTCGGCATTGGCGAACGCCTCGACCATCTCGTGGACGATGCGCCCAAACTGGAACGGTCGCTTGATGCGCCGACGCTTGAGCCCCTCCACGTATTTCAGATGGTATTGCTGACGGCATTGCCGCCAGGTCTTTGCCTTTGACTGGCTTACTGAGATAGCCATTTGTGCAAGTCCTTTCCTGATCCCCACGGGCCAATTTTCGCCTCTGCCTCAATCGGCACAGACATTTCAATCTCGAAGTCCTTGAGCAGGCGGGGGCCACTCATGACCTCAAGAACTCGACGTGTGACGCGCTCCACATAATCGTCTCGCACCTCGAAGAGGATAGCGTCATGAACGGTGCCGACAATGTGAAGCACGTTGCGCGGATACTCCTCGCGAACTTGAAGCGCCGCCATGAGGTTGAGCTCATTGGCGAATGACTGCACCGGCGAGTTGATGGCCTGGCGCTCAGCTTCCTGTCGCTCCAGGGTGTTGTCGCGTGACATTGCTTGAGGCAACCGACGCTTGCGCCCAGAGAGCGTCCTGACATACCCCTCAGCACGAACAAACTTGCGTTGACGATCATGCCACGCCGGTAGGTCGGGATAGTTCTCGAAGAAGGCCTTGCGTGAGTCGGCGGCCTGTTCGTCGCTCACGTTCACGCCGTAGTTGTCGCGAGCGTATATCTTGAACTTCTTCCACCACATGCCGTAGAGGTAGCCGAAGTTCACCGCCTTGGCTTTCTTGCGAAGTTCCTTCCAATCCTCGAGCAGTGATGCGGCGTTGTCAGGTCCCATCTCGAGCATGATTTGGATGGCATCGCCATAATTGAGCTTCGATGCGTCAACCTTGTTCTTGGTGATGTAGGTGACTGCGCCCTGCTTCAGCTCGATGTATTTCTTGGCTGTGGTCATCACCTCATGAACAAGACCGCCGCCTCGAGCAATCTCGCGGATGGCGGTAAGCCAGTGAACGTCAATCCCGTGAGTGAAGGCGTAGATCATATTGCGCTCGCCGGACAGCTCGGCGGCGATGCGCAATTCAATCTGTGACAGGTCGCACTCGAGCAACGTCCAGCCGGGCGGTGCGGTGATAAGCGACCGGATGCGTTTGTCGCGAGGAACCTGCTGGAGGTTCGGGTGCTCACATGACAACCGGCCTGTGACTGTGCCATGAAGCTTGAATGACGGGTGGAGGCGCGAGTTGACGAGGAACGGCTTCCACCCTTCAATGAACGAAGACAGCTGCTTGTCGGCAGCTCGGTACTTGAGCATGGCCGAGGCCACCGGATGGTCGATGCGTTTGATGACCGACTCGCTGACTGATCGTCCGCCGCCCTTCGTCATCTCGATGACTTCAATCTCGAGTCTGTCGAACAGCAGTTCAGCAACCTGCTTGGCCGAACGCCAGTTAATGTCCGGTCCCCACTTGACGAGTTCCTTGCGAGCCGTCTCGAGCTCGTTGCGCAGGTAGGCCTCGGCCTCGTCCATCTTGGGCGTGTCGATGTATACCCCGCGGAACTCGGCGTTGGTGAAGAGCTCAACGCAGGGCATCATGATCTTCTCAAACACGCGCTTGACTTCAGGATCAAGGGCAAGACGCTTGGCAAAGTATTGCTTGAGCCGAAGCGTATAGAACAAGTCGTGAGCGTGGTACTTGGCCATCTTGGGGGACCAACCCATCTTGACGTCTTTACTCACGTCCCAGTCGGGAGCGCCCAAGAACTTCTGCGCCAAGTATTTCAAGCCATGCTGATCGTTTTCGTCCAGCAGGAAGTGAGCAAGCATGGTGTCGAACTGTGCCACCCACTCAACACCGAAGCGAACGCGCATCCACAGCGCGTCGAACTTCCAGTTGTGCCCGACGAGGTAGCAGCCATCTAATCGCTCGGTGATGCGCTCGACCATTTCCTCGAGCTGCTTGCGTGTCCATTGACTCGTTGTCTCGCCCGGAATGATCCACTGATGACGCGGGGTGCCGAAGCCTATGCTGACGATCCGAGAACCTTCAGCCCACGGGTAGAGCCCCGTAGTCTCAAGGTCGCTTGACACCGCGCCCCTCAGGTCCTTGAGCATGGCCTCGAAGCGCTGATCGTTGTCCACAATGATGTAGTCGAGTTCACGCTCTTCGGGAATGCCGCCGAAGTCAATGATCTTGTGAAATGTCGCCAGGTCCAACTCAAAGATGGCCGCCTGTCCCGGTTCACGAAGGATATAGGCCGGATGATAGGTCGGAAGGTAAATGATCCCATCCTTCTCGACGGGCTTGCCTCGAGCCTTGCGAATACCTGTGGTTCCAAGCGCAGCAAGCAACGGGACGTTACCAAGCAGGAGAACGTACTTGGGCTTGACCATTGCAATCTGATACTCGAGCCACTTCTTGCAAGCTCGTATCTCGGCCTTGGTCGGTGTGCGGTTGTCGGGAGGCCGGCAGTTCACGGCGTTGGTGATGTAGCAGTCCTCGCGATTGATCCCAGCGCGCTCAAGGGAGTCGGTCAACAATCGTCCGGCTTGTCCTACGAACGCTTGGCCCTTCTCGTCCTCATATCGCCCGGGCGCTTCGCCGATCACCATCACGTCACAACGCGAGGGGCCAGTGCCAAGCAAGCACACGGTCTTGGCTGTGGAATGTAGCTTGCAAAGTGTGCACTTGGGATCACGGCGCAACATCGACAATCCTCCGGGTCTTCCAGTCGATGACATACCCGGCCGGCGTGACCTGGTAGACCTCAACGCCACGTTCCATGAGCCAGTCGAGCGACTCCGTGATACGATAGGGCTTGCCGAAGAACACCCGCCGCACGTTGCTGGCAATCAGCTTCTCGGCGCATCCTTGGCAAGGGCTGTCCGTCACGTAGACGTCACAGGACTCGCACTTCAGCTCGCTCGGCACGTGGCGAAGCGCGTTGTCCTCGGCGTGGATCGTTTCGTGGCACCCGTCACGTCCCGGGCAATCATTGCCCTCGCAGTGTGGTTGACCGGCCGGACGCCCGTTGTAGCCGATGCTCACAATCCGATTGTTGATGACTACCACTGAGCCCACATTCAGTCGGAAGCACGTCGAGCGCTTGGCGACTGTGTGGGCTATTTCCATGAACATCTGCTGGCGGGTGATCCTCATCACTTGGTCTCCAATTCTCTGGTGACCTTGGGACGGGACTGATTAAACAGCTTCACGAGCTCATTGAAGAGCGTTCGACGGTCCCAGGTCTCATCCACCGGGGTGGAGTCGCCAAGCTCGTCACGGAGCTTCTTAACCCGAATGCGCAGGTCTTCGACGGTGCCCTCTTCCCAAAGGCTGTTCAAGTAGGCGCTCATAGGAAGTACCTCCATATTGGTGACAGTTGAATGATCCACAGAAGCAGACCAATGAGGGTGATGATCGTCCAGCCGAGAGTGTCTTCGATGACACGGCGCCAGCGGGGCTTTCGCGCCCGCCGCTCCCGATGCTTCATGTTCTCTACGCCGATTTGTTCCCAGTAGCCCATCAGCTTTGTCCGAAGAGCTTGATATAGTCATTCCGGAACAGGTGAAGGCTGCCAATGTCCATTCGGAACAGGCCAGGCTTCACGTCATTCCAGCGCTCGTCCTTCTCGCGCAATCGCTCGAGCATCCAGATGACCAGGCGGACGGTCATGTAAATGTCATCGCGGAAATGCCGCACGAAGTCGCAAGACCGAATGTAGTAGGTCACGTCCAGTCGATTGTTGCGCATCATGAAGAAATAGCCGAGAGTGCACGGCTTGCGATCCGGGTTGGCAACGCCGGTGTCTTCCGGGAAGAAGATCGGCATGTAGGCCTGGCGCGTGAGGGGCTCGATGCGCAGCTGCTCGAGCAGATCGTTCAAGTCGCCGTAGCGATAGCGAATGCCGCGGTGTCCCAGTTCGTTGACGGGATCGAGCGGCCGGTGGTTGGGATCAGGATCGAACATCGTTCCGCTCAGCTCGCCCTTGTCGGTAAGACCGGCATACCGCGGCCAGTAGCGTTCCATGTAATTGTGATTGAACTGGCTGTTCTCGTCGCGGAACTTTGCCGCCGATTGCCCCCACGGCCACTTCGCCCATTGGACGCCCGGGTTGAGCGGCTCACCACATACACGCTCGAGGAAGTGATCGTCCGCCCAGGGCAGGTTGGGCTCGATGAACTCACGATAGTAACCGAGCTCTTCGGTCGGCATGGGCACCTCCATACCGAAGTAGCGGAACTCGTGCATCGCCGCTTCGGGCTTCTTCGATATGTCAATGCCCTGCCACTTCTCGGTGTGAACGAGCTCAGCGTTGTGGCACAGGTCATGTTGGGCTGCGTCGATGGCGGCAGCAAAGTTGTCGAATTTATTCATCGTCATCTTCCTCTTCATAGTCGTTGCGGTAACCGGGATGATTGTCCCGAAGATAAGACTGAAGCCTTGCCAGGTCATCAGCCTTTATTCTTGACATGGCGTCCTTGTGGACGCGCATCGCTTGAGCAAACTTGGCAATGCCCCTGTGGTATTCGGGGCAGATGTATCGTGCAGTCCACTTCACCACCCAGTCGAAGAAGTACTTATCCGCCTTCTTAATCTTTTCGAGTTCTTCAATCGGGTCTTCGATCAGCGGCAGGATGGTGACAAAGTACATGGGATGGATGGTGATATTGGCGAAGTGACAATTCACCTCGCGAATTTCCATTCCGTCGAAGTTGAAGGGCTCGAGGAGAACGTCACGGAGAAACACCAAGTCCGCCGGGAACTTCTTGAGCAGCTCGGTTGTGCGATAGAATACGTCCACCGCGACCTCGGTCTTGTTGAGCCAGGTGAGCGTCACCGATTGAACGCAGGGGCCCATGACGCTTGCGCGCTTCGACTTCTTCTCGGGATCGTTCTTGATAAAGTGATTGTAGCAGGTGAAACCAACACTGCCATACTTGGCCTGTTGCCGGCGACGATCCCACAGCTGAACGGCGACGGCCCGAGACTCTTCGTGAAGGTAGCCCCGCTCAAGGTATTTCATTTTGCTCTTGGTATAGCCCGCATCCTCAAGGCGAAGAGCGCCATGCTCATCGTCATACCAGTCCTCGAAGGTGAGTGTTCTCACTCGAAGGATTTTGCGACACCCGCTATAGAAGTCGGCTTTGCGTCGAGATAACGCGAGGCAGTGATTGATCCATTCAGCTTTCATTTTCTTGATCCTTGTGGCACGAGCGGCCCGGTACTCAGTGGGGAGGAACCTTTCCCGGGCCGTCGGCCTCTACTCGCTGGCAGCCACAGCGAGGAGCTGGTGAACGTGATCCTCCACGAGGTCTTCGTGCCGCGGGGGCAGCCAGCCGTCGGGTTTCACCACGTCATAGGTTGTTCCGCGTTTCGAGTCCTCAGCTCGCTGAGCTCGAACCTTCGCCATGTTGGCGGCATGAACTCGACGCCACGCTTCACGGAAGTCGAAGCCGTGGAGATGTGCGGTGCCGACGGCAACATAGACCAGGTCCACAAGTCCGTCGAGCATTTGAGCGAGTTGATGCGTCACCTCGGCTTCGTCGCGTTCGTGAACGGCGATGGTGCAGGCTTCGGTGTGGAGGACGTATTCGTTCTTCTCCTCCTGCAAGAACTTCTGCCGAAAATCCGCGAGCTCCGTCGGGAGCATACGCGGTTTGCCATCGTAGAACAGACCGAACTTGCTGTGGAACTCTTCAATGTCGCCGACGAAGTCGACGGGCTCGGCGCTTCTGTCGTTTGGCTGCTTGTGCATCTTGCATCTCTCCTATCAATGATTGAACAGCCCCAACGGCCATTCCGGGGTAGTCGCTCTTCCTTAGATAACTGGCCGTCCCAGTCGAGAGCTGATGACGATCAATAATCCATTTGTGCCTGTGGCGTATCGTCTTCCACTCTTGCTTTAGACGATTGCACAAGTCATCCCATGCGCCGTCGCTGATGATGGGGCTATCAAGCTGCTCGTAGGCGTAGGCAGCCATGAGAAACCACGGAACAAGCATGTTCGGGTTTCGGATAGCGGTCATCATGCGACGGTCGAACATGCCTTCACCACCCGGTCCATAGAGTCGCCGATGCGGTAGAACATATGGGCGCGATTGATTGCCCAGTCCCGATACATGGCGAGCAGGTTGCTATACTTGTCCTCGATGGCTTTCAGGTGTGCCGGCGAGTCGTGTTCATCCTTGACCACATGACCTTCGAGTCCGCGTCCGAGCGGGTCGCAATAGATGAACAGGTGCTGCTGATTGTAGAACTCCCGAACGAGGTCGGCGCTGATTGAGTCCTCCTCCCCGCGGAGCTTACCGTAAATCACCTGGCTGACGCAGGGGTGACGGACGAACAACAAGGGGCCCGGCATCGAGAAGTACCGCTCAACCCGCGCATTCATTTCTCCGGGATATTTCGGCGGCCCTTCGCTTTCGACAAGTAACAGTCCGAGACGCTTTGCAATGAGACGTGCGAGTGTGGACTTACCTGAGTTGTCAATTCCTTCAACGATTATTGCCATTGATTGAGACCTTTCGAGTTGCGCTGTCATGAATTACGACATAATACTGCTGGCACACTTCAGTCAACGGGGGTATTCCTCAAATGGATGGGTTCTTAACAATCAAAGACGCCGCGCAGCGTCTGAGCATGAAGGAAGGGGCACTCCTTCGACGTGTTCAGCGCGGGTCTATCAAGGGGCAGAAGATCGGGTGGATTTGGCTTGTTCACGAGAATGAAGTCAAGCGGGTGATCGAGCTCAAGAATAATAAGGGGAGCAATAATGCTAATCGTTGATCTATGGCGCAGAATGGAAGGCGCTTATTTTTGCATCAGCACCAAGTCGTCATCGGGTCAATGGAAAGACCATTACTTCGCTCGCGACGAGCTGCACCTGGTCAAGCAATTCCTCAAGGACAACGCCGACAAAGACCTTTATTGGTGCCCGCACGGGCTGAAGAAGAAGTCGCGCAAGGAAGACTCGGCAGTCCCTCCGAAGCTGCTGTGGGCTGACCTTGACGAGGCGGACCCGCGTCACATGCGACCGAAGCCGACCATTGCCATTGAGTCCTCTCCCGGCCGTTATGTCGGCATCTGGCTGATTGATAAGCCGATGACCAAGGAGCTCAATCGTGCATTGACCTATCACGTGGGCGCGGACAAGAGCGGGTGGGACTTCGGACAGGTTCTTCGCATTCCCGGAACGATCAACTACAAATACCCCAGCCACCCAAAGACTAAGACCATGTGGGATGACCTTCCCGCTTTCACGTCTGCTCGCATTTCCGAAACCATTCGGGCTTCCATGAAGTCCACAGCCAAAAATGATCCGTCAACGATCAACGCTTCCGAAGTGTTCCAGCAGTACTCGAATAAGTTCCCCGTCTGGCTTCGTCGCGAGCTCGTCAGCAAGGAAGCACCAAAGTCAGGCAAGCGAAGCGAGATGATATGGAAGATGGAACACGCATTACTCGAGGCGGGATGCAACGAGGATGAATGCTTCGTTCTCATCAAAGCCAGCCGCTGGAACAAATTCCGCGGGCGTCACAATGAGGACGAGCAGCTCCGCCGTGAACTGGACAAGATCATTGAGCAGCGGTTCGACACTTCTGTGGAGTCGAGCATCGAGTCTCCCGCCAAGTCTTACAAGTTCCTCGCGCATTCGATTGACGAAGCCGAGGAGAAGAACATCGACTGGATTTGGCATGGACGTCTTGCTCGCGGCGAACTCACGATTGTTGAGGGTGACCCGGGTCTCGGCAAATCCTACTTCGTTCAAATGGTGTGCAAGCACCTGTGCGACGGCGAAGCACTTCCTGACATGCGACCGGACGAGCGAGTCGATCCTTGCAAGGTGGCTTACTTCGATATTGAAAACGACGAGGGCGCGGTGACGAAGCCGCGTCTCGTTGACAATGGTCTGCGCAATCGCAAGAACTTCTTTCAGGAAGAGTTCCCGTTCAGCATTGACGATCCCGACGCACTCGAAGCGGTCGAGGAAGCCATTGCTGAACTTCGCCCCGCAGTCGTCGCATTCGACACGATGAACAACTACATAGGCTCCGCCGACATTCACAAGTCCAGCGAAGCGCAGCAATCCATGATGTGGTTCCGGAACATCGGTCGACGCTACAACTGTGCCGTCATCGTCTTGCGTCACTTGACCAAGGGCGGCAAGGAGAAGGCGTTGTATCGTGGCCAGGGCTCAATCGCTTTCTCAGGCGCGGCGCGCATTGTCATGACAGTCGGCATTCACCCGGAGAACACCGAGGACCGCGTGGTTGCTGTCACGAAGATGAACCTTGCAAAGCTTCCTCGATCCGTCACCTTCCGCATTCTCGGTCTTCCCGATAAAGGCAAGAAGCGGGATCGTTCACGCTTCGAATGGGGCGACGTGGTTGACTACACCGCGGATGACATTCTCAGTGTGACGCATACCAGCGGGAAGAACAAGGAGAAGGATGAAGCGGGCGAGTTCCTGAAGGACGTGCTCGGCGATGGCGCTGTGGAGGCCAAAAAGGTCGAGACAATGGCCGAACGCCGCAGCATATCAAAGCGAACGCTTCAACGTGCTGCGGAGACTCTCGGTGTCATCAAATCTCGGAAGGGGTTTGGGGCCAAGTCGACTACTTGGTGGGAACTCCCAGACGAACAGCAGTCCGACGGCTGATCGTCAGGACTGCCTCGTCTCGATCATGTGATATGTCGATGATCTCTTCCGCTGCTATTGCTGCACCGGCAATTAAAATGCCGCGGCGGTTGACTACAACCGAACTCGTGGGAACTTTGACTGTGACGTTGAGAGGAACGACGTTGCTCATGGGCTTCTCCTTCTAGGAACCGAACAACGCGAGTGAGCGCGTTGTCCTGTCCATACATAAACCCAAATCGTTCAGATTTCGTAAACGTCACGGCGTTTCCTGTGACGCCATCGAGGAGCAGCTTTCCGTCGATGGTCATCTCCCACAGCTTATCGCTGCGTTGGATCACGTTGACTTCCATGGCGACCGCTCCTCGATGCGTTGACGATTGAGCATGAGCGCCTCAACGTCAGGCGTCCATTCATTCAGCCACACGCGGTCAATGTCGCGTGATAGGTCCTCAGGCGTCAGGAAAGTGGGCTTGTAGCCTCGAGCAATCATCTCGTCAATGAGCGCCTTCTGTCGGCGAGTGAGCCAGCCGAGTTTGTCATAGAAGAACTTGACGTGACCACGTCCGAGCGTGTATCGCGCCGGCGCATTGATCGTGCCGGGTCGCTCGCCGCGTTCATGTGCGGCGCGCACCAGCGCAAACACCCGGGGCAGCTCGCGGTACTCGGCAACGAGGTGCTTACTGTGCAACTCGGCGGGCGGAACGACATTGATCCGAGTCATGCGAAGCGCTCCTTCAACTGCTTGAGCTGGTCGGACGTGACGGGCTGCTTTTTGCCATCATCCTTGATGCGCTTGATCTTGGCAATAGCGCCGCCATACTTTTTGTTGAGCTGCTCGGGCGTTTCGTTGGTATCGAACTTCGAGCCATCGCGAAGGTGAACGCGGAATTGCATAGTGGTCCTCTCCTACTATTCGAGCGCCGGGACTGTTCCCGACGCTCAACTATATCAGATTGCAGGCGAGTCTCAATGGTCCTTGCGGATCATTTTTAGGACTCGTTCCACGTCGCTTTCCTTGAACAGCCAATGGGCTACCGGACGCGGCAACCTCTTCGACGTTGGCTCTTCATACGCTCGGCGAGCACGTGCCCTTGCAGTCTCGGGACGGATACCGGCTTCGCGGGCGACTTCAGTGAGTTTGACAAAGCGCATAGGCATGACGATCACTCCTTTACTGTAGCCCCTTGCTACATCTATATAAAGATTGTGACCGAATTGGGTTCCGCCCGATTGCAGATTTATTTTCGATGACGAAAGCGTTTTCCATCTTCAAAGCCGCCCAACGAGATGTGGACATGACCGACTCGACCGTAGTCGATGCTGTAGCCGCCGGGCCAGTCTTTGAGGTGCAGGTATATGCACTTTGGGTTCCCGGTCATGTCAACCGCTCGTCCGCTTGCGTGAAGCGACCAGCGTCGGCTTCCAGCAATGCGCGTGTGCCGGTAGCCCGATATGATCCTCGAGCCACAGGCGTGTTCAATCTGTCGAGCTTTCTCGGCGAGCTGCGAATGAACCCCGGAGAGTCCACTCGCTGAAGCACCGGTGGTCATCATCAATAGCCATATTGCAACCTTCATTCATCAATCTCCTTGATTGTTCGGTTGAGTTCTACGTGGTCACCGGCAAGGCGGCCACGGAGGTAGCCCTCGTTCAATTTGACGGAGACGGATCGTGACTTAATAGTCCGAGCACCCGCAGCCTTCAGGTAGTCGTCCACTTCAAGCTTCAGTTGCTTGCGATGCTCGATCACCACCAGCGCGGTGCTTCCCGTCGAGGGGTTGTCCTTTTGAGTCTGTTCTTCAACGATCTTGGCACAACGCTCATAGACGCGATGCGAGCAGGCGTCCTTGAATGAGCGACGGAACTCAGCACGGGCTTGCTTGCTCAATCCCTTGGGCAGGTGAGACTTGTAAAGAGCCTCGACCTGCAGCAACACGAAAGCGAGCGTGTCCTGTGCCGCGTCGATATTGTCGGGGCGTCCCACAAATCGGAACGATGACCAGTCGTAGGTCTCGAACGCTATCACGCCGTAAAGCAGCCCACAGCCTGAGCGGTGGTCCTGTGCCACTTGTAGTCGATGGGGAAATATGAACCTTCGCCAACTGTGGGCTTCTCGCCGAGTGACTCGCGGTCGATCCCGTGGCGCATCATGAGCGAGGATGCGAGCTCCATGGCTCGAGCGGACTCGTGCTCGTTCGCCTGTCCTTCAGCGACAGCAAGCAGCTTTTTGATCTTTTCACGAATGGCGTTCACGTCGGTTCTCCACAATGATGTAGCACTCAGGCCCAATACCCCTATCAATCGAGATGGGGTTTGTCAACGTCTTTCCGCATCGGCCGCACTTTCCCGAGTGCTTTATTTCAAGGTCAGTTGGGATTGATCCTTGGCAGACCCAGCCGAATGCAAACTTGAAGGCACGGACAGGCGTCGACTCCGGTTCATACTGTGACTTGCCAGTCAAGCGAAACGCGGGAGGACTGCCATCAATGGTGCCCATATACTTGAACTCATCAGGCGACACGAGCAGCTTGACGAACCAGCGCTCAGCGTTCTGCGCCTTCTGAACTTTGAAGGTGTAGTGTTGATCGGTGCGCAGCGAGCGCAACGTGAAGAGAGCATCGCCCGCGAGGATAAACTCGCGAGCGAGTACCGCAGACGAGAAGTTCATGTCACTTCCCCTTCACGATAGCGATGGCCTTCTCATTCAGCTCGTAGCGCGAGCCGTTGCGCCTGTGATTGGCCTTGCGCAGCTTGGCACGAGCAACCTTCGGGTTGAACCCGTTGGCGCGGCACCATTCGGCGAACTCGCCCTTGCGTCCCGGCTTGTCCTCGTTCTTCGCCGACTTCATCTTCTTGAGCGGAGTCGGATTGCGCTTGACTTCGGCTTCATGTCGAGCGATGCGAGCCAAAAGCTTTTCCTTGGACTCCTTCCAGACCTTGATCTTCGGAAGGCCATCGACCTCATACATGGCATTGAGCTTGGCGAGCAGTTCGTTGGTGGTAGACATTTGAGTTCTCCTTCGTTTCAAGATGTATGGACGTTAAGACGTTATGGGTGGGGTGTCAACGGTTATTCCCAGATCGAGTCGGGAATTTCCATTTCCACAGGAGCATGGCGTTCTTCAACCTCGGTGAAGTAGAAGCCATCGTCATCAGAGCCAACGGCGAAGTCGAAGTGAAGACGATCAGCAACATAGACGTTCCACGTTTCGTTTTCGCCGTCTTCCTCGACAGTGATGGTTTCGCCCGGGAATAGGGCGGCGAAGTGATCGTGGACGAGTTTGTTGAGGCGTTCAGCAGTGGTCATTGGTGTGCTCCTTCGTTTCGATGAATATAGATATAGATGGTTGCCATCCGCATGTCAACGGATCCATACAAAATAATATGGGCGCTGACAGGATTTCTGCCAACGCCCATAATCAGTCAAGATGCTTGACCTATCCCGGCATGATGATCTTCGACTTCGGTGCCCCGACCTCGACGGCGACCGGCGGGTGATCGGTGCCGATGATGCGCAGGATGATGGGAGCGCCTTGCTTGATGCGCTGCAGCTCCTCCGGTGACGGCTCCCACGCGCTCGACATGCACGGGACGCCATGAAGGTCAAGGTGTGACTTCTTGACCATGGTGTCTCGAATGTGCAAGTCCTCGAGACCCGGACCTCCCATGACGCGAGTGGCTCCTTCGATTGGTTTACTCTTCATGACCGAAGACCTCCGGAACGTGATGGGCGAGAACGTCGCGGACAGCAATCGCCACCTCGCGGTGCTCGAGCTGTGTGGACTCGTCGCATCGCTGCTCGAGATAATGGAGCCACGAGCGGAACGTGCCGGCCATGAAGAGGGTGCTGATCGTCAGCCCTTCCGGCAGAACCTTGCGAGCGCATTCCTTGGCGACACCCGCGGCGAGCGCCTGCTCATAGACCTCCTGGGCGTGAGCGATGACCGCTTGCTGGTTCGCCGTCCAGTCCCGCTGAAGGCTCACGTCGAGGTCATCAATCGAGTTCTGCCGGTTCTTCGTATCCTGACGCCGCGCTCGCGACAGCTCGAAGTTGTCCACCTTGGCGTAGCGCTGGGAGAACTCCTGAAAGGAGAACGAGCGGTGCCGCAGTATCTGCCGAGCAATGTCCCGTGTGGTCTCGATCTTCAGGACGGCATGAGCCATCTCGAACGGGGACCAGTGCTTGTGCTGCTGCAGATACTTAAGCAGCTTGGGCGAGGTCTCGTGGTTGTGCTGGTTCGTGGGATTGCTGACGCGAGCAGCATAGGCGACGAAGACGCCCGGCGGCATGTCAGCGACTGTGGGCTTGGTGATAGCCACAAGTTCGACTTTCATCTGGTGATCCTTTCAAGTTCCAAGATGTGATGACGGAGAGCCTTCAGCCTTTGCTTGAGTCGATCACGTTCCGTCTCGAGGTCATAGTCATCCATTCGGTTGACGTGCATCTCGACGGTGCTCCACTTGTGACCGCACTTCAAGCATTGGCGTCGGCGGTATATGAACCCCGGCTCGCAAGCCGAGGCTCGATTGTGTTTGCTGAGGTGATGGCGACTGTCTTTGACAACAGAGTCTTCGCCACACTTCTCGCACCGCATCATTGCGGTACCGGCTGCTCACGGGTCCACAGCTCGGTCCCTTCCTGGTCAGTGATACGCATAACTTCCGGGTGCTCCTTCACCAGGTCTGACAGCGGGACGCCGCACTTGACGAGCGCAATCATGATGCCGGCTTCAGAGAACAAGACGACTTGGTAGGAGAGCTGCTGGAAGCGACCGTCGAGGAACTCCTCACTGTCACGCGCCCAGATGACGTTCTCGCCTTCCTCGTTGTAGAAGAAGCAAGGACGAGCTGTGGCCTCGAGCATCCCGTGCCCGACGATCACGACTTTCTTGTTGGACTTCAGGTGCAGCCAGTTGCTGCCGACGTGCTTGTTGGGCGTCATCACTTAATCTCCCGCATGACGGATTGCACCCACTTCGCCTGGTGGCAGGCGTCATCGAGCGCGTTGTGTTGGGTGCCGAGGAACGGCGGTTTGACGTTGGGACGAAGTGCATAGAGAGTCCGCGTGTCCCGAATATCGCGGTAGCTCCAAGGCGTTCGCCGGCCGTGGCGATGATACGCCGCCTCCAGCAGAACAATGTCGAACGCCGCACCGTGCGACCAGAGCGGGCTGCCATCGTAGAACGCGGTGAATGCGTCGAGCGCCTCTTCGATGCTCGCCCATGTGGGATTGTCGGGGAACGTCTCTTCGCGAGCACGTTCGGACTGCCCCATCCACCACTGGACAGTGCTGCCCTCGATCCGCATCTTGGGTTGGACCGGCGATATGCTGCCGGCGATGAAGCTGCCGAGCTGGTTGTCATACGGCTCGAAATGCACAGCCGCGAGTGCGACGATGGCCGAGCCCGGACGGGTGCCGAGTGTTTCGAGGTCGAGCATAATCATGACTTCACCTCGTTGCCGTCGGTGTCGATGACACGGACCAGGCGCTGTTCGGGGTTGTTGGGATCGGGCGTGATTTCCATCATGCCGAGGAACGTGCACTCATAGGCGACGGAAGCGCCGTGATCGGTGCGAGTGACCTTGGTGACGCGGAACACGCGCCCGGGCTCCGACGTGTCGAACCACTTGGACACGAGTGCGCCGATGGCGACCTCCGATCCGTCATCGTTCTTGAGCGGCGCGTGTTCGATGATGGTGAACGGGTCACCAGACTTGAGGTGTTTGTAGGCCATGAAGTCCTCTCTCTCGTGAATGTCGAAATGAAGAATGCTCTCGTCGAATTGCAACGGCTCATCATCCCCGACGAGGAAAGGGTTGCTGAGCATCTTCTGTCCGGTCCCGAAGACCCACATGACGCGGCCGGGGTGTTCGGTGACGTAGCGATTGCAGATGCTGGTGAGCACCTGATCGAGGGCGCGGTGTTCATCCTCGGTGAGCGTCACGTCCACCGGGAAGTCGACTTCAATCCTGCGCATCAGTTTTCTCCTCAACATATTGCCATGACACTGTGACGGGGTTATCTCTGTCCACGTCAAGGGTTTCGTTGCTGTAGTCGCCGCCACCCGGGACGTAGAAGGTGACTTTAGCGGTTGGTGGAACGTCTATCCCCGAAGTTCGGAGAAGCGCAAGTATCTCGTCTTCACCCAATCGAAGTTCGCAGCTCTCCACCTTGGTTTTTCGGATCAACCTTTTAACCTTCAAAGCTACCATCGGCTTCCTCCATGCCGGGGAGCAGACGCAGAACGCCTTTCTTCCCGATTGATCCTTTGCGATGGAGCTCCTCGACTAGCTGACCGAGCATGAGCGCCATCTTGTTGACTTGCTCGTTGGTGTTCTCCTGGTTGATGATCTCCTTCTCAATGGCCTGCTCGATGGTGTAGGGCTTCGGTTCCCCGTAATTGAACTTGGACTGAACCTTCATTTGAGGTGCTCCTTGATCTTGGCCTTGATGCGTTCGACCTCTGATGGGGGCCATTCCCATCCTTGAGGCGGTTTGGGTTCTGACGCCTTGCGCAGTGCGCCGCGGGCCTTCGTCGCGTCGATGCCGAGTTGCTCGGCGATTGTCGCAACGGACACGTTGCCTTCGACACGCTGAGGACGTGCTGGGCGCTCAGGCCGAGGCGTTGCTGTGCGACGTTGCGCCGGCGCGTCATCGTCATTGCTGCGCTCACGCGGTGCGCCCTGGCTTGGGAAGCGCGGCCACTGTGACGCCATGGGCTCAGGCACTTGCCACGCTTCCTCTTCTGTGGTGTACTCGTGCTCGAGCACTTCTTCCATCTCGAAGTAGGTTTGGTCACCGGGCTTCGGGTTGGGATTGGTTGTGGTGCTGATCTTGACGCCGTTCTCGGCCAGGATCGTTTCGCAATTCAGCCACTTGTAGGACGTGCCTTCGGTGATGACTTCGATGAAGCGCTTGGCGGCGTAGATGCCGCAGAAGCATTGGTAGGTGAAGGCCCCGTTTTGGTTGTAGCAGTAGAAGCCGTACTTGGGCGGCCGGGACGGGGATGCCGGGAATGCTTCTTCGAGGCCTCGTCCAGAGCTGCGCGGAGCTTCTTCAGTTGCATGTCGTTTTCGTCTTGCCATTTCCATCTTCCTCCGATGACGAGCCCGAGCGTTGCGCGTCCGATGCGCCTGATCTTGCCTGGGTCCATGTTGTATTCGCGGGCGAGGTGTTTGAGTACGATCATCGCTCACCTCACCCATACATGCCGGGGAACTCGACTCCTTGAACTTCGCCCAGGGTATTGTCGAGGTCATCGCGCAGGGACTCGGCAGCGGGCCGGGCCTCTTCATCATCTTCGGGAAGTGCCTCGATCAATTCGTCCATGTCAGCGATGACAGCTTCAATGGCGGAGATGGCGTTGTCGAGGCGTTTCTGACGCGACAGGCCGCGGCGCTTGTCGGGATGAACCTGGAACTTGACGCGGCGCTCGGTGTCGAGCACTTCGGGTTCCTGCTGGTTCTCGAGAGTGCCTGCCGTCTCGTCGAGGGTTTGAATGCGCTGAGTGTTCTCGCGAGGTGTTCCGCTGGCATTGTCAACGACTTCGCGGCATTCGCTCGCGAGCTCTTCGATGATGCCATACGCATAACTCACTGCGTCAGCGACTTGCATTTCTTCGGTCTTCATGTGGTCCTCCGTGCGTGATTGCAGAAGCATGACTAAGACGATGCTTTGTGGTTGTCAACGGGGGTGCTAGATTTTTTACAGAAAAAAATTTACATACGCTTAGCACTCGTGCATTTGGCGGGTATGACCAAAACTTGTGCGATAGGTTATTGAAATACATGAGTTCTTACATAGCCGCCATAGTTGGCGCGTATGAACAATGTTGTCCATAGCCGCCAAGACGTTGGCATGTATGAACAATGTTGTCCATAGACGTTAGAAAATGTTGTTCATACCCGCCAGTTGGCGGCTATGATGTGAATATATATATTTCAATGACTTATATATATAGAATTGGTTATACCCGCCAATTTGTAACGAGCAATGACGTATGAACAACATTGACTGGAGAAAATTGAATGTTGCTCGGACGTTGATGACGATGATAGTGAGTGATGATGAAAGGAGAACTCACATGGTATTCAAGAACAAGCAGCGTCCGTTGACTCGCGAGTACACTGCGAACCAACTGGACCCGGAGCTCGTCATCCGAACGCTCGAGCAGTGCCGCAAGGTGCGGACCATTGACGAGATTGCCGAGCTGATGGAAGTGTCTCGAGTGACAGTCTACAACTGGCTGCTCGGTCGAAACGTGCCTTATCGCAAGGAGCGCTTTGCGTTCATTCGTCTCTGCGAGGCCTGCAAGATGAAAGGGCTGGTGAGCGAATGGAACGGCATGAAGTAATCAAGGCGCTGCGCTTCGCAGTTCGTCGGGCTCATCGAGGATATGGTGGCCCGCGCATGTCGAAGCCCAAGTACTATGACGCGATGGTGAAGGATTGGTTGTTCTGGTGTCAGCTGGCCAGAGACCTGTCTGTGGAAGTGTATGGGCTGAAAGCGGAAGCGACAGCTAATGTGGAGCGTGGTCAAGAGCGACTTTTGGGCGACTCGTGCGAGAAAGTCTTTGAGGCTTTGTGCATAGTTCGACGTGAGAAGGCATGTGTGGCGCTGGAATGGGCGATACGTGGCAAGACTGTGCGGCAAATTCAGAAAGTAATGCCAGGCGTGAGCCAATTGGATATTAGTGAAGAGCTGGATTGGGCGTGTAACCGATTGATAACGCTAGCAAAAGACGAGATCGAAGTCCTCGTATTGACATTACAGTAAAAAAGTGGCAATTATTGAGTAAGGTGGACAATGTAGCCACCGACCCCAATTCAACCCCCGACCTAAAAAGCCACGGAGTCAAGATATGGCTATGCCTGCCCATAAGCCAACACGGCAGATGCGCGAGCAGGTGGAGCGGATGGCGGGGTTTGGTTTCACGATTGAACAAATTGCCATCGCACTGGACATTGGCGAACGCACTCTCTACAAGTACTACTCGACCGAACTCGAGCGAGGTCATATCTCGGTCAACATGAAGGTTGTGGGTAAGTTGTTCGCCGCCACCCAACGCAATGACAAGTCTGCAGTGACTGCTCAGATCTTCTGGGCCAAGACGCGCATGGGCTGGAAGGAGACGGATCGTCATGAGCACACAGGCGAAGACGGAGAACCGATCCAGCACTCGGTCACTGTTGAGTTCGTCGAGCCGCCGAGCCCTAAGCCCGCAAGCGAAGAATAACGCTCGCCTCCAGCTGCCTACATCGTTCAAACGTATATGGGAGCCCTCACGTTACAAGGCGTTCTACGGTGGACGCGGCTCAGCGAAGTCGCACAGCATCGCCGCAACGCTCGTGACGATGGGCTCCCAGAAGCCGCTGCGCATCCTGTGTGCTCGCGAGATACAGAAAAGCATAAAGACCTCGGTCAAGCAGCTGCTCGAGGACAAGATCAAGCTGCTCGGCCTCGAGTGGTTTTATCAGGTCACGCTCACCGGGATCGTTGGGCGCAACGGCACTCAGTTCCTGTTCGAAGGGTTGCGTACCAACCCCGAGTCGATTAAGTCGATGGAGGGCATTGACATTGTGTGGGTTGAAGAAGCCTCCACGGTGTCGCAAGCATCCATTGACCTGCTTGTGCCGACGATCCGCAAGCCCGGTTCCGAGCTGTGGTTCTCGTGGAACCCGCGGCTGAAGACTGATCCGGTCGACGCCATGTTCCGCGGTGAGGACGGGCCGCCGCCTCGTACCATCATGTTCTGCGCCAACTTCACCGAGAACCCATGGTTCCCGGAGGTGTTGCGCGAGGAGATGGAATGGGACAGGAAGCGTGATCCTGACAAGTACGCGCATATCTGGCTCGGACAGTATCGACGCAATTCCGAGGCGGCAGTCTTCAAGAACTGGCGCATTGACGAAATGACGGTGCCGCCTGACGTGACGCCTTACTACGGCGCTGACTGGGGCTTCTCCGTTGACCCGACTGTGCTGGTCAAGTGCTACCTGATTGACAAACGGACTCTCTATATCGAGGCCGAGGTCTACAAAGTCGGGTGTGAAATTGACCACACACCGGCACTGTTCTCGAAGATACCCGGTGCCAAACGCTGGCCAATTCGTGCTGACTCGGCTCGACCCGAGACCATCAGTTACATGAACCGCAATGGCTGGAACATTGTGGGCGCTACGAAGGGGCCGGGATCAATCGAGGACGGCATTGCATTCCTGCAGTCGGTGGACATTATCGTCCATCCGTCCTGCAAGCATTGCATTGATGAACTCACGCTCTATTCCTACAAGCTCGACAAGCTCACTCAAGAGGTGTTGCCCGAGTTGGAGGACAAGGAGAACCACGTAATCGACGCCCTCCGCTATGCCCTCGAGGAAGCTCGCAAGGCACTGGCTGGTGGGCCAAGCATAAGGCGACTATGACATGAAACTCTGGAACCGACTCTTCAGCAGCAAGGCGTCCAGTGTCGGGGCCATGGTTTCGTCCTGGTCACTCGGCCGTCCGATCTGGCAGCAACGCGACTTCGCCAAGCTCGCCAAGGAAGGATACCAACGGAACGTCATCGTCTATGCTTGCGTGTGGCTGGCAGCCAAGGCCGCTGCTGACGTGCCGCTCGCAATCATGCGCCGCAGGGGACAGACAGATGGACAGACAACACATGCCGCACTCGAGGCTTTGCTCAACCGCCCGAACCCGATGGAGGACGGCATCGCTTGGCGTCAGGCTGTGTTCTCTGATTTTCTGCTTGGCGCTAATGCCTATATTGAGCGCATTGATATTGGCGGTAGGCCTCGTGAGCTTTACCGTTGGCGTCCTGACCGCGTTAAGGTGGTGCCTGGCCCCTTGGGCTTCCCCGAGGCCTACGAGTTCAACGTGTCAGGCAACGCCCGAAAGATCGAAGTCGACATTCCCGCGGGTAAGGTCCCACTGCTCCATTGGCGGGACTACAATCCTGCAGATGACTGGTACGGAATGCCTGCACTCGATCCCGCAGCGTTCGCCGTCGACTCCCACACCGGAGCCGTCGCCTGGAACAAGGCGCTCCTCGACAACTCGGCCCAACCTTCGGGTGCTCTCGTCTACGCGCCCAAGGAAGGATCAGGAAAACTGACTGACGAGCAGTGGAACCGCCTGAAGGCCGAACTCGACGCATCGTTCTCGGGATCGGCGAACGCCGGACGCCCGCTGCTGCTCGACGGTGGCCTCGATTGGAAGGAGATGGGTTTCTCGCCTAAAGACATGGCCTATGTTGACGGCAAGAACTCAGCTGCTCGTGACATTGCGCTCGCCATCGGTGTGCCGCCGCTCATGCTCGGCATCCCGGGAGACAACACCTACGCCAACTATGCGGAGGCGAACAAAGCGTTCTACCGTCAGCTCGTCCTGCCGCTCGTCTGGCAGTTCTGCCGCACCTTGAATTGGTGGATCACGCCGGCATTCGGTCAAGGCCTGTCGATTGAGCCTGACGTTGATGACCTGCCGGTCTTCGCGGACGAACGTGCTGCCCTGTGGGATCGTGTCGAGAAGTCGACTATTCTGACTGTGAACGAAAAGCGCGAGATGCTCGGCTACGAGAAGGTGGCTGACGGTGACGTGATCCTTGTCCAGTCGTCGCTCGTGCCGCTCGAGTCTGCGGCCACGGTGATCGAAGGTGGCAGCGAGGACGATCCGAACGCTGATCCTGAGGACGGCGCCGGCGACGATGACACAGGCAGCGTGGAGTCGGAAGACGATGAATAGGCAACGCCGCATTCAGCAGCATGCTCGACTGTCTGCAGCTCTTGAGCGACAGATGGCACGAGAGATTGTGGGCGTGTTGAACCGTGCTGGCAATGCTGCGGCGTTGCATGTCGAAGCCGACCGCCGACACTCAGCGGTAGGCGCTGCCGTCAAGGTGCTGGTGACGTTGAAGCCGAAGCTACAGCGCCG
>NMUI01000116.1 GCA_002221445.1 Phenylobacterium zucineum | reverse complement strand
CGCGATATCCGCGCAGAAATTGAGTCGGGACGAATCGGCCTTCAGCCACTCGAGATGGAGCTACTGCAGCCATCGAGTTTTGACGTTCGTCTCGACCGCTTTTTCAGACTGTTTGACAACCACAAGTACGCATACATCGACCCGGCCGAAGATCAGAGCGACCTTACACACCTAATCGAGGTCTCCGCCGACGAGCCGTTCATTTTGCACCCCGGCGAATTTGTGCTCGGTTCGACCTTCGAGTTCGTGACGCTGCCAGACGACATTGCCGCTCGCCTCGAGGGCAAGTCGTCGCTCGGCCGCCTTGGCCTGCTAACCCACTCCACCGCCGGATTTGTCGACCCAGGTTCAGGCAGGCACGTGACCCTCGAGCTCGCAAACGTTTCTAACCTGCCAATCAAATTGTGGCCGGGGATGAAGGTTGGGCAGCTGTGCTTCTTCAAACTCACCAGCCCGAGCGAAAACCCATACGGCTCGGCCAAATACGGCAGCCGCTACCAGGGTCAGCGCGGCCCAACAGCATCGCGCTCATACCTCAACTTCTATCGCACCGACGTCGGCGACGCTCCGCTCAACTAGTGGGTCGAGCGGGCCTTGCGGGTTTCTGAAGACATACGGCAACTGCTGGCCGAGCTCGCCGAGCGAGTGTCGCCCGATCGGCACGAGCGCGTAAAAACTTCGTTCGAGACCCTGTTTGAAACGGCCCTCAAGCGTCTACCAGACGGCACAATCTTTGTTTCGACTGGCGATATTCCCGCCATGTGGCTTCGAGATTCGACCTGGCAAATGCGACCGCTTCTCGCTGCCGCCGGCCGATCCGGCGATGTCGAGCGCGTGATCGGCGCGGTCTCGCAACGCCAGGCGCGATACGTTCTAATCGACCCATACGCCAATGCCTTCAACGAATCACCCAACGGCAACTGCTGGCATCGAGACTTCAAAGACCAGAGCCCGTGGGTGTTCGAGCGCAAATATGAACTCGATTCTTTGGCCGCGTTCTTTGACCTCGCGGTGCGACTCTTCGAAAAGACTGGCTTCGCCGATCACTTGGATGAAACGTTTTGGCGAGCCGCAGCCCTTGCGGTTGCCACGATAGAGGCCGAGACCAATCACGACCCGAAGAGCTACCGCTTCTTGCGCCCCAAGGCTCCGGCTCACGACACTCTTTCGCACGACGGCTTCGGGGCTCCATTCGCCCCAAACGGCCTGAGTTGGTCGGGCTTCAGGCCGAGCGATGATGCCTGTGTTTATCCGTTCTTGATTCCGGCGAATGCGCACGCCGCGGTGGCGCTGGCCGGGCTGGCTCGACTTGCCGAGCGACTCGGTCACAGCGGGCTAGCAGAACGCAGTCGAACCCTCTCAGATCAACTCACCGCCGCGCTAGAAGTTACGGGGTTGAGCTACGAGGTTGACGGCCTCGGCAACTCTCTGATGACCGATGACCCCAATATTCCGAGCCTCTTGAGCCTGCCCTACCTTGGGTTTTGCGAGGCTGACGACGAGGCCTACCTCGCCGCGCGCCATTGGATTCTCGGCCCCGAAAATCCGATGCGAATCGAAGGCAAGTTCGGTGCCGGGCTCAGCAGCAGCCACACACCCAGCCGCAACTTCTGGCCGCTAGCCACAGCCATGCAGGGCTTGACCGCCGCGAGCGCGGGCGAAGCCGAGGCGTGCATCCGGTT
>NMUI01000115.1 GCA_002221445.1 Phenylobacterium zucineum | reverse complement strand
CTCGTTATGGCTGGATGAGAAATAGCGGTCACCTCAAAGGCTGTAAGGGCAAATTTTGGCCCTCATGCCAACCTACGAACTCAGCGCATCTATGCTCAGCCGCAAAATAGAGTTGCATGGAATATCCTGAAGTCCGATGGTAGCAGCGTAATGGTCACGACGGCTCCGACAAGTCCTGCTAAACTGCCGTCTCCGCCAATTTGGGTCGTGCCCGCACTCCAAGGATTGGCCTTTTGGATCGGCCATCGGCGCGCGCTCTACCGCGATTACCCTCTGGGCGAGTCGGCCCTGGTAGCGGAGCTCTGCAATCTCATTCAGCGTCACCTTCCCGCGAACAGGCAACTCCGGTGCGAGGTCCAATACGCTGAGCTGAAGGTCACATCCGAATGGTTAGTACCATTGGCTAGGATGGACTTGTTGGTTTCATTGCGACCGACAGCGCAAGAAACACGCTCGATTCCGCAAGTTGCCATTGAGGTGAAGCGGGCAGGATCCGCCAAGCTCCTAATAGATTCGGATTTCAAGCGGTTGGCCGCCTTAAAGGCTGCGCACCCCACGGTGCGGGCATTTCTTGTCGTCATCGCGGAAGCCTCGCGACCGAAACAGTTTGTTAACGAGCAAGGCGAAGCCGAGTATAAATCTAAGCTGATCCCAGGCACCGACTATCGATACAAGGTTCGCCGCGTCCTTAAGGCTTCGCACACCTTCAAGCAGGACAGGCTCAATCACGCCCAATATGTATGCCTCGTTAAGGTGCTTCCTAAGCGGTTACCTCCTTCGCCGCAGACACACACAATCAAGGCTGTGAAGAAGCGCGTGAAGTCAGGTCGAAGCTGAATCCTTCGCAAGCAGTTGCGAAGATCCGCACTACGGCCCACTCCCAACATCAGCTGCTGGTGCGCAGCGGCGATCAAAGGATGGTGAGCCGAATTTCGACTCTGGGCCGAATCTCCCCGTTGGATCGGGCCCGGTGCCAGACTCGCCACCCATAGCCCCCACACCAGCCCGCCGGGCCTCGCGCCTCAGATCGCGCCCCCTACCCCATCCCCGACACCAACTTCCCCAACCGCTTGGGTGCCACGGCCACATAGCTCTGCAGCATCCAGGCTTTCAGGGTGTCGAGTTCGGCGAAGATGTCATCGCCAATGCAGGCCAGCGGTTCCCCTTTTCCTCCGGCACGAGGCCAAGGGTTCAATCGGGGTCTATGACCTTTTCTGCTGGTCGGCCCAGACGGCAAGGTCCACCACTTCGTCGCCAAGGATCTCCAGCTGCGTCGCCGCAAGGTGTTCCGTCATGATGACGAGATTGGTTCCCGCCCACCGCGCAGAGGGTACGACCACCGTTTGATAGTCGTAAAAGAACGCCACCTCGCCGATCTGTTGCAGGGTGGGATATTCCTCGGTCCGCTGGGCATAATTTAATCGCCCGAACGCCGCCATATTGATGCCGAGCGCGGCAAGCTTGCCTCCCCGACACGTCCAGGACGCGATGAAGGTCGGCCTTGATTTGGAACAGCCGCTTCGTAATCTTTGAGGGGATAATCGGCTGGCCCTTGGCGGCGTGAAACCAGGACTCAGCCAAGGCGCCATCCCGCGATGAGGCGGCATAGAGCATATCAAAGCTGCCATCATCCCAGCGGCCTCCGGCGCGCGATGGGCGCAAGGGATCAAAGCCATCGGTCACCACGCGCCATACGGACCCGCTGAATTTAGTCGGGGCTTCGGCTTCAATCGCATCGAGCAACGCCTGGGGGCGTGGCGGTCGATGTGGTGCCATCAAAGGTAAACCTCAGCGTCCAAACGGTCGAGGATGGCGATGACGTCTGCGGCTTGACCACTGACAATCGCGTCAATGGCGCGGCGGCCCTCAAGCTGGGGGTGGGGCGCATAGAGCCAGAGCCGAACTTCCTCCGGCGAGTAATAGTCGTCCAGTCGGCTCACAATGTAATGCAATTGCGCCAGCAGGAGTTGGGTGGAAGGGTGGGGAACATGGGCGCCCGCCTTCCAGCGATGGACCGTCGCCGACGACACGTCGGTGAAGTTGGCGATATCGGTCCCTTTCAAACCCCCATGGTCCTGGATCGAGTCTATGTATCGAACGACAGCGGTGGTCATGTGTTCAACGCCTCAGATTTGAGATGCAAAGGCTAGGCTGCGGCGAGCGCCTTCCCGTCACAGCATAAGCTTATCATTTTCTTTTCACAGATGATAGTTCATGAAAAGAAAACATCAGAATGGCCTAAGCTTCCCCGAAAGTTCCCGACACCAACTTCCCCAACCGCTTGGGTGCCACGGCCACATAGCTCTGCAGCATCCAGGCCTTGAGGGTGGGGAGTTCAGCCAAGACGTCGTCGCCGGGGCTAAAGCAGGCCATGATCCAGTTGTTGCGTTTGTACCAGCCGGGGCGGACCCGGACGAACCACAGGTCTTCGACCATCTCGGCTGAGATGGGCAGTTTGACGGTCAGGGTGAAGTCGTTATCCGTCTCGGCCTTGTCGCCGAAGACGGCGAAGCCCTTGCCGGCCACCCGCATGTAACGGGTCACGCCAAAGCCCGGCACCAGATCGGTCTCGGGAAGGCGCAGGCCATAGGCGGTCAGTTCCGCCTCAGCCCGCTGGGCGGTGGTCTGGTTGGGCGTCTGGGACACGGCTCTAATTACCACATCCCAGACCGCCCAAAGAGGCTTTTGTTTTGGCTCGCATTTTATCCGAAAACCGCTTCACACTTTTCGGAATGCGATCCGCTAAAACCGCAGCGTCCGGGCTTCCTTGACGTGCGGCAGGGCGCGGATCTTGGCGACCAGGGGCTCGCCCGGGTCCTGGTCCACGCCCACCAGGCGATGGCGTCTTCGCCGGCGGCGACGCGGCCCAGGTTGAAGGTGGCGATATTGACCTTGGCGTCGGCCAGCAGGGCACCGAGATTGCCGATGAAGCCGGGCTTGTCCAGGTTGTTCACATAGAGCATGACGGCCCCAAACGGGGCGTCCAGATCCATGCCCTTGACCTCGATAATCCGCGGGGTGCCGGCCATGACCGAGCCGGCGAAGGAGCGCTTGCCCATGGCGGTGGTGACGGTGATCCGCACCAGACTTTCATAGATCGGGCTGTCGTCCTGCTTAGATTCCGAGACGGTAATGCCCCGCTCCTTGGCCACAGCCGGGGCCGAGACCATGTTAATCTCCGCCAGCATGGGCCGCATGACCCCGGCCAGGGCGGCGGCCGTCAAGGGCCGGGTATTGAGGCGGGCCACCTCGCCCTCATAGGCGATGTCGATGGCCTTGACCTCCACATCGACCATCTGCCCGGCGAAGGCGCCGAGACGTTCGGCCAGGGCCACAAAGGGTTTGAGCTTGGGGGCTTCGTCGGCGGTGACCGAGGGGCTGTTCAAGGCATTGGTGACGGCGCCGGTGAGCAGGTAGTCGCTCATCTGTTCAGCCACCTGCAAGGCGACATTTTCCTGCGCCTCCAGGGTGGAGGCCCCCAGGTGCGGGGTGGCGATAAAGTTTTCAGCCCCGAACAGCACATTGTCCTTGGCCGGTTCTTCCACAAAAACGTCAAAGGCCGCGCCGCCGATATGACCAGAATCGAGACCAGCCCGCAGGGCTTTTTCATCCACCAGACCGCCTCGGGCGCAGTTGATGATCATCACCCCCTTCCGGGTCTTGGCCAGGGCGTCGGCCGACAGAATGTTGCGGGTCTTGTCGGTCAAGGGCGTATGCAGGGTGATGACATCGGCCCGGGCCAGCAGGTCGTCCAGCTCGACCTTTTCCACACCGATTTCCACGGCCCGTTCCGCCGACAGGAAGGGGTCATAGGCCACCACCTTCATCTTCAAGCCGTTGGCGCGGTCGGCGACAATGCCGCCGATATTGCCCGCCCCGATCAGGCCCAGGGTCTTGGCGTAAAGCTCAACCCCCATGAAGCGGTTCTTTTCCCACTTGCCCGCCTGGGTGGATTGGTCGGCGGCGGGTAGCTGACGGGCTAGGGCGAATATCATGGCAATGGCATGTTCGGCGGTGGTGATGGAATTGCCGAACGGGGTGTTCATGACCACGATCCCCCGGGAGGTTGCCGCGGGAATATCCACATTGTCCACGCCGATACCGGCCCGGCCGATGACCTTCAGATTGACCCCGGCGGCCAGGACATCCTTGTCGGCCTTGGTGGCCGAGCGGACAGCCAGACCATCATAGTCGCCGATGATTTTGAGCAGGTCTTCCTTGGAGAGGCCGGTCTTCACATCGGCCTCAACCCCGCGCTGCTTGAAGATGTCGATGGCGGCGGGGGAAAGCTTGTCAGCGATAAGAACGCGGGGCATGGGTGGTTATCCTTTTGAGTCGGAATGGGTTTCAGCCGTCACCTGACCCTTGGATCAGACGCGGCGACGGGCGCACCCGAGGTCCGGGCGCGCGAAATTCAGGATTTAGGCGGGGATCAAGCCTTGGAAGGCCCAGTCCAGCCAGGGGATCAGGGCTTCGAGGTCGGAAGTCTCGACCGTGGCACCGCACCAGATCCGCAGGCCGGGAGGGGCGTCGCGATAACCGCCCACATCGAGGGCCACGCCCTCCTTTTCAAGGGCGGAGGCCAGGTTCTTGGCGAAATCGGCCTGGGCCTCGGCGGAAAGGGCGGTGACGCGAGGATCCACCACCTTCAAGCAGACCGAGGTGTTGGAACGATGGGCTGGGTCGGTTGCCAGGAAATCAACCCAAGGGGTCTTGGCCACCCACTGCGTCAGGGCACCCAGATTGGCGTCGGCCCGGCGGCGCATTTCGCTGAGGCCGCCAATGGACTCCACCCACTTCAGGGCGTCCACGGCATCTTCCACACACAGCATGGACGGGGTGTTGATGGTGGCACCTTCGAACAAGTCCAGGGTGACCTTGCCACCCTTGGTCATGCGGAACAGCTTGGGCATGGGCCAGGGCGGGGTATAGCTTTCCAGCCGGGCCACTGCCCGGGGCGACAGGATCAGGACGCCGTGGGCGGCCTCCCCACCCAGCGCCTTCTGCCAGGAAAAGGTCACCACATCGAGCTTGGCCCAGTCGAGATCTTGCGCAAAGGCGGCGCTGGTGGCGTCGCAAATGGTGATACCGTCCCGGTCAGCGGAAATGAAATCGGCATTGGGCACCCGCACCCCCGAGGTGGTGCCGTTCCAGGTGAAGACCAGGTCAGAGTCGGGGCGGACCTGGGACAGATCCGGCAGTTCCCCATAGGGGGCTTCGAGCACCTGCGCCGGCAGCTTGAGCTGCTTGACCACATCGGTGACCCAGTCCTTGCCGAAACTTTCAAAGGCCAGAAGCTGGATCGGCTTGGGGCCCAGCATGGACCACATGGCCATTTCGACCGCGCCGGTATCGGAGCCGGGGACAATCCCCACCAGATAATCGTCCGGCACGTCGAGCAATTGGCGGGTGCGGTCGATGGCGTCCTTCAACCGACCCTTGCCGGGCTTGGAACGGTGCGACCGTCCAAGGACAGCATTCTGGAGATTTTGCGGGGTCCATCCGGGGCGCTTGGCGCAGGGGCCGGAGGAAAATTCAGGGCGCGCCGGACGCATGGCCGGCTTGGCGAAGGTATTCATAGCGATGTCTCCCATCCTTACAGATGAGCAGCGCCCCGTTGGGGGGGCGTGGCCCGGTGGGGAGAAACGCCTGTTTCTCCTTAAGGGCAAGTGAAAGTTTTTCAGATTGTCTAATTTATGGGCGAATAAGCCACGGTCCGGCTAGTACTACAGTTGCAGATTTTCCCGTCGTTTGTAGTGGCAGAGAGTTGCTTTGGCTTGATGTCGTCGTCGCCAAAG
>NMUI01000414.1 GCA_002221445.1 Phenylobacterium zucineum | reverse complement strand
ACGGTGTCGATGCCGGCGATCTCATCTTCAGCCTTGACTCGGAACCCGATGCTCTTTTCAACGATGAGACCGATGACATAGGCGCCAACGAAGCTGTACAGGAGCACTGCTCCCGCACCCCAAGCCTGCATCAAGAACTGGTGCCATCCGTAGCCGAATGCAGCACCGACGCCACGACCGAAGACACCGATGTACAGAGTTCCGACGATTCCACCGACTAGGTGGATGCCGACGACGTCGAGCGAGTCGTCGAAGCCGAGGGCGAACTTCAGGTCGACAGCTAGAGCACAAAGAGCACCAGCGATCACGCCGAGCAGAAGTCCCCACATTGGGTCCAAGACCTGGCAGGCGGGAGTGATGGCCACGAGACCAGCCACGGCACCAGAGCCGGCACCGATAGACGTTGCCTTACCGTGCTTGAACTTCTCGACGATGATCCAACCGAGCATGGCTGCGGCTGGAGCCGAGAGGGTGTTGATGAAAGCGATCGAAGCGCTACCGTCAGCAGCTACCTCAGAGCCCGCGTTGAAGCCGAACCAGCCGAACCAGAGAAGTGCGACACCGAGCAGGGTCAGCGGTACGTTGTGAGGCTGAGTGATTCCCTTGCTGAAGCCGAAGCGCTTGCCGAGGACGATGGCTAGCGCCAGACCAGCTGCACCTGCGTTGATGTGCACTGCAGTTCCACCGGCGAAGTCGATTACGCCTAGGTCCTTGACGATCCAACCACCATCGATGACCTTGCCATCCTTGAGGGTGAAGTTGAACACCCAGTTGGCTACCGGGAAATAGACGATGGTGGCCCAGATTCCTGCGAAAACCATCCAGGCGCCGAACTTGGCGCGGTCAGCGATGGCACCCGAAATCAGCGCAACGGTGATGATTGCGAAGGTTGCCTGGAAAGCTACGAAAGCGAGTGACGGGAAAGCGCCGGTTGGTGCGAGGGCATCCTTCACCTGAGCAGCGAGGCCGATGTAGTCGGTGTCGATCCCGAACCATCCGTCGATTCCGACGAAGGTCTTGGTGCCGCCATTCGAGAAGGAGATGGCGTATCCGTAAATGACCCACAAAACTCCGATTAGACCTAGCGAACCGAAGCT
>NMUI01000413.1 GCA_002221445.1 Phenylobacterium zucineum | reverse complement strand
ATCCTGATGCCATGGATCGCGATTGCGCTGACCCACCAGGCCACCAGCGCAGGTCTCATGGTCACCATCACGAGCATCCCCGGGCTTCTGCTCGCGCCGGTTATCGGTTCGGTAATCGACAAACTCGGTCGTCGCAAGTCGGCTTTTTGGAGCGAGACACTAACGGCAATCGTCAACCTGACTATTGTGGCGATGGCAACCTTCTGGACCATGAATCTGCCGCTCCTGATTGCGGTTTCGGTGGTTCGTTCAATCGTCGGATGGGGTGGCGGCTCGGCCCGCAAGGCACTGATTCCCGATGTTGCCCACGCCGGCGGCCTGTCACTCGAACGCAGCAACTCAATTCACGAGTCGATCTTTGCGGCCGGCTTCGCGCTCGGCCCGGCCCTCGGCGCCTGAGCATCCAGTGGTTCGGCCCGTATCCATCGTTCGCAGTTGTGGCCGGCTTCGAGATCGCATCCGCCATTTTCACGCTGCTGCTCAAGGTGCACGAACACCACGAACCGGTGGATGAAGGGGACTCGGGAAACTTCGCCAAGTTCGCGGCTCAAGGATTCAAGATTCTGTTTGAGACGCCATCGGTCCTCATCGTGATGGTCACCTTCTTGAGCCTCGCCATCATTTACCTGCCAACCGAAATGGTCGTGCTGCCTACCTACTACAACGGCAAGGCCGACCCGGCTGGTCTCGGCGTGCTGATCTCGTGCATGGCTGGGGCGACAACCGTTGGCTCGTTGCTATTCGAGCGTCTAACCAAGCTCTTCAAGTTCAGCACCCTGCTGCGAGTCGCCGTTCTCGGAGTTGGCGTGGCCTTGTTGCCGATGTCTCTGCTTCCTGCGCAGTGGGTCATGATTCTCTGCGGCCTTGTGCTCGGCCTGGTTTGGGGCCCGCTCGGGCCGCTGCTCAACACGGTGATTCAGCGCAAGGTGCCGGCGAACAAACGCGGCCGCGTCTTTAGCCTCGAGATGGTGATCTGGAGCGGCGGACCAATGATCTCGATGTCGTTCGTGGGATGGTCGGTCGATACGTTCGGGGTAGCCGTCGTGTACCCCGTGATCGCCGTTGCCGTGCTTGCCGCGGGCATCGTGGTGTCTTCGAACAAGCATCTCGGCGAGCTCAATGTTGCCGAATATTTGGATGCATCCGAGCCAGCCTGATCTGATTGCTAGCGTGTGAGTATGCGCACAATCACGGTTGAACAGCTCAAGGAGATCCTCGGTTCGTTACCGGCTAATCCGAGAGTGGTCGCCTCTGGCAACTTCGCGACCCCGAACGTCTTGCTCAAGGCGGCGGATGAGTCGATCGAGAA
>NMUI01000114.1 GCA_002221445.1 Phenylobacterium zucineum | reverse complement strand
ATCGGATCGAAACGCACTCTAACATCTTGAATTAAAGCCTGTTCCCTTTAGACGTTTCCGTCTAAAGGGAACAGGCACTAGGGCTTTAGATACCAAGCTGGGCGTCGTGGCGACTGCCGAATTTAGCCGCCAGTGGATTCGTCCCGGAGCAGGGGCAGGGAAAGGCCCGAAACCGGACGCGCGCCCAAAACCTCCCGCCGGAAGCGGAAAAGTTCGGCAGGCCGCCCACCCGTATCCTGGTCCAGCCGCCCGAGCCCCTGGACGAGGTCAGCTCGCTCTAAAGCCCGCCGGAAGTTCTGTTTGTGCAGACGAATCCCGGCCACCGCTTCGACGGCTCTTTGTAGGGCTGACAGGGTGAAGGTCTCGGGCATGACCTCAAATATGACCGGCCGGTATTTCAGCTTGCCTCTCAAGCGCGACAAGGCGGTCGCCAGAATGCGCCGGTGGTCTGAAATCATCGGTTCACCCAGGGCGGCCCTGAGGCTGGAAAGGGCCGATCCTTGGATCTCACCTCGATCGCGGGCGGCTTCGGGGGCCAAACCAGCCTCGTAGAGCAATTCATATCGCTCCAGCACGCGCTCTTCATTCCAGGGGGCACCGTCCAGGGCGAACAGGAGCCGGGTTCGGGGCAGGCGCGATCCCTGTGCCCAGTCCCGCAAGGCGGGTTCTATGGCCGAAAGGGCGGGGGGCGGCCTTCGCGCCAGTCTTCCCAGGGAAAGAATCGGAGCCAGTCGGCCCAGGCGCTGTCGGGTGCGTGGGTTTCTACCGCGTGTGGTGTCAGACCCAGATAGCCTACAGAGATCACTCGACCGGCACGATCTCCGGCCTCCAGGACGGCAACCGGTGCGTCGCGGCCCTTATCGCCGAAGGTATAAAGCTGTTCCACATAACCCAGATCAAACCGGGTCTGGGCGGTCACGAAGGCGCGCAGGGCCAGCTCGAAGGTGCGGTCGCCCTCCGGGTCAAAGGGGCCGAAGGGCAAGCCTGCAGCCTGGCCCGGTGATCTGACGGTCAACACCAGCGCCTGGCCCTCGCGGACGGCCACCACCACAGCCGACAGCCCGATGACAACCCGCTTGACCATCAGCGGCGACCCTGGACATGGATGGTCATGCTCATTCCGTTTCGAAGGCCTGTGGCGATGTGGCGAAACCTGCGGCCTCTGACAAGGTATGATACCGGGCCACATAGCGGGCCTGGGCCTGCCGGGCGGTGAGGGGATCGATTTCCAGGTGGTAATCGACCGGCGGAGAGCTGAAGAGGTCCAGGGCTTCATCTTGGCTAAAGCCAGCCAACTGGGTCGCCTCGAAAAAGGCGCTAGCCCGGTCGGCGCGCTTGATCAACGCCTTGATGACAGGTGGGGTCTTGGCTGGCAGTCCGAAGCGGATGTGGATAGCGGTCTCTAGGCGTGCCTCGAAAACCTTGTAATCATAGCCAAGTGCCGCCTTAAAAGGGCTGATCATGTCGCCGATCACATATTCTGAGGCGTCATGTAG
Organism: Phenylobacterium zucineum; assembly: GCA_002221445.1. Lineage (GTDB taxonomy): Bacteria > Pseudomonadota > Alphaproteobacteria > Caulobacterales > Caulobacteraceae > Phenylobacterium > Phenylobacterium zucineum_B. The sequence goes on along the minus strand of NMUI01000114.1, from coordinate 14,423 downwards.
CAGGGCCGTCAACCGCCAGCGGGGCTCAAGGTTCGGTTGGATATGGGCGCAGATGTCTTCGACCACCAGGGAGTGCTGGGCCACAGAAAAGGCATGCTCACCGGTGGTCTGGCCGTTCCAGCGCGCCACCCGGGCCAGACCGTGGGCAATGTCCTCGATCTCTATATCCATGGGGGAGGGGTCGAGCAGGTCTAAGCGACGACCGGACAACATCCGTTGCCAGGCCCGGGGCAGATCCTTGGCCTTTCGCAACCCTTTAACCACTTTGCCGTTCCCCTTGTCGTGATCTCCTGACCTGAACCAGGACTTGAGAAAGATCAATGCGTGGGCGCATGGTTCACGCTCAACTTGAATCATGAGGGATAGTGTCATGAGTTGGGCTCGAATTATTGCACCCCTTTCAGGTGGGGCAGACGACAAGGTCGCTCTTGCGGCAGGAGCCGCCCTGGCGGTGCCGTTTGGCGCAGAGCTGGCGGGCATTTATGCCCCCGCAGATGTGGCCGATCTCATGCCCTGGATGGGTGAGGGTTTTCTGGGGGGCGTCCAGAGTACCGCCCTGGAGTCGCTCAAGGAGGCCGCGGCGGTCGGAGAGAAACATGCCCGCGCCGCCTTCGAGGCCTGCCTCTATGCCAAGAAGCAGTTCATCGCCATGCAGACCCCGGTCTGGGCAGGATTGTCAGCAGAGAGTCGACTTTCGGACGTGGTGGTGTTTTCCAATGATCCGCCCAGAGGCCGGGGGCCCTTGGCGGAGGTCTTCCAGCAGATGGTGGCGGACGAACAAAGACCCGTCCTGATCGCCCGCCACGGCTTCAAGGTCGGCGGTGTTGTCGCCGTGGCCTGGGATGGCGGAAAGGAAGCCAGCCGTGCAGCGCGGTTGGCCATGCCCCTGCTGGAAAAGGCCGCCAAGGTGGTTATTCTCGCAGCACCAAGGGCCAGTTCGCGCAGTTTCGATGTCATGAAGCTTCAAGCCTATTATGCGGCCCGGGGCATAGCTGCCGACATTGATGTCCTGCCGGACAGCGGTGATGCTGGGCCCGTCCTTCTCTATGCCGCGCGGAAGGCGGAGGCTGAAATTCTCGTGGCCGGGGCCTTTGGGCACACCCGACTGCAAGAGTTTATTTTCGGCGGCACCACCCGAAGCCTGTTGGCCGCAGATCAACCGACTCTATTCTTATCCCACTGATTGCGAAAGATTGTTCATATCTCGGTCACGCATGGTCATGCGTCCGGCCCGCAATCTCGTCACAGTTGACTGAGCCAAGAGCCCGGCCTTGAGAGGGCAGTGTAGGTGGGGGGTCAAATCCCGCCGTTTCGGCGCACTAGGCGCTTTACGTCGCCATAGACATCGCCATGAAAACCGCCCTCTTTGCGCGATTTGATAATGGCAATGGTCAAGGGACCAGCCTTGGGCCCGGCGGCTTCATAGCCCACATATTTATAGCCGCCACCCAGATTATCACCGGCATAGACAAACATGGCTGCAAGCCCCCGCTGGGTCCGGGCAAAGCCTTCACCGCGCAGCCGGACATCAGATACGGCCTTCACCACAGCCTTGTTATGGTCGGTGTCGATATGAAGAGGGCCGACGCGAATGGCGGCACCATCTCCCTCTGCGTCGATATGAACACCGGGTAAGGCGACATGAGCCGAGTCGTTCTTGTCGTCGGCGTCAATGCGAACACCCGGCAGATTAACATGGGCCGATTTTTCAGCCCCCTCATCGCCCAGCCCCCGGGCCTTGAGCTTTTCATCCACAGTTCTGGCGATGTCCGAAGTCTCGGCCGCATTTCGCCCGGCATCAGTCGCTGACCAAGCCTTTGCGGCGTCCGCCTTAGCCTCAGCGACCGTTTGTGCAGCCGGGTGATCCGCCTTGGTATTATCTTTAGCTTCGATGGGCGTTGTGTCCGGGGTCGAAGCTGCTTCTGCCCGCAGGTCGGCCTCAAGCCGGGCGAGCAGGCCCATGGCTCCAGCCCCGCCAACCGGCATCAGTTTGAGCGAGACCTGCGCTCCATTGGCAACCTCATACTCGCAGGACCGGCCGTCCTCTGCCTTGCTCAGTCGTTTCAAGGCCCCGGACTGTTCGGGGCAGTTTAGCCGACCGGTCAAGGCGGCGGATCGAACATCCCGGTGCGAGCAGGCGACCGCAGTGAGGGTGAGGGCGGAAACCGCGCAGAGGGTGAGAGCTTTCATGGACGATCATCTCCTGTCCGTTCGATGGGAACGGTGAGGGCGAAGTCTGAAAAGGTCGAGTGAATTCGCGGTAAGCCTCGCCCCGACGCGGTCGAAACGAGGCTATAATCGACCTATTGGCCGGGGCGCGCTGCCCCTTCCCGCCGGGCCAGAAAGGCCAGGCGTTCGAACAGATGGACGTCCTGCTCGTTCTTGAGCAGAGCACCATGAAGAGGTGGAATCAGCTTGGTGGGGTCGCGTTCTTTCAGGGTATTTTCGTCAATATCTTCGACCATCAGCAGCTTCAGCCAGTCGAGCAGCTCCGAGGTTGAGGGCTTCTTTTTCAGGCCGGGCACCTTACGCATGTCGTAGAAGATCCGCAGAGCTTCATTGACCAGCTTCTGCTTGATGCCCGGGAAGTGAACCTCGACGATTTCGTTCATCGTCTCAGCTTCTGGAAACTTGATATAGTGGAAGAAACAGCGGCGCAGGAAGGCGTCCGGCAGCTCCTTTTCATTATTGGAGGTAATGATCACCACCGGGCGAATCTCCGCCTTGATGGTCTCATTGGTCTCGTAAACATAGAATTCCATCCGATCGAGTTCCTGCAACAGGTCGTTGGGGAATTCGATATCGGCCTTGTCGATTTCGTCGATCAGCAGGACAGGGCGCTTGCCGGCCGTGAAGGCCTCCCAAAGCTTGCCCTTTTTGATGTAGTTCTTAACGTCCCTGACGCGCTCGTCACCCAGTTGGCTGTCGCGCAGACGAGACACCGCATCATACTCATAAAGGCCCTGGTGTGCCTTGGTGGTGGACTTGATATGCCAAGTGATCAACTCAGAGTCCAAGGCCTTGGCGATTTCGTAAGCCAGGACAGTCTTGCCGGTGCCAGGTTCACCCTTAATCAGCAGCGGACGCTCCAGAGCGATCGCGGCGTTCACCGCCACTTTCAGATCGTCGGTGGCGACGTAATTCTCAGTGCCTTCAAAGCGCGACTTCATATGAGCTCCCCAGGACGACGCAAAGGAGCGCCGGCTCTCGAACAAATGTTTCAAACTGAGCCCAGACTAGAGCGAAGGCCGCGACATTCAAGAGTGTTCCGCGTGGAGAGTGCGCGTCGGATGGATTTGTCCCATAATCAGAGGAAATTTTCCGGGGAACCGCCTGCATTCTCCTGGGCAAAGGTCGCGAGTTCCCCGGCGATTTCGGCCATAACAGGATCCCAGTCATTGAATTTTTCGGGCTTAAACACGCGCACCTGAGGGTACCAAGGGTAGTGGTCTGTACCTAAGCCGGTCCAGGCGCTGGGTGGAAGGATCAGCCAAGATTTCACCCCGACCGCTGACGCCATATTGAAGGTGGCGTTAGAAAACCCGATGACCAGGTCCATGGCGGCGCAAAGGGCTGTGACATCATCAAGGTCTTGTTTCAGATCAATGCCCGGCGGCTGAACAATCTCTACACAGAAGTCTTCCCGTGCACGGATCAATTCCTCGTTGCAGTCGCCGTATTGAAGGTTCACCAAGGTGATGCCTTCAGTTTTAATAATCGGCTCCCAGCGATCAAACGGTGAGAAGAACCTATGTCGCCCACTACTAATAATAGCACTCTTCCAAAGAAGGCCCACCTTTGGTCGATCAGATAGGCCGTTGAGCCAAGCACGCCAGAACGCAACACGGTCCGGATCCGGCTTTAAAAAGCCTATCTTATCGGGGAAATCTTCCGGGGTTCTTCGAAATTCCCTCATGAGGGAGGCTATGGGCGACCACAGGTCAAAATTACTAAAGTCATCGTTCAAGAAGGGGATAACCCGAATGTCACGTCCTTGGATTTTGTAGGTACGATGGAAGCCGACAACAGCCGTTGGAAAACTGCGCTGAAAGAGCGTCACCAAGCGGTTTTCAACCACCAGTGTGAGCTTCCCGTCGGGGCCTAGTTTTTCAATAATATCCGGTAGGATCGTGCCATGCAAAATTTCATCTCCGAGCCCCTGTTCACAAATCACCAAAAGTGATTTTCCAGTTAAACTAGTCTTTGGTTTCCACTGGATGGTATCTCCTACGCTGTACAGCGTACAGTCGGAGAAATTGGGATCCAAACGGACCTCATACTCATCCCAGCCTGCGCTAAGCTGCCCAAGGCTAAGCAACATACCCGCTCTGGCCATCCGCATCATGCAGATTTCATCCGATGCCTTGGTCTGGCTGATGGCCTTGTCGCAATCTTCTAGTGCGCCGGATGCATCACCGAAGGCGAAACGCATGTTGCCGCGGTTGTAGCGCGCTTTGCTGAACCTAGGATCAAGCCGGAGACACTCATCAAAGAAGATGAACCCATTTTCAATATCGCCGACTTCTGCCATCACAGAGCCAATTCCGTTCCAAAGGACAGGTAATTTCGGGTGCTTAGCCAATCCCTGCTTCAAAACCTCAGCAGCTTCGTCAAACCGACTTTGAGCGCGTAAGACGAAACCTAAATTATTGATTCCTTCAGGATGACCTGGAAACCGTTCTAAAAAGAGCCGGAAAATTTTTCAGCACTTGCATCATCGCCCATACGGCTAGCGAGCCGGCCCAAATTGTTCAATATCTCGCCATCATCCGGCATGAGCGTTAATGCGGCTTCGTAACAACTGATTGAGCTCGCGAAGTCACCGGCCATCTCACGGCACATGCCCAGAACGTGCCAAGAAATTCCTGACTTTTCGTCAATCTCTAACGCCTTGAGTGCCCATTTCTCCGCGCGGTCATGTCGCCCACGATTCAATTCAATTGACGCCTTCCTGAGGTATTGTTGGACGATTTCCTGTTTTACGCCCCTCAAGCTCGCGTTAAGGTGAGAAAGGGCTTGTCGCGAGGTGTTATCGCCAGAGATGCCTGATGAGATTCGGGGCTGGGCTGGGGCGGCAGCGATCACATTGTGTGATTCCAGATTAAACTGACTGGGTTTTGCCTGAACCATTTTTGATTTCCAATTCGTCGAATCTATTTGTCTAAATAGGGATACCTTCAGGTTAACCTTTGGCTAAATCCGCACCAATGACACTCGAGAGTCTGTTGTCGGCGCTTCGTATCTGAGTGAAATGGGTCATTAACCACTTTGTTTTAATCGGGGATTGCGCGATCAGGTTTATGCCTTCATCGAGCCTTGCTGCACCACCTCGGTTTGACGCAAACTAGGAGAGCCGATCTTGCCGCTTAAGCTGTCACTCCGGCCCGACGAGAGGTTTGTTTTAAACGGCGCTGTTGTTCAGAACGGTGATCGTCGGAGTGTTCTCATTCTGCAAAATAAGGCTTCCGTTCTGCGCGAGAAAGACATCCTCCAGCCGGAGGATGCCAATAGCCCAGCCCGGCACATATATATGTCCGTCATGATGATGTATATTGATGAACCGCGTGCAGGGCAGTATTATCAGAATTTTGTTCTGCGGATGAGCGAGTTCATGGGGGTTATTCAGAATGCCGATGTCTTAAGTTCTTGTATAAACATTTCAAAATTCTGCCTTGAGCGTGAATATTACAAAGCCCTCATGTTATGTCGGAAAATTATAGAATACGAAGATCAAAGGTTGGGGAATGTCGCTCCGCGCTTATCAGCAAAACTCCGCTAGATCTGAATCTCTGCGGCAAACAGAGTATAGGCTTTTTGCTGAGGTGACCATGGCCTTAATCTCGGCATCTAAGCTTGACCGAATAGACTTCGCCGGGCGCATGGATGCTCTTGACTGGAACAGAAGGATGTGGTCCGTGCTCGGTGCAGATTGTGCATCGCCCGATAACCAGTTGCCTAAGGAAGCCCGCGCAAGCATTATTTCTTTATCCCGCTGGGTGGGACAGTATACCTCTGAGGTTATGACGGGGCGCGAGGACATCCAGGACCTGATTGATGTCAATCGCATTATTATGCAGGGCTTGGCTAGCGGGGGCGGAACTCCTTAGCGCCTGTTGAGCGTATCCCTAATCTTGGACCAGTCCAGGCCGAAACTTTCCCACGGTCAGGCGTCGGGTGGGTTTTATCCCCGATCGCTCTTTAGGGCCGCACTTCTTTATAATTACTATACAAAGTCTCGCATTTTGGGTGATCCGCGTCGAGGGACATGAACCAAGCCGTGTTCAAACACTCGGCGCGGACCTTGCCAATTAAGGACTCCGTCAGGGGACCCGTCCGCATGCCTGGGCGATTCATGTCTTACCGTGGAGTTGAGGCCTCCGGCAAATCCGGAGCAGTTCGGAGCCACACGATGATCTGCCGGTTGCCGCAGGGCTCGGGCGTTTCAGCGATCTCCATGATCTGCTGTTTCAGAACCGCCGGAACTGTCCGCACACCCCTGCAGTGATAGCTTGATATCTCCGCCTTGGGCATCGCACGGACGCACCGGATACTGACTTGAAAGCCGTGGTACTGATGCAGGGTTGAACCGGCAGGTCATGCCGAGTGGTGATATCTGCACGGTCCCCGCCGGAAGGCGGGTTAGGTTTCCAAAAAATATCTTATTAAAATCAAATAGATAAACGCATCCTATTTCGCGAATCTATGGCCTAGCTTTTGCGATAGTCAAGTCAGCGAAGAATCGCCCACCGGCAATAGCTGGTAAACCCCCGACCAGAATGGAAGGACGTCTACGATGAACTCGTCGATTAACACCAACTTGGGCGCAATGATTGCGCTCCAAAACCTTAATGTGACCAAGCAAGACTTAGGAGACACGCAGACACGAATTAGTACTGGAATGAAGGTTGCCAGCGCTAAGGATAATGGTGCGATTTTTGCCATTGCCCAAAATCAGCGCGGTACCTCGAGAGCATTGGGAACCGTTCAGGAATCTCTGGCTCGCAATCAGTCTACAGTCGATGTGGCGATGGCCGCCGGCAGCGTTGTCCAGGATCTGCTTTTGCAGATGAAGGAAAAGGCGTTGTCGGCAGTGGATTCCTCAGTGGATACCACCTCAAGGGCCATCCTCAACACCGATTTCAAGGCCTTGCGTGATCAGATTACGAAGGCGGTCAATAATGCTTCGTTTAATGGCGTGAACATTTTGTCCGGAACGACTATCGCGGCGCTGGCGAATGAAACCGGCACCTCGAAATTGACAGTCGCCGGACAGACAATGTCACTAGGTGGTAATATTGTTGTACTCGCGTTTAATGAATCGTTCAATACAGCAGCGACAGCTTCGACAACATTAACCGCTATAAATACGTCAATTAACAATGTTTCGACATCATTGGCGAAACTTGGAACGAGTTCGAGGATTCTTGGTCAACACAAGGACTTCATCTCCAAACTGCAAGATGCGATGGATGCCGGCATCGGCAATCTCGTTGATGCTGATTTGGCAAAGGAAAGTGCGAAGCTCCAAGCGCTGCAGACCAAGCAGCAATTGGGAATTCAAGCCCTCTCTATAGCCAATCAGACACCGCAATCGCTCCTGAGCCTATTCAAGTGATGGTCGCACCGCCAGGCGGGTCCGCAAGGGCTCGCCTGGTGAGCTCTTTGCATAGCTAGATACTATTTGCCGCGTGAGGTCGGCAATTTTTTCCCTAGCCCACGGCAACTCGGCAAAAATGCCGATATTTCGTACCCTTAACAAGGGCATAAACTCACTATTTCAATAGCTTATAGCGAGACGAAATCGCGTGGCTCTGTGGCCCATTTTTTGCTGTTAGAAAAATTGGAGCAAAACGTTCCTATCCATCAAAACGATGGTGATCGACCTTAAAACAAAGGTTTTTACAATGCCTATGAGCGTTAATATGAATCTGGGCGCGCAAACTGCGCTTCAGAACCTCAATCAGACTCAATCTGATCTGGCCATCACCCAGCGTCGCATCAGCACAGGCCAAAAAGTCTCCAGCGCAGCTGACAATGGCGCGACCTTTGCTATTGCGCAAACCCAGCGTGGCACTTCGCGTGCTTACGATACGGTGATGGAGTCCCTTACTCGAGTTCAGTCGACCGTTGACGTGGCTGCAGCAGCGGCCGGTGTGGTATCGGATCTGCTTCTTCAAATGAAAGAGAAAGCATTAGCTGCCCTTGACAGTTCAGTTGATACGACTTCTCGTAGCATACTAAATACTGACTATAAGGCCCTCCGTGACCAAATCGCCAAGGCAGTGAGTAATGCTTCCTTCAACGGTGTGAACCTAATCAGTGCTGGTCAAACCATCTCAGCGCTAGCCAACGATACAGGCACAAGTAAACTGACTGTAAAAGGCCAGTCTATCGGTCTTAGTAGTACCAATGTTACCGTTACATCTACATCCACAATCAATTCCACTGGCGCTGCTTCGACAGAATTGGCAAGAATAAATACGTCAATCGCAAACGTCTCTACAGCTCTTGCTAGCTTTGGTACAAATTCGAGGATGATAGCGCAGCATCGAGATTTTGTCTCGAAGCTTAAAGATACCGTTGATGCGGGTATTGCAAATATCACGGACGCCGATCTCTCGAAAGAAAGTTCGAAACTCCAAGCACTGCAGACTAAGCAGCAATTGGGTTACCAAGCGCTCTCGATCGCCAACAGCTCAACTCAGAGCCTTCTCAGCCTGTTCCGATAGGAACCCTAAGCGTGCCGCTCCGGTGGCGCGCTCGATCCATGGCGGCGGGAAGGGTGACCTTTCCGCCTACTTTGGCCCAGCAGGGACGCTGAAGGGGGTAATAACCCCTCGGCGAATGGAGCAATGGAAAACATATCCACAGTCTTTCAATCAAACTTACAATCAAATGTTGAGATCAACGGCCTCAAGCCACTCACGCCGACAACGCTCGATGCGACTACGGAGGTAGGGCTTGGCACCAAGATTGTTGGAATTGCGCCCGGGTCTTTGGAATCACAAATAGCCACGGGTCAGATCAAAGAAGCTGATCTACGGTTAGTGATTGAGGAACACCAGGGTTCGTACATCTACAAAACGATCAATCGCCTCACCGGTGAGACTGTGGCGCAATATCCAAGGGAAGACATGATCAAGATGCGCGATGCGGTGAACTACAAGGCGGGCAAGGTCGTCAACGCGAAGGTCTAAGCAGTCGCTCAAAGCGACTTGATACAGGGTTCCCGTCACCGGTTCGCGGTTGGCGGGTGTTTGGGTTTGAGCGTTAACCTTCTGCTCATCATAATTTCTTAACTTCGTACTCCAATCGGTCCTAAATGTTGACCCGCAGTAGCTGGCTCATCCGGGGCTGTCCGCGCCATGGAGTTCAGAATGACCATAAGCGTCCGCAGCAATAATCCAGCCCTATCTGCTCTGCAAAATCTTAATTCCACGCAGGAAAATCTCACGACGGTTCAGAACCGTTTAGGGTCAGGACTTGCAGTGGCTGCGGCTAAAGACGACTCAAGTGGTTGGGCTATTGCCCAGGGTCAGAGGTCTGATCTCCGAGCCCTAGCGGCGGTCAAGATGAGCCTGGATCGGGCTCAATCTATTGCGGATTTGTCTGTGACCACCGCCACCTCCGTCTCCAATCTCCTTCTGGAAATGAAGGATAAAGCCCTAGCAGCGACCGATACGAGTCTGGATTCTAACTCACGCTCGACCCTGAATAATGATTTCAAGGTCCTCCTGGGGCAGGTCACTCGTGTTATCCAAGACTCAGGTTTTAATGGCACAAACTTGCTGGACGGCAGCACTGCATCCCTGCGCTTTATGGCGAGTGCGGATGCAAATTCCTTCCTGACGCTTTCTGGGCAAAATCTCAGTCTGGGTGGCGCGATTATTCCTCTTGCCGCGACAGCTTCGATTTCGACAGTTACTCAGGCGAGCTCGGTGCTGGCGAATCTGACGACCTCCATAACTAATGTTAGTCAGGCCTTGGGTACACTAGGAGCACAATCGGCACAGGTAACGGCACACAGTTCTTTTGTTTCACGCCTCGACGATGTTGTCACCGCTGGGATCGGCAATATCGTCGATGCCAACATGTCTAAGGAAAGCGCGCGCTTGCAGGCCCTCCAGGTTCAACAGCAATTGGGTACACAGGCGCTGTCAATCGCCAACCAGGCTCCGTCGATTATCCTGTCACTGTTCAAATAGAGGCCTTGATCTGGGTGACTTAACCGATCGTAAAGTTTCACTGGGCTAACCTACCAACGGGGCTTTTGTCCTTGGATGGTCTCCTATGGCGCTTAACATTTCTGCAAGCCAAGTGGCGAGCTTTTTCGGGTATTCTGCATCGACCAGCAGTTTTGCGGACCCAATTGGGATTGATGTCGGAACCCTTGCGAATTTGTCATCGTCGGGTTCCGGCGTGGCTGGCACTTCGATCTCGTCATCCAATAAAAAATATGCCCCTACAGCGCCTTGGGCTTACGGTGCCTCCACCAATGCGGCAAATGATCCTAAGGCGCTTACGGCAGCTGCAAAGGCCGCTGTGGCCGGCAGTAAGCTGATTGATGAGAACGCTGCCAAGCTTGACCTTGCTGGCGCGAGCACCGACTACAAAAATTGTTTGCGCTCTACAACGGCTTAAATACCCTTTCAGGGGTTGCGGATCAGATCGGTGTCAAGGGCATTTCAACGGTCCAAAAAGATCAGATCAAAACCACCTTCAAGAAGGGATTGGCCGAGATCAATGCCTATGCGGCGAGTTTGAAATTTGAAGACTTCCGCCTCACGGAAGGGGAGGTCTCGACAACGGCCAGATCGACCATAGCGGTCGGCAAGACGACGGCCACTTATTCTACCCCCCCGTTGGTGACGGGCAGTACTTCTAACTTGGTCGATGCCTTCCAGGGGGATGTGCGTTTTACCATGTCGGTGAAACGTAGTGGAACCACCCATAACATTGCCATTGATCTTTCGGAGATGGGGACCACCCCTCGAAGCCTGGTTAATGTCATGGCCTATCTGAATGATAAGCTGGCCACCGCCGGGGTCGGAACTCGGGTGGCCGCTGACCGTATTCCCGGAGGTGACAAGACTATCACGGTGGGGGGAAGCCGGTCAAGGTTGGAACAAATCCAGATGCTTATGCGATGAAGTTCAACCTGGATTCCGGCGATGGGATTACAATGATTCCCGCCCAGACAGAGCCGGTGGTCTATATTGCGCAAGCCAGTGGAAATCCCGATCCGGATAAAAACCCGCTGACCAATGACGGCAAGGTTACTCAGCAGTTGATAAAGGTGCAGACGGACACCAGTCTCTTTGCAGCGCCGACCCAGAATTCGAACGAGACTAATTTCATTGATGGCCGGGTCTGGGCGAAGGATGTCAGTGCGTCTGCCGGTGTTGTTCACGCCACCCAGGTCGGGCCAGACGGATCTGTCTATACCCTGTCTGACGCCGTCGGAACGGTGGATGGTCAAGCCCTGAAGGGTGCCCAGGACGCGGTCCTCCAGAAATACGACTCGGCGGGCAGGCTGATCTTCACCCGCACCCTGGGGGCCACGACCAGTTCGGCGGGCCTGACCATGGCGATTGCGGCCGATGGCACGATTGCCATTGCGGGCAAGGTGAATGGCGGGATCGGTGGCGCGGTCGCCGGGACAGCCAATTCCCCGGATGCAACCACTTCAGACAGTTTTGTCACAACTTACAACGCCGCAGGCGAAGAAATCTGGACCACGGTCCGGGGCGGACGCGCCGACGACGAGGCGACTAACTTAGCTTTCGGCGCTGACGGAACCGTTTATGTCGCTGGACGAACCCAGTCTCCCCTGCCAACCCAGTCTAAGATCGGCGGTTGGGACACCTATATCGAAGCCTTTAAGGCCGACGATAAGGGCAAACCGCAGACTGTTTTCACCCAGACGCTTGGGACAACCGGCACAGACAAGCCCTCGGGTTTGGTGGTCGATGGCTCATCGATTGTTTTAGCCAACAATGAGGCGGGCCATGGGGTGCTCTATCGCTTCGATGTTTCTACGGCCATACCAACTCAAACAGCCCGTCGCGACCTTGGGGACCTGATGGGCGGCTCCATCGTTGGTTTGGCGCTAAACGGGGGCAATCTGGTGGTCGCCGGCACGACAAGCAATGCCGCCCTAGCGGCGGGCTCGGCGAATAATGCTCTCAGCGGAAGTCGGGACGGCTTTGTGGCCCAACTAAGCAATACAGTCACAGCCGCGGGGACAGATACGCTAAGTTTCTATGGAGGCACCGGCGACGATTTAGTCACGGGTATGGCGGTCTCCGATGGCAAGGTCTTTCTGACCGGCCAGGCCGGATCAGACCTGCCGGGGCAGAACGCCGTTGGCACCAAGGACGGCTTCATCGCCCAGATCGACCCTGGTACCGGTGCATTGGGTTGGTCCCGGCGCTATTCTGGCCAAGCCGGCTATGTGACGCCCACCTCAATCGCCGTTGATGCTACCGGTTCCAGCGTGCTCGATAAGCTGGGCTTGCCGAAAGGTCTTATGGGCGGTGTCGCCTCTAAACAACTTACAGCGGCCAGTTCCTTACGTCCTGGCGACTCGTTTCAAGTCAAGGCCGGGGCCTTTGGCGCGAAAACCACCATCACTATTGCGAATGGTGAAACCCTTGATACCCTTGTTACCAAGCTCAATCACGCCATGGCCGGTCAGGCCACTGTGGCCACCACCACCACCGACAACGGCAAGGCCCTCTCAATTAAACCTGCCAATAACTTCAACGTCTTAGAGCTTTATTCCGGTCCGGATGGCAAGGATGCGCTCGCAGGCTTGGGCCTACCCGTTGGGGTAGTGCGCTCAACGATTGTCTCGAAAGACGGAAAGGTTCTGCCTGCCGATGGCAAGGGCCAGATTTACGGCCTGAAACTCGATCAGCATATGAATTTGGACTCGGCCCAAGGCATTGCACACACAGCCGCTGAACTGGCTACGGCACTTGGGGTGGTTCGACAGGCCTATAAGGATCTCCAGGCCGCCGCGACGCCAAAGTCTGTGACGGCGGCGGCAGCGTCTTCAACAAAGGCCCCGCCAGCCTATCTCACCGCGCAACTTGCCAACTACCAGCAGGCCCTGCAGCGCCTCGGCGGCTGATCCCGGCCTTGAAACCGCGCGAGGACCAGTCTAGCCAAGCGCATGGATGCATTTTGGCAGGCGCTTAAGGTGCGCCCTTATATTTTGATTTTAATCGGGGCGCTCGCCGCTTTGTTGACCGGGATCGCTTTGGCGATTTTGCTGTCGAAAGGTCATGCCGCTGACTCGGCTGTTCCACCGCCCGCGTCCCAATCTGGGCTCATCGTCGAAACTAAAAGTGAAATCGGACACAATCTGGATCCGATGGCCCATCTCCGGTGCTTCGTCGGCGGTCGTTTCGTGGGGGAATCGACCCTTGCTGAGTGCGCGAAGAAAAATGGTGTCACCACCGGGGCCTTAGATGTCGGCGTCGATCCGGCGGGAAATCTTGCCGCCGCCCAGGGGACAGGCGTTGACCTCACACCGCTTCCGCCGAAGGAAGTTGTTGCGGCCGATCCCGCTGTGCCGACGACACCTGATGCAGGCGACAAAAAGGCCTTGAAGTCGGGAACTGAGAATTGCTGGAAATATACCGGAGGGGAGTGGCACAAAACCCCGTCTGACCTCTCTTTAGACGCGTGTGTGCAGACCCTCTTCAATGGCCGGTGTGTCCATGGCGGTGAGGCTGCCTATGGTCGGTGGGCAGCCACCACTCTGCGTCTGGTGGCCGGACGTGTGGAATCGTCCACCGACAATCGCACCTTTTCGCTCCTGACTGAGCAGGAGTCGAATTGTACGGTCTCGTCTGTGCCGTAAGGACCGTCCAATGATATTAAATGGGTTTTCATTATGACCGCGTTGAAGACAATCGCCGGGCTTACCGTAGCGTTTATTGTGTTGAGCTTGAGTGGTTGTGCGGCCAAGACGCGCCCTCCGGGAGATCCGACGGTCTGCTACCAAGTCCAGCCGCTTAAAGATGGATCCTTGAAGTATAATAAGATGCCTTCCAATCAGAAGGATCTTGAGCATTGCGCGGCAGCGCTTGAGGCCATGCGACTTAGGTTTCTAGCCATGGGGGGCTCGCAGAAAATGTTGGTTGGCGCCTATCAGGGCAACTTCATCTTCTTGCAACCGGAAGGGATTTTCACGGCACCGACCCTTGAATCGCATCGTTATCTGGCGTTGGTTCGGACCGGCGATGGTCGTCTGGCCTTGCCGGGGGCCATGCCGCAATAGATACTAGAGTGCGTTCCGATAAGTGGGAACCGGTTATCGGATCGGAACGCACTCTAACATCTTGAATGAGAGCCCTTTCCAGGTGGCTCCGCGCATTTGAATCCTTAGCCTTTCAAGCGTTTGTATTACCTGC